>JBGCER010000405.1:0-36633 GCA_045106515.1 Myxococcota bacterium
GGGTGGGCTCGGGCTTGGTCACATCGGTCTTGTGTTGGTCCGCGATGTCTTTCCATGCCGACCGCATCTTGTCATTGCCAAAAGACTCCTCGCGCACCTGCGCCTGCCGCATGGAGCCCAGGCGCGACGACAAATATGTGAGCAGTTCGTCGCGAGAAGCGGACCCCTGGTCGATGCGTTTTTGGAGCTCGTCATTGCCAACGCTTTGGCCCATGCGAAGCATGCGCGCAGACGATGGATCCTTGACGGCATCGAGCGCTGCGTACTCGGCGGTGGACTTGCTGCCGCCAGCGCCCGCTTTTTTCTGTGGTCCCTGCATGCTCCAAAGCTAGCACGCCAAGCCGTCCTCAGACGGCCTCGGTTTCGTCTAAATGATCGATCCTCGTACCAGCACTTGATCTCCAGCGACATCGGTGGTGAGGATCGGCGCCCGAGGGAGAGGGAGACCCACATCTCAGTTCACAACCGCCACACCCGATCGAAGCGAACGTTCCCGGGGGAGCGTTTCCAAAAACCTGGGCGCCTTCAGGGGCGGCTCCAGAAGCGGGATCGTGAGTTGCGTGTTTTTGAGGGGCTTTTTCAGAACCAAACGGCGGGACGTCAGGTGAAAGAGCGGGCCAATCGGCGCCTCGTGGACACGTCGCCGAACGCTCCGCTTCTGATTCGCATCGTCAAAGAGCCGTATCGCCAAGAAGTGGCTCGTGGACGGCGGCGCAAGTTGTTCGATGCGGGTATGTCGGTCCGCTCAAAGTTCGTGCGTGCCCGACCCGTCGTCGAGGCTCGCGAACATCGTGAGGGCTTCATCCAAGGCAACCCGATTCGCGCCCTCAATATCCATCCGCCCCCACTGGCCGCGCCTCCGAGCGTCGACGAGTGGCTTGCCTCCCGCGAGGCCCGCTGATGGAGCGCGTGATCCCAGAAGGCTTTGCGGTCGGTCCCAACCAGGGTGACAACGTCATCGGCGAAGTCACCGAGTCGCTCCAGCGGTTCCTCTTGGACGGTTGGCCCGCCTCCTCGCCACCGCCGCGCATCGAAGAAGATCTTTCGTTCGTCCCCAAGGACCGCGAAGAGGTCATCTACATCTACATGTACCGGCTTCAGCAGAACGACGCGTTGCGCAACCCCAAGCGCTATCGCACCACGCCATTCTCGGTGCCCGACCACGAGCACCCTGAAAATAGTGAGCTGTTCTATGAGTGGCCGCCGCTGTTCATAGAGCTGTACTACATGGTCTCAGTTCACTCCAAGTTCCGCAGCGACGCCGAGCGGCTGCTGGGTTGGGTGATGATGCGTCTGCACCACGCGACGCACCTGTTGTATCGTCCCCGTCGCTACGTTCTTCCAGATGCCCGAGTGGTCGACTCCGCCGGTGCTGATTGGGGCCTTGAAAATATCGGGGAAGACCTGGTAATGGAAAAGGTTGCCCTGTCTCTGGTCGACGACTTCACTGTAGGCGACGCTATTAACTTTTTCACAATTCACGAAGCGCCATACCGGCCGTATGCCACGTACCAAGCACGCTGTGCGGTACGGGGGCCGTTGGTATCGGCGCCTCCGACAATCGTTCGGACGGAACGCCTCGAGACCATCGAGACGGAACGGCCAGCCGGGGAACGAGCCAATGGACGCAAGAGCGGCCGGATGGCAACGCGACCCACTAGTCAAAGGCAGAACACCATAGGTCCGGCGGGGTACGGTTTGCGTCCCACGACGGATAACAACGAAGAGGGCTGATTTATAATGGAATACCATACCCCAGGCGTGTACATTCGCGAAGTCGACTCTGGACCGAAGCCAATTTCTGGCGTTTCGACCAGTATCCCAGGCTTCATCGGACTTTTTGCGTTCGAACCACCCACGGATGCAGTGGCGATCACTGGCACGGACGGTACTCGCACCATCCGTGGCAAGGTCGTGCCTCAGCTGGTTGATACCAGTGGCAAGGTCGCAGGCAAGTCGGGCGAGGCGGTCACCGCTCTCAGCACGGCGTTCAACCTGAAGACCTCCGCGGTCAAGGACGTCAAGAAGCTTCTTGAGCTCAACGGCCACAAGGTCAGCATTGGCAAGGGCGGCTCTGGCAAGACCAAGGTCACCGTCGGTAAGGACGCTGTCGAAGTCTCCGAGAAGCTTCTCGATGCCGCTGGCAAGGTTGTCACCGACGACGATGCTGCCGTCGAAGACCTGCTCAACACGATCGGCGCGACCTTCGCGTTGGACAAGCCCGCTCCGAAGACTGCCAAGGAATTCCTCGAAGTCTACGGCTACGAGTTCGAAGGTGCCAAGGGCACGGCGATGATGAGCGAGTACTCGGTGCCGCCATTCCCCGTCACCAACAAGAGCGAGTTCTTCCGCTGGCTTCAGAGCTACTTCGCCGAGTTCCTGTGCTCCACCAAGACCATCGTTGAGCTTGTTGGCCAGGACATCGACGATCCCGACGAGGCTGCTGATGCGGTCTTCGAGGCGCTCGGTTCCGATGACGAACTGAAGTCCCAGTTCCGCACCTGGCTCTCCCAAGAGTCCGTGTTCAACTTTGTCGCAGCCGTCAACGGCTTCTACGACAATGGCGGAGCCAAGGCCTACGTCTACCTTATGGGCGTGCAAAACCTCGAGTGCTCGATCCGCGAGAACCAAGCTGACAAGCTCGGCCTCTACGCCTTCGACGACGTCGACGACATGGCTCTCCATGTGTCGCCTGGACTCTCGAACCAGCAGCAGAAAGAGACCCTCGAGCACTGCGAGACCCGTAAGGACCGCTTCGCGATCCTCGACGGACCTATCGTCAGCGCTGGCGACATGGACATCCCCGCGTCCGACAAGGGCTACGGCGCCATGTACGTGCCTTGGGTCAAGGTCACCAAGCCCAGCTGGTACGTCGGCGAGCAGGACATGACCGTCACCGGTCCTCTCCGTCGCAAGCTCATCCGCACCACCAAGAACGAGCTGTTCGTTCCGCCCAGTGGCCACGTCTGTGGCGTCTTTGCTCGCGTCGACACCGACCGCGGCGTGCACAAGGCACCGGCCAACGAGATTCTCATGGGAATCACTGGCCTGTCCCAGAACATCAACCGGATTGAGCAGGGTCAGTACAATGACCGTGGCATCAACGTCATCCGGATCTTCAAGGACCGCGGAATCCGCATCTGGGGCGCGCGTACGCTCGCGACCAAGTCGGACCCCAGCTGGAAGTACATCAATGTTCGCCGCCTCTTCATCTTCATCGAGCAGTCGATCATGCTGGGCAGCCAGTGGGCCGTGTTCGAGCCGAATGATCAGAGCCTGTGGAAGAAGCTCACCCGTGACGTCCGGGCCTTCTTGTCCCGCGTCTGGCGTTCCGGCGCCCTGTTCGGCAACACTGCCGAAGAGGCGTTCTACGTCAAGTGTGACGAAGAGACGAACCCCCGCTTCCTCATCGATGCGGGCCAGGTCAACGTGCAGATCGGCGTTTGCCCCGTGAAGCCGGCCGAGTTTGTCATCTTCTCGATCGGTCAGTGGGACGGCGGCGCCCTCATCGAGGAGTAGCCTCCTTTCCGGGTCCCATCGCTAGCGCTCTGCTGGCGATGGGACCTTGTTCCTTGTATTTATCGCGCATTTTTCCTTTATTTTCGCCCGCAAGGGCATGCTCCGGAGAGCCGAGTCCATGGACCTCAAGACCGAGTACGAGTTCGTTCTGCCTGTTGGCTACGTAGACAACGACGGCAACGTGCACCGCGAAGGCGTGATGCGCCTGGCCAATGCCAAAGACGAGATCGTGCCCCTCAACGATCTTCGCGTGCAGCGAAATCGGGCATACCTGATCATCGTGCTGCTCTCCCGCGTCATCAAGCGCATCGGCACCGTGTCCGATGTCAACACGGGCATCATCGAGAATCTCTTCGCCGCCGACCTTCGGTTCTTGGAAGAGATGTACAACCGCATCAACGAAGACGAGGCGACCGTCCGAGTCACCTGCCCCGAATGCGGCCACGCCTTCGAGAAGGAGTTCGGCCGCCTGGGGGAATAGTTAGCTACCCCCTGGAGAATGTCTTCAAGGAGGTAGCGTTCATCGCCTACCACTTCCACTGGAGTCGCGAAGAGATCTTGACGATATCTCATCGCGAACGTCACTCCTGGGTGCGCGAGATTTCGGGTATCAACGAGCGGATCAACAAGAGCCGTTGACGCAGCCCGCCCCGCGCCCCATTCTTTGTCTTCCGAGCCCTGTTCTTCGCGCCCCTTTGAGTTCTGTTTTGTCGAGGTGACTGTGCATCCCGGAATCATCGTCCAGCATGCCAAAGAGATCGTTCGTGAGACCGGTACGGTTCGCAGCGATATTCTAGGTGTAGTGGGCGTTGTCACCCGCGACCGGTGGCCCAAAGGAGCTGGCGTTGGCGACTTCTTGGAGCTTCGGCTCGAGAGCTACGAGCAGCTCGAGAAGAACCCCGGCCGCATGCTCTTCGACGTCTCAACGCGGCGAGCAGCCGAAGGCTTCTTTCGCAATGGCGGCGTCACGTGTCACCTCTTCGGGGTGATGATCGAGTCCGAGCAGGACCTGATGGCCATCGACCCGTTCGAGGCTCTCTTCGCCCCGCTCATCGACCGGCTCCGCGGCGAAGAGGACCTAGGCATCCTGTGCATGCCTGCGCTCGGCTACCTGCCCCTAGAGTTCGATGGCAATCGGCCGATCGTCGGCGGGGACCGCGTCTACAAGATGTTCCTTGAGCATTGCCGGGAGATGAACAACCGGTTCTTGATCATCGACCCGCCCCGCGAGCTGCACGACGAGGCCCTGCTGGCCTGGGTCGATGCCTTCCGCAAAGAAAATGCCCCAAGCGCGAGCTACGGCGCCGTCTACTACCCCTGGCTCATGGAGGGGGACCGCGAGTTTCCGCCAAGCGGCCACGTGGCCGGAATTTTCGCCAGGGTAGAGAACAAGCACAACCCGTTCGGCGTCTACTGGCCCCCAGCCAATGAAATTCTGAGGGGGGTCACGCACCCGTCCGTTCAGCTCAGGTTTCGCGAGGGGGGCGTGCTCACAGAGCATCACATCAACCCTGTCCTCATGCAGCCAGCGCGCGGCGTTGTGGTTTGGGGCGCTCGGACCTTGTCATCGGACCCGAACTGGATACATATTAACTCCAGAAGGATCGTCTCGTTGATTTGCGAGCAGGTCCGGCGAGACAGTGAATGGGCTGTCTTCGAGAACCAGAACCCCGAGCTTTGGAGCATTGTTACTCGGATCGTGCGCGGGCGGCTCGACCAACTTTGGTCGTCCGGACTCCTGACGGGAGACACGGCGGGACAAGACTATCTTGTACGCTGTGACGAACAGACGAACCCCGCCGAACTGAGAGATGCCGGTCAGATCAACGTCACGATTCGGCTTCGACCTATTTCTACTGCAGAGTATATTCTTGTGGAACTCCGTCTTGGCGCCGATGGTGCTGTTGGAGAGATGTAATGGCACAATATCAACGAGGTATGGTGGTCAAGGCGCGCACGACGGCGAAGTCCGTCAAGATCTACACCCGGCGCGCACCGGCCTCCCCTAAAGCTCACACCGCTGGCACAGTGGCCAAGGGAACGCGCGGCATGATCGTCGCGGCCAAGGTCACTGCGGTCTCCGTCAAGAAGCTGACGCGGAAGATCACCGTCAGCTATTCGGAGTCCAACCAGGAACGCTCTCAGGCCCCTATGGCCGACCATGGCGTCCTGGATCCTTGGGGAAACTTCAACTTCGCTCTGTATCTGGGAGTGGGGGAGAAGGCCGAGCCTGTCGGCTACTTCATGGAAGCTTCCGGCCTCAAGACCTCTGCCGAGGTCTTCGAGATCAAGGAAGGCGGGCTCAATGGCCGCACGCACAAGCGTGTTGGGCAGTCCAAGTGGGAAAACATCGTCTTGAAGGTGGGCCTCTCGCCCAGCAACCGCCTCGCCCAGTGGCGGGACAAGTACCTGACGGACAAGTTCACCACCGGCATTCGCACCGACGCCAAGGAGTCGACGGGGCACATCGCCCTGCTCGACAACGCTGGCAAAGTTCTTCGCCGCTATGAGTTTGCCAATGCTTGGCCTGTCTCATGGGAAGGTCCCAGCCTGTCTTCTGGTGGGTCCGACCTCGCTGTCGAGACCATCGAAATCGCCCACAGTGGTCTTAAGATCTCTGACGGCTAGTTGTTTCCTGTTACGCTGTTCTCGCGGGTTCTCCGCTTTTCTGTTCTGTTCTGTATGAGGGCTGGTCCATGACGATCCGGACCCGATCTGTGCCTGGGAGTCGCTTGTCCGAGCGTCTCAGTTCCCGTTTATTCGGGCGCGGCACTTCAGGTAGTTCCATGTTGTTCGAGCGCCTCGGCCTCGACGATCCATGGGGTGCACGCCAATCATTGGCCAGCTTCCGGCTGGTATACTTGACCTTGCCGCTAGACGACGAGGAAGACGAGTTCGACGAGGATGAGCTCCGCGAGGTGACGGCGAAGCAGCTGCTGTCCCGGGCTCGCGCTGATCGTCGTCGCCGAGTTGCGTCGGAACAAGCGGCGTCCGCCTCGTCCCGACGGCGGTTGTTAGCTCGGCTGTCCGATCTGAACGCGGAGCGCCCAAGCGTCAGCCGCAGAATGTCGCGCGGTCGAAGCACAGCAGCCGCCCGGCGCTCCGTGCACGGAACCGTCAGTGATTCGAGCCTCGTGTTTGCGGAGATGCCGCAGCAGAACGTGG
This sequence comes from Myxococcota bacterium, assembly GCA_045106515.1. Classification (GTDB taxonomy): domain Bacteria; phylum Myxococcota_A; class UBA796; order UBA796; genus REDI01. The sequence goes on from JBGCER010000405.1 coordinate 6,685, forward strand.
TCGAAGAAGAGCCCGCCCCCGAGGCGTCGAGCCGTTGGAATCGGCCTGTCCCCCAGACCTTGCCCAGCGCGGTTCGCGTTTCGGCGCCGGTATCGCCGACAATGGCGGGTCGGGTCGAGCGGAGCCCGACGACGGCCTCTGCTCCCAAACATGTCCGCTCCTATGCGTCGGGTACATCTCGTCGTCGGATCCCTGCTCCTGCGCGCCGAACCACGGCGGGTCAGCCTCGACTCTCGATGGCCGACTCTGAGCGTCCGCTCGACCGCATGGTCCAGTCTGTAGCCGTCCAGTCTGACGTGCATGAAGCCCGCAACCTCGCAGCGGCCGCCGATCGTCTTCAAGGTTCGGCAGCTCGCCGCCTTCGTCAGGCGGTGCGGGAAATCCAAGCGGCGCCTTCGCATCAGCGAGAGCGAATCGTTCGCGACGTCGTTCGATCTCTCCCTGCCGCGACTCGTCGGGCGGTGCAAGTCCAAGTCGGGTCGGCACCGCGTACCGGTGGCTCCGCAGTGGCTTCCGTCGCGGCTCGGTTTGAGGGCGTGGCTCGCGGCCAGCGCTCGCTGCGCCCAACCCTTTGGTCTTCGCCTTCATTGGTCTCTTTGGCCTTTGAAGAGGCGCCGACCACCGAGGTCCCAGAGCCGCCGGTCCGTTCTCAGCGCGCGGTGGTTCCGGCCACAGCTCCGCCTCGGCGCGCTTCACGGTCGATCGCCCCCGCTGCCACAGCCGCTCGGACCCAACAGGTCGCCAGTCGCGCTGGCCCCGGCGTTGTTCCGGCTCTCGCCGCCTCCAGCAGCCCAACGGCCCCTCTGACTGAAAGAGTCGCTCGCCGTGTGCAGGCAGCCCAGGCCGCAGCCGTCACCCCCACTTTGGCACGTGGAATGCGGGCTCTCGCCCCAAGTGCCTCCCGAACCGCTACGGCCCGCTTGGTCCGCCGCTCTCAGAGTACCCCTACGTCGCGGGTCACGAGTCCTCACCGCCCATCGGCGGCACGCTCCGTTGAAGCGCCGATTTCGGGTGGCTTCCGTCAGGTGGCTTCGGCCTCCACATCGCCGTCGCGACGGGCTTCGCTGCGCTCTGCTCAGCCGCAGCGGTCTACCGCACGTGGCTTCCGCGGCCTGTTCCGAGCCCCGACTTCGTACGTCTACGTGGCTCCAGAAGAGCTCGCTTCGTCCATCGATTCGTCGGAGCCCGCAGAGCGGCGCGCCGCCCACGTGCGTCCTGGAGCTGCTCAGCCGTCCACGGAGCGCCCCCGCTCTACGGTTGTTTCGCGCCCCGCCGTGGCCGCTCGGACCGCCGGCGCCCCTCTGGCCGCTCGGACCGCCGGCGCCCCTCTGGCCGGTCGAAGCGCTTCGCGGTCCCGTCGCAGTGTGCTGTCCGCCTCCCATCGTAGCCGCACGGCATCTACGGTCCGAGCCGCGCAACGCGCGAACGCTCCCGCATCATCCGGCGTGGTCCACTCCAGCCCCGTGATGTCTGCCCCCGTTCAGACCCGATCCGTTCAGGCCCTCAGGGTTGGCGTTCGCTCTGCTGCGCCCACATCGCCTTCGGTGCGTATCGCGCGTCGAGCGATGCCAGTGGCTCGCGATAGTCGGGGCCGGCTGACCTTGGCCCCCAATCCAGTCGGTTCTTCGATTCATGCTCCGGTTCGTCGACCCGTAGCCAGCCGCGCTTTCGCCAGCGGCAAGGCTGCGAGTCGTCTTGGCGGGGGGGCTCGGGCTCGCACCGTGTTCAGCCCCACCACAACGGTGTTGACGCCGGACGCTCCCACGGTCTCCGAGTCCGTCGAGGGCACCGCACCGTCGGCGAGCCGCAGGGCCGCCGCCACGACCGCATCGGTTCCGCGTGGCGCCGCACCGGCTCCGCGTGGCACCGCAGCCTTGCCGGCCCGCTCTGTGGTCGCGGTTGAGCACACCGCTCGCCGTCTTGAAGTCGAACGCGCCGTCCGTCGTCTCCAAGCGGAAGCGACCCACACGCCTCCAGCGGCACGGGCCGCCCTTCGGGGAACGGTCTCGGCTGCCCCAGCCTCCGCACGTCCATCGGTGGCCTCCTACGTACATGACCGCGTGTTGCCCTCGACCGTGCGTGGCGTCGCCACCGAGACCTCGACCGAGCCTAGCCATCGGGCAGCATTGCGCGGCACGTCGGTTCGAGACCTGAGCCAGCAGGGCACGTTGTGGAACGAGCGCTCTCCGATGGCCCATATCGAGGCCCGATCGGTTCCCGCCTCGACGGATGAAGCGCTCACCGCCGCGGTCCAAGATGTGGCGCAGGCTCGTCTTACTCGCACGACCCGAGCCTCCGGTGCTCCCGCATCCAGGCGCTCGCCGTTCGCCAAGACAGGGCCGACCCAAACGGTGCTCACCCCGACCGAGGCCGAGGCCGACGCCGTTGAGTCTCGCGAGGATCGACCGGCCCTTCACGCCGCACAGCGGTCGCTGGCCACGCCGACTACGGACTCGCGCGGTCGAGTGCAGTCCCGCGCCGCCGTCGTGACGCCCACGCGCTCTTCTGAGCGCTCCATTGCGGCACGGTCAGCGGTCTCTCACGGGCCCGCCACCGAGCTTCTTACTTCTTCCCGCCCCTCGACCTCCTCACGAGGGGCGGTGAAGCCATCTTCAGACTCGACCTCTGCTGCTTCAAGCCCGAGTCGAGGCCTGCGAGCTACGCCTACGCTTCGGGCGGCCATGCGGTCCACGCCGGCCGGCGTTCGGAGTGCCGGTCGGGCTGCAGCTGCGACCCGCGGCGTTGTGGCCAGCCGGCTCCGCTCGGGCGTCAGGACTGAACAAGGTCGTGGCCCCGCACAGACGCCCTCCACACAGACGCCTTCCGCGCAGCGACGCTCTGCTCGCCGCAGTCGCTCGGGTGCACGGCGCACGGTCCGTGGCCTGACGCTTCCGTACGTGGCGCTGGAGCGTGAGCTCTCGTCTGCCCCAGTCGACACCCTCGCCGTGAAGGCGCTCCGTCCCGCTCGTTCCTCTGGTGCTCGTCGCCCTTCCGCGACCACACGAGCGGCCGCTCGCAGCCAAGCACCCGTTCGCGTGGACTCCAGGGGCGTTGGCCAGACCCACCGTCGTCCGGCGGCCTACGTGGGACTGACCGAGCGCGACATAGGGGGCGTCTCGTCTCGTCGCCCGTTCGGCCGAGGTGCGGCACAGGCTCGCAGGTCGAGCTTGGCATGGACACCTACGCTGAGCGTCTTGCTCCCTGAGGCCAGCCGAGCCGTCACTGCCTCATCGGATGAGCGAACGGCGTACGCCAGTTCCCAATCAGAGCGACGCATGTCCCGCGCGGATGTTGCACGACAGGCGCCGGCTGCCCGTCGTGCATCGCCGTGGTCTCGCGGCGTTCAAACGACCGTGCTTGAGCCCGCTCCCATCCTGATGGAGAGCGTCGACCGAATGGTCGGCACACTCGATGCTCAACGCGACCCTTCGGCCACCCGGCGAGTCGTGACCCGCGTCCGTGACGTTCCGGCCGGTCCCACGGCCTGGGCTGCGGCTCGGATGGAAGCCTCGTCCACCTATGGTGGCCGTTCGAAGTCTGAACTCGGTCGCGCCCTCCGTGCGGGCCGACAAGTGTCGGTGTCGCCGGCTCGCTATGCCGCGCTCGCTGGCAACCAAGCCTGGCTTCAAGCTTCGCCATCCGAGGTTGCTGCCGAAGCGCGCGAGAGCCGTGGAGTTGGGCGTTCGTCCACTCGTCGCTCATCCCAGGCGTCTTCGGTTCCTGGAACCGTTCTTTCGGCCGGAGAAGCGTCGGATTCCGCAGAAAGGGGCACCACATCGCTCTTCGAGCGTGGCCAACGTCAAGCTCAGCGCGCTTCTGGCTCACAACGTCGACCCTTCTCGGGTGGCGCCGCTCGCACTACCGGAGCTGCCGGTCGTCGTGGGGGCGCACAGCCGACCGCTCGGGGGACCGCGGGTGGTGGTTCGGGCGGACTCCAGCGTGCCGCCGGATCGACCGGTCGGACTCAAGCGGGTCGCCGCCGGTCGAGCTCCATGGGCTCCCGCCGTGGCGTGCCACAAACGACACTCGCATCCTCGCCATTCGCAATGACGAACGACGGGCATGTGAATGATGATCTTCCGTCTTGGGCCAGCCGTGATGCCTCTGCATCTACGGTGGGTGACCGGGACCACCTGTTGGGTGAACGGTCCAGCTTCCGGGCCGATCATCCCATCGTTAACGCTCTGGCTCGCGCCTCTTCGCCTGAAGAGATCGTGCGCTTGGTGTCCGATGGCAAGGTCAGTCGCGCGGACCTCCGACGAAGCCTCCCGTCTCCGGCGGTGAAGCTTGTCGAGCGAATCGTGACTCTCGAGCAGGTGGCTCGTAGCGAGCAGCGGGAGCAAGCCCGTCATGTGATGGGTTTGCGGATGAGGGGTACCGCCCCAGAGGCTGACTTCGTGTCGCCTCGTCGTGGTGCCAGCTCAATGGCAGCGGGCGCGCCCCGGCAGTTCTTGCCGGTCGCGTCTGGAAAGAGCTCGCAGGGTCTCGGCGCTAGCCGGGTCACTCAGCTCGCCAACAAGCTCCTCAACTTGATTCACCTCGCCGAGGTGGACCAGCGAGTCGGTGAGGCCCAACAGCACGTCCGCATGTCGGATAGCGAAGTGGGTGCAGGTGGAGGCGGAGGTTCCGAGACCTCAGTCAACGCAGATTCAGCCAATGTTCAGGCGCTCAAGCGCGATGTTTTTGAAGCGGTTCTCAATCGTCTCGGCGACTTGAAGAACCGAAGCGCGGAGGACCCCGATGGGCACTCAATGTGGTGGTAGTACCAACGTTACGCGAGCGACCTTCACCCCCGAGGTGGGCGGCCAGTTCGAGGTGCAGTTCAATCCTACGGATCTGAAGATCACCGACAGTGGCAAGTGGAACGTCAAGTATGAAAACTTGGGGTTCGATCCCGAATACACGGCCAAAGACCCGTCTAAGTTGGAGATGACTCTCATCTTCGACACGACGGATACTGGCGACAGTGTGATCGACAAGTGGATCAAGCCGCTGCAAGGCATGGTTGCGCCCGTCATTGGCCAGTTCAAGGACGAAGGCGACTCCTCCAAGCCCGTGCAGCGACCTCCGTTCGTGCACTTCAAGTGGGGCTCCGGCGGCGTCGACTTTGACGGCGTGATCGAGAAGGTGTCCTCGACGCTCATGATGTTCTCCGCGGATGGCAAGCCGATTCGGGCCCAGGTCGCGGTCTCCATGGTCGAGACCAAGGTCAACTTTGGCTCGCGAAGTGGCGCCAAGGCCGGCGCTCTCGTGGTCAAGGGCATGTTCGAGAACGTCAAGACGGTCAAGGCGAAGGCGGGCGACACGTCGCAGTCGGTTGCGGACCGGGAAGGCGCAGACGCCAAGGCCGTCGCAAAGGCCAATGGTAAGGCCGATCCGACCGAAGAGTTCGAGGCAGACGAGGACGTCATCGTCACCGATGACGAGACTGCTGAGGCCATCGCGGAGGAATCCAAGAAGGTTGTGGAAGTCAGCGTGACCGAGGAGATCGAAGAGACGGTCTTCGCCGAGGTGACGGTGGTCGCCGAGGCCATCGAAGAGGCTCCGAGCTCCTTCGACGAAGAGGAACTCGAAGACCTCGGGATCGTGTTGACCTCTGCAGCGGCGGTGGCGGTTGCGGCCCTCGGCGGCGCTGCCGTCGGTGCAGCTTTCGCTGCAGACCGCAAGCCCACCGAAGCTCCTGCGGGTGGTTCGGGCACGGGAGCGAAGGGCGCGACGGAGCGGTCCGAGGCGCCCACTGGCGAGGCTGGTGAGGTTGGCGAGGCCGAGTACAGCGATCACAGCCGGGAAGAGCGCCAGAAGGCCGCCGGGCCTGAAGGCGGCTCGGGAACGGGCGCTCAAGGTGGCGAGAAGGCGGCCGGGCCTGAAGGCGGCTCGGGAACGGGCGCTCAAGGTGGCGAGAAGGCCGCCGGACCTGAAGGCGGCTCGGGAACGGGCGCTCAAGGTGGCGAGAAGGCCGCCGGACCTGAAGGCGGCTCGGGTGCGGGCGCTCAAGGTGGCGAGAAGGCCGCCGGACCCGGAGCTGGTGGCGGTTCGGGCGGCGACAGCGGCGGCGCAGGCGGCGACGCGAAGGCGTCCGGCGGAGCTGACGGCGGCGCAGGCGGCGACGCGAAGGCGTCCGGCGGAGCTGACGGCGGCGCAGGCGGCGATGCGAAGGCATCTGGCGGTGCGGATGCGAAGGCATCTGGCGGTGCGGATGCGAAGGCGTCTGGCGGCGCAGGCGGAGACGCAAAAGCGTCGGGCGGCGCGTCCGACAAGGGCGGCGCGGCAGCGAAGGCTTCCGGTGGAGCCGGTGGCGACAGCGCAGCCGGCGCAGCGAGCGGCGGCGAAGCCAAGGCGTCTGGCGGTAAGGATGCAGCGGCAGGCGGTAAGGCAGCAGGGGGCGGTGCAGATGCGAAGGCGTCTGGCGGCGCGGACGGCGGCGGTGCGTCGCCGAGCGGCGATGCAGGCGGAGCCGGAGCCGGAGCGAAGGCTTCAGCCGGCGGGAAGACGGACGCTGCCGGCGGAGGCGCGACCGTGGCCGCTGGAGCGAGTGGCGGCGCAGCAGCGCCGGCCGATGGCGGCGGCGTCGCAGCAGCGGGTGCCTCTCCCGAAAAGGCCAGCACCACCGCGGGAATCGGTACGGACAAGCCCGAGGTCGCAGACGCGGCCGAAGCGGCGTCCAAGCCGGGTGCCATGGACAACGCAAAGGGCAAGATGAAGGATGCCAAGGCGTCCATGAACTCGGCGCGCAAGCAGAAGGCCAAGGCGGCCAAGGCTCTCAACGAGGCTACGAGCAAGGTCAAGCGCGCCGTCAGCGGGCCCAACGAACTGGACAAGGCCGTCGGCGAGGCCAAGTTCGCGGCAAAGAACATGGAGTCGGCTGGCAAGGCTGTGACCGACAAGGTCACGGGCGAAGACTAGACACAGCTTTTGGGGTGATCGGCGCCCAAGGCCGGTCTCCGCTACCCGCGTTTTGAGGACATTATGGCCGATATCACTGAACCGAAACTGAATGCGGCGCCGTCGCCAACCGCAGCGTACAAGATGACGCTGGGTTCGACGGAACACACCCAGGACGCGCCAGAGGGCGTGAAGTCCATGGTGGTTGAGAATCACCTGGACATGATTGGCCAGGCGAAGATCACCATGACCGCGACGGACTTGAACCCGTCGCAGTACAAGATCGGCGATGAAGTCATCATCGAGATCGCGGGCGCGACGAAGAAGTCGTTCCAGGGTCACGTCACCTCGGTGGCCCACGGCGTGGAGCGTGGTGCTGAGGTTATCATCATCACGGCGCTGGACCCCATGGTGAAGCTCGCCAATAGCCGAGCCACCAAGGTGTGGGGCGGATCTACCACCGACAAGATCAAAGATAGCGTCGTGGCGAAGGATGTAATTCAGCAGGGTGGTGCCACGGCCGGCACGGTGGACGACACCGCCGGCGAGCGCCCCTACATTTTCCAGCGGGCCGAGACGAACCTTGCGTTCTTGAAGCGGCTGGCGTCTCGCAATGGGTACTTGGTCTTCTCCGAAGAAGGCAAGATCCAGTTCAAGAAGCCTCAGAGCTCCGACAAGGCGGTCGAGATCTCCCAAGGTGACGTCATCAAGGTCGACGTTCAGCACTCCGATGCACAGATTCCGCCGAAAGTGACCGTCTACGGCTGGAATCATATGGCGAAGAAGCAGGTGAAAGGCTCGTTTGAGTCGAAGAGCACCGAGTCTTTTGGCGGAGGCGCCCCAGCCGACTCCAAGACGGCGACCGGCGAGATGCACATCGTCGATGTGTTTGTGGACTCCGACGCGACCGCCAAGGCAATGGCCGAGGCCGAGATGAACAGGCTCGCTCGTAGCTTGGTGCGCGGTACCGTTTCTTGCCACCTCAATGGGTCGGTGGCGCCCGGGACCAAGGTCAAGTTGGTCGGGCAGTACAAGGACCACAACGCAGAGGGCCTCGTGGTGAGCTGCACCCACGTCATCGAGGTCGGAGGATCGTCTTCCACCATGATTCGATTCGTCGGCAATACCGCTCCGCAGTAGGCGTTCGGCCCGGAGGGCGCACCACTGGGTCGTTGGATCCGGTGTGCTTTCCTCGCTGCACTTCCGCCCGTAGGAACCGTGAAAGCAGAAATATAGTGCGGAAGGGGCGCAAATCTCCTTCAGCACTGCACACGGCGGCAGGGATGTGGTGGAATGCGCTCCCTAGTCACCGCAGGGGAGCGGATGCGAAAGGACTTCCTGGGACGCGGGTGGAAATTCCCGTTTCAGTTCGACCCATCGTCCGGTGCCGTTGGCATCAGCGAATACGAGCAGAACATCAAGGAGTGCTTGACTCTCATCTTGGGGACCAAGCCCGGTGAGCGCCAGATGCTCCCGGACTTCGGTTGTCGGATCCATGAGCTCATGTTTGCTCCCAACACGCTGGCCACGTCCGATCTCATCTCTCGGCACGTCCAGCATGCGGTCGCCCGTTGGGAGCCTCGCGTCACCGTCCTCTCGGTTGATGCTTGGCCCGATCCGGGCGGCACCGTACGTGTGAAAGTCAACTATCAGGTCAAAACCACCCAATCAGAGCAGGACCTCGATCTGCTCTTGAATCCAGGCGGGTAGAGCTAGCCAATGCCGATCACACCTCCGAATCTTGACGACCGCCGCTACGACGACATTGTACGCGAGGCACGCGCCCTGATCCCCCAGTACTGTCCCGAGTGGACGAACTTGGGCGACGCAGATCCGGGCATGACCTTGGTGCAGCTGTTTGCGTGGATGACGGAGATGATCATCTACCGGCTCAACCGCGTGCCGGACAAGACGTACATCCACTTCCTCAACTTCATTGGCGAAGAGCGCCGGGACGCCCGTCCTGCCCTTGTGCCGCTGACGTTTGAGCATCGGGGTGATGCGCATGAATCCGTCGATATGCCGGCGTTCAGTCGCAATTCGACGCGCATGGGAGAGACCGGTGAGCCCCTGCACTTCCTCACCACCGACCCCCTGACGGTTCACCGGTGTGATGTCACCCGAATGGTGGCGGTCAAGGCCGGCAAGAAGCCGATGGTTCGTGAGATTCCATTTGCGCCGCACGAGGCCTGCAGCAAGGTTTTGGAGTTTGGAGACGGGTCTGGCGTGCAGGTGTTCAAGATGGACCCCATCGAGCACGGACCTCGGGCGTTCACGCCATTCCAGTTCCTCTATCTGTCGCACGATGACTTCCAACGCATGACCCCGAACCCCGAGCAGCCGTCTCCTCCGGGTCGACTACGGATTCGGTCCGCAAACGAATCCTTGCCCATTGGCAGCTTGTTCAAGTGGGAGTTCTGGAGCGAAGACGGCGAGAAGCCGTGGGTCCCGATCGTCCGCGAAGAAGAAGAAGAGCAGGTGCTTGGCCTACCAGAGATCACTCTCAAAGCCAATCTTCCTCGTATGTCGGAACTGGACCACTTCGGTCTTCCCGATGACTTCGCCGCGATGCCGGAAGCGGTCGCTGGGGAGAAGTGGTGGATCCGCGGCACGGTGGACTACGAACGCTGGCTCGCCCATCGGATGGAGGAGGATCTCGAGATCACCTGGCGCGATGACCGCGGCGGTGAGGAGCGGATGATCAACAACTGGGACGTGCGAAACACGGGCCGGAACCTTGAGTTCTTCATCCAAGACATGCCCCCTATTCGCGCGGGCTGGACCGTTCGGTTCACCGTGGTTGACCGGTCCATCTCTGCAGGTCGAGGCGCCTATGTGCCTCGCTACAAGTGGACCTACCGTCGCGGCGAGGCGTGGGAAGTGATCCCCCCCGAGCGCGTGCGCTACCAAGGCACCAGCATCATCCTGACGGGTCCTTTTAGCGAGATGGCAAACGACGGGTACAACCTGCGAGCAGAGCGGATTGAGACCGTCAACATTCGCGGCTTCTTGAAGGACCTGAACGTCCAAATGACGTGGCTGCGCCCCATCGAAGTGAACTTGGCCTTCGGACCCGAGACCTCAGCGGCCCAGGCGGTCCCCGTGTGGGAGCTTCCGGTCGCCCCGTTCCAGCCGGCGTTGACCTTGCCCGCGCTCGTTGGCATGAAGTTCTTCGTCGGATCCGACCTCTTCGAGAATCGCGCCCAGACCCCTGTGATTATCGAGCTCGAGTTCGGCTTCGAGTTGGACGGCTTCATGGTCGAGGAGCCCCTCGACCAGTACCATATGCAGCTCACCTATCGAGCCACAGACTCCTGGCGTGTTGTCTACGACAAAGCCGGGAAATACAATGAGTGCACTTTCGCTGACCTCGACGCGGACGAAGACGGCCCACTCAAGGCCTCGCGCCGGAAAATTCGTCTTGAGATCGATCCTAAAAAGCAGCTTCGTGGCTTGCATCGGGCCACGCTCTCCCAACGAGAGACCTGCTGGCTTCGCCTGGAGTTGAGCAAGTCCGCACTCACGCATCAGGCGGCTTCGGATCAGCCGTCGATCCCGTACATTCTGCGTGTGTACGGCATCAAGCTAGGGCTCAAGGGATCGATGGGTCTCGAGACCTATGAAGAAGATCTTCCGGGCACCAAGGTCGCGGCGGTTGAGTTCCGGCAAGAGAACCGGCGCCTGACCCGGGTCGTGACTCGGGCTGCTGGCAAGCTGGCCGAGGAATACCCCTTCGACCACTACATCGATGTCGAGGACGACATTGGGGTCGACGGTGAGGAGTCGCCCGGTCACACCGCGCTGTACATGCAGTTTGACCAGCCGTTCCCGCAGGCCCAACGACTGGCCACCATGTTCCGAGTGCGGGGTGAATCCTACTTGCCGCGCGGCGTGACGGTGGATTGGGAGATCCTCGAAGATGCTGGCAATGGCCGGATCCGATGGGGTCGCCTGAGCGCAGCCGATGAAGAGGGAGGCGGATCTCCGTCATTCAAGCTCAACGCCTCGGGGGTGCTGGCGTTCATGATGCCCGAGAAGCTCAAAGAGCCGCAGGAAGGCACCTGGATCCGGGCCTTGTTCCGGATGCCGAATGGCGAAGAGCTGCCGGCTCTGCCTCCGCTCACCCACCTCATGCTGAACTCCGTCAACGCGGTGAACCTGCATGCCTTCCGGATGGAGAAGTTCAGCGGTCTTGGGGTGCCCCACCAGCAAGTGAAGCTGCGACACTTCCCGATCTTCCTGCACAAAGATGAGTCGGATCAGTCCAACATCCTCTCTCCCGATCGATTCGCCGACATGCGCGTTTGGGTCATTGAGGCGGATGGACAGCGACGAGAATGGCGTCGTGCCCCCGGGAATTCCTTGCTTACAGCCACCAAAGACGACCGCGTCTTCACGGTCGAGCCCGTCGAGGGCCAGCTCACCTTTGGCAATGGCATCCGTGGCAAGATGGTGCCAGTTGGAAACTACAATATCAGCGTCGAAATCTACCACACCGTGCCCGGCGCGGTGGGCAACGTAGGTCCTATGGCCGTCGACTCGTGCGAAGGCTTTGGCGACCTCATTAGCGTTCGAAACATCCTACCGGCGAGTGGTGGGCGAAACAGCGAATCCATCGATGAGATCATCCGGAGGGCCCCATCTGTCCTGACCAGCCGAGACCGAGCGGTCACGCGCCTCGACTTCGAGATCATTGCCAAAGAGGCGTCCGGCGAAGTGGCTCGGGCGGCTTGTGATGGGAAGATGGGTGATGACGGCTCCGTCAACATCGTCGTGTTGCCTCACAAGCGAGAGACCGAGCGCATGCCGGATCCCTTCCTGGCGGCTGGATTGAAGGAGCATGTGCGCACCTACTTGTCCAAGCGTTGCTTGGTGAACGTGGCCCCCCAGGTTCGATTGGCCACCTTCCAAGAGGTGGATGTGTCGCTCGCCCTTCGATTGCGACCGAACGCCAATATCGTGAAGGTCCGTGAGCAAGCTGGCGCGTGGGTCGGTCGATTCCTCGACGCCTACACCGGCGGGATCGACAACAAGGGTTGGCCCTTCGGCGGCACCTTGTACGCGCAGGACTTTGGACGGATGGTGTCGGATCTTCCCGACGTCCGGCACGTCACCGATGTGCAGCTGTTCGAAGTCTCGGACGGACGCGAGCGAGATTTCCCAGGCTGGGAGAAGGGTCGCGGGTCCTCCACGCTCGTTCTCACTGAACGGGACCTGTTCGTCATCAGGTATGTTCGCATCACCGCTGCCGAGGAAGGTGACGAGTGAGGCGACGCCGCCTTCCAAGCCGCCGGCAACGGAACCCCGACAAACTCCTCTCGATTCGAGAAGAGAGTTCAGACCTGCGCTATCTAGAGCAGGTAATCTCGATTAAGTTTCCGATCCGGTCGGCGCGCACCTATTTGCAGCGCAACATGGGCAACCCCGTTCGCTACAAGCTCGTCGAGGTTCGACGGGGTGAGTCAGTCGGTATGGTTCGCGCCGTTGAGATCCGGCACGGGAATAGCGGTCAGCGCACGATGATCACCGGTGATCGCGTTTTGGCGAACGGCTCGCCGGCGAGCTTCTACGTCCCAGACCATTTGGTGACGATCGTGCCGCGCGTTGCGGGTATGGCGCGGGAAACCCGCCAGCTGTCGCTGTCGGACGAGATCGTCCTGCACGTGCCAGTGCGCAGTTACTTGCGGTTCCTTCCTGGTATTTTCCAGGGTGATGGTCCGGTTTCAGCCCGTGAAGTGGTTCGCACGCGCGAGGGCGCTCTGGCCAAATATGGGTCCGGCCTCCCGACCGAACAAGCGGTGGACATCCAAGTCGACGACGATCCGATTCGTCGGTTCTTGTTCATCTTCCAGCATCTTCAGACGCGACTCACGGATCGGGTGGACCGCCTGTCGGAGCTGATCGACCCCCTCATGACCGACGCTCGATTCTTACCTTGGCTCGCGAGCTGGGTCGGCTTCGACTTGGACGGCTCGCTGCCGGTCCATCAGCAACGTGAGCTCGTGCGCAGGGCCATCCGCTTGTACCGCACCCGCGGTACTCGACGCGGCATCGAAGAGATGGTCCGTGTGCTCACGTCCGCGCCGGTTCGAATCCGTGAGTGTTCCAAGCCCGCTCCGATGGTCCTCGGCACCGGAGTTCTCATCGGAGGTCGCGATGTCGTTGACCGGTACCGGCGCGGCGAATCTGGCGGCTGCTTCCTCGTAGAACCCTCCGATCGTGCGGATACAAGCTTCTTTTCTCTCACTCTTGAGCCGCGTGAACGCTTTGATGTTCGATTTGGCGAGCGCGCGTCTGGCGTGATTCGTCGTATCGTCGGCGTCGTGAGCCAAGAGCGACCCGTCCACGTGATGTTCACCATCCAGTTTGATCAGCGCGGCTGATTTCAGCAGGCCTTCACATGACCTTTCCCCACACTCTCCGTCGACTCAACCCCTACGAAGGCCTGTGCCTGACGGCCGACGATCTGGTCACCGAGCAGGTGTATCACCGCCGTACGCTCCACCGTCACAGCCTGTTCCTGCACGGCTATGGAATTGTGCAGGGCCTCCAAGTCGAGCTGGAGCAGCGGAATCGGCGATACACCTCGGTGATTAAGAGCGGCTACGGCATCACGCGGGCCGGTCAAGGCGTTCACCTTCAGGCGGACGTCGTTGTACCTCTCGAGGTGCCCAAGCAGGATGGCGAGTACATCTTGTGGCTCTTCCACGTTGAGAAGCCAGATCCCGATACCACCCGTCCGGTCTACGATACCGACGAGCAACGCGAGTCGCGCATCGATGAGCAGGTCGCTCCGCGACTCCACGCCGCAGACGAAGAGTTTGAGGACGGCGTCGCCCTGTCTCGGATCCGAGTGCGGGTTGGACGGATGGTGCAGGTACAGCTCCCTGTGCCCCGTGCTGGCCGCCAGTCTCGGGCGGCTGAGTCGTACCTCAAGCCTCGAGTCATGGAGTTCGTCCGTCTGAACAAGAAGGCGTTGGACGCGCTGTTCCGCACGACTGTGCTCCAAGAGATGAGCATCGGCTCATTCGGGTTTTACAGCTCGCTCGTGTCCGCTGAGTTTCTTCTCATCGAGGAGGGGACGACGGACCGGGTCTTGTACCGAACAGCGGGCACGCTCATCGTGTACGCCCATGACTTCTACAACCCGCTCCCATCCACCACGGATCGGGTCGCGAAGTTCACGGAGTTCGTGCGTCGGGTCAATGCGGAGATTCCAGCCCCCGATCAGAGCGACGAGACCTGGCTACGCTGGTTCGAGAGCTTCGAGCGACTCCTGCAGCCGATGCAGAAGCTGGCCGACGAGCTTCAAGCCACGGCGGACGCCGTTCGATGAGCGGTCAGCTGGGCGTACAGTCCGCCGACGCTGGCACCGTCACGGTTCGGGTTCAGGTTGTGGACGTGGAGTCTGCGGCGCTGGACCTGGTCATTCCGACGTATCTGCCGGCCAAGGACGTCACCCAGCGCATCGCTCGCGACGCGAGCCTTGGGGCTTACTGGCCAGACGGGACCCGCCGAGCGTTCTGGATCCGCGCGCGTGGTCGGCTTTTGGGCGATGACGAAAAACTTCAAGACCTTGGCGTGGTCAACGGGGAGCTGATCCACATCCTGCCCCAGCCGCCGCCGGGAAGCCAAGTCATCGAGCGCCCGGCAGAGTTCCCTCGGAATACGGGCTACCGAGGCGGAAATATCTCGGTCATGCTGGCCAGCGCGCTCACCACGATCGGCCTGGCCGGGTTGTGGGCCGTCGCGCTCACCATCGACATGAACTTGGCAACGGCGGCCGTGTTGGGACTCGTTCCCGCGCTGGGCGTCGGGTTGCTGGGTGCGAGTACAGCTCGGCATATCTGGGGCCCGCCGAGCAGCTCGATCAAGGTGCCGGCTACGGCCCTCGTCTTGGTGGTGCCGCTCGTCTGCGCAGCCTACGCGCCGGCCTTCTTGATGGCCGCGGCCTACGAAACACTCTTTCTGTCGTTTGCCGCTGCCTTTTTTGGCGGAATCGGCGGCTCGATTATGGGGTGGCTGGCCTGGTTTGGCGCCGTTGAGCCGCTTCCGGAGCAGCTGTCTTCCTTCTCCACCGACGTGGTGGCCGCGGAGTCTCACGTGGCTCAGTGCGCGATTTGCGCCCAAGATGTGGACCTTGCGGACATGGAAAACCGGCAAGACTGCGTCTACCAATGCGGCCGGGTGTTCCACGCGGGCTGCTACCGAGCTCGGGCTGCCATCGCTCGCGAAGGCCAGTGTGCTGTGTGCGGGTACGAGCCGCCGGCGGCGTAGGCCCTAGCCCCGCACCGGTCACCGGATCTGAGCCGGCTCAGGGGTCGCCCTCTTCGTCATCATCGGTCCAGCTGTAGTCGAAAAAGGGGCTCAGCTCGATGTCGTCATCGACGGGCGGAGTCCAGCGGGCGAGCAGCGTGAGCCCACCGCGCGCTCCGAGGTCCCAGCATAGGCGCCCCGCCACCAGGCGTACCTGTGCGGCCGCCTCTGGCGATTCAAGCTGAGTATGCGCTTCGATAGCCAAGAGTGCGCCGGCAGCGACCAAGAGGCCATTCCGTCGAGAGCGCCCCACCGCTTGTACGGCGTCGGCGAGCGGAAGCACGTCGAGGGGACGCTTGAGTCGGAGCAGACTTTGGGCCAGCGCCAGGGTGATCAGCGTGAGACGAGGCCCTGGTACACGACCGACGACCTCGGCGTTTCGAGCCGCTAACCAGGCGTTGTACACGTCATCTAGCCCGTGGCCCGCGAGGCTGGTCAGGCAGGCGATGGCGATGGACCGTTCGGCACCCTCGGACAATCGCTCGGCCCATGGCAAGGCCTCGGCCGGCGCGCCGGCGTTCATGGCTTGGGTCAGCTCATCCTGTGGGCTTGCGGGGGGAGGCACCAAATCCGGCATACCGGGCAGCAGCCCTCCGCACACCTGCGTGAGGATGGTGATCGCCCGCACGCGGAGCTGGTCGATCTGCCGGGCGGCTCGGGCCAGGCCCTGCCGGACGGCTGGCGGTGGATAGCTCCGCTTTTGGGAGGCTCTCGCAACGTCTAGCAGTAGCTTGAGTACCTCGTCGACCTTGCCGTCCAGCTGCCGGGCGATGGCGCGAATGGTGGTGCCTGGGGAGGCGGTCCATAAGCGGGCGACCTCATCGACCAGGCGCGCCACAGCGACGAATTGGATCCGCGTCGCGCTCGCCGCGGACGCGAGGCGCTCGGCGGTCTGAAGCGCGTGCCGGTACACCGCCTCGTCGCGGTCCACGGGGCCGAGCTCGGCTTCGAGGATGTCATCGATGCCCAGTGGATCGTTGGGGTCTTTGCTCGGTCGATCCGCGGCCTCGAGCTTGGGGACGGTGCGCTCTACCGGCGCCCAACGGGACAGGCGAGAGAGGGCGAAGCCCAGCGGAACTCGGACGGCATCGGGAAGCTCTACGGGGCTGACGTGGCCCTCGCGCGCCACATGTTCGGCGACCAAGGCCTCGGCCTTGGGAAGTTTCGAAGCGCTGTCGTGCAGCTCCGAAATCAGGTTGTCGACCCGATGGGCCCGCCCTTCGAGTTCGAGACACAGCTCGACCAGCGCCGCGGCCTCCAACGTGGGCGTGGCGGCTAGTGTGGGGCTCTCGGTGAGCATGCAGGAGCCAATGGCGCCCAACAAGGCCCTCGACGGTAAGACGCGCGCGTCTGAGGATTGTAGAAAAGAGGCATTCATGCCAACGAGTGCTGCAACGCTTCGCCACTCCGGAGTGGGGGCACACCACCGACTTGCGGCCCTCGCCCACCCAGACAGCGAGGCGGCAACCACCTCCGCTGACGGCTGAAGCCACGCGTCGAGCGTCGTGATGCGCGGCAATGCGCCGGAGTGGGGTATGGCCATGATGGCGTCTAAGAACGCAGGATCTTCCGGTGGAAGATCATCGTCTGGCATGGGCAGGACAAAGCGGGGCCGATCCTCTGACTTGACCGTGCCGGGGTTCCAGCTCTCGGTCAGGTCCTCCATGGAGATGGGCATCTCGTCGACGACGTCATCGTCGCCGCCGTAGTCCTGGCCGTCCTTCTCGGTGTCTGCGCGCTTTCGAACACTGTGGCCACCGCCGCCGCCGCCGTCTCCGCTGACGCCATCCTGACCGGCACGGGCGTTCATCATGGCGGCCAAGGCCGAGTTGCCGAGCGTATTGTGTGCTCGTGACGTTTCTGTTTCTTGCTGTGTTTCCTGCTGTTGCTCCTGCTCCTGCTCCTGCTCCAAGTCCTTGGCGGACTTCTTCTGCACGCTCTGCCCATCGGGGTCGTTGTTGTTGCGACGGCCAGCCATTGCGGGTGCTCCTTCTGATCCGAAGGGTAGACTACGCGGCGACCCTGCATCGGATAGCATTCGCGTCGCGGGCGGAGGATTAATGGACACGCTGGGCGGGATGAGCCGCACGGGCGACAAGGTAGCCGGTCCGGCATCCGATCTGGTGGAGCTGGAGAGCGAAAAGGGGCTGAAGCACCTTGGGATCACCTTCCATCGAAAGTATCGGCAACACGATGCGCTCCACTCGGGGCTCCGGGATTCTCGCGGATTTCTGGAGTCGCCCGATGTCTGCGACTTGGTGGAACTCAGCGACCACGTGCCAGAGTCCGGGGCATTCATCTACCCAACCGGCAACGTCGTTTCGGTCGCGCGAATGCTCGACGTCCTGGCGCGCATGGGGGAGCCAGGTGGTGTAAAAGCCGGTTTAGAGCTTTGCTATCTTGTGGCGCAGGCTCTTCAAGAGGCCAGCGAAAAGGGCGAGCGCTTCGGCCTGTCCACCCACGGGGACGTGTCGCCATGGCGCATCGTCTGCCGGTCCGATGGGCAAGTAAAGCTGATTGGATATGGACTACCGCAGATCGACATGCTCGTATTCCGGGAAGACCCACGCGCCGTGCCCAAGGAAGACGCGTTCCGCTACTGCCCGCCGGAGCGCATCACGGGAGACCCAGAGACCGGGGTGTCGGATCTGTTCTCGCTGTGCCTTGTGGCCTTTGAGCTCATGGTCGGGGAGCCCCTCTACAACGGGCTCCTGGCCGAGATCAAGCAACAGGCGACCAATGCCCAGGGGCCGTATCGGCTGTACCAGTGGAGGGAGAGACTTCCGGAGTCGGTCGTGGATCTGCTCACTCGGGCGCTCAAGTTCGACCAGGACGCCCGACACGCGGATCTCAACGAGTTTGTGTGGGACGTACGTGATGTCATGGGCCTACCGGAGGTCGAGGGGCCGACCCTGACCGATGTGGTGGGGAAGGTGCGTCATCGTCTGCGCCGTAAGAAGCCCCTTCAAGGGGGGACGACAGGCTCTATGACTCCGGAAGAGCTGGCGGAGATCGCCGATGAACTCGATGGACCTCGCCGCCGTCGGCTCCCAGAGCCGAAGGGGGAGCGGCCGGGGAGCGAACCGGTCACCGAAGAAGCTCAGCGGTGGGGTAGCGTGACGCGGTCCGGAGCCCCAGAGGCGTCGCGCGGAGCGGCAAAGTCCGGTCGGGACCGATTAAAAGACCGGCTAAGCCGCTCGGGCAGCGCCGGGCGAAGCGGTGCCAGCGCAGACACAAAAGTCAGCCTGCGAGATCGTCTAAAACGGAGCCGGAACAACGATGACCCGCCGAGCCGCGCGACCAGCTCTTCGAGTCGCGCCACCACCTCTGCGAGTCGGTCCGGCTCACCCGAACGGTCGCTCCGTCGAACTCGTGAAACGACCCCTGAACCTCCAGATCGGGCGGTGCGTTCCTCTTCGCTCCTCGATCGCCTTCGATCGTCTCGGGATCGGGGCTCTGAAGGGAGCTCCCGTGCTCCGTCGGTGGTGGACCCGCCGCCAGCGACGTCGACCCCGAGTGCGCACCGCTTGGTTGTGGTCGAGGATGCCGATGCCGTGGCTATCGATGTGCCCGCCGATGGCCTGGTTTGTGATTTGGTCTACGCCGCTCTCGCACTTCGGGGGGGTCCGAACGTGAGCCTCACCGGGGTGGTGCTCGACTGGTTTCGCGCCGAGCAGGGTGGTGAAGACCTGGCCGGGACCCGGCTGCTGTCCGACTTGAGTGACGAGCCTGTGCACCTCTTGGCCGTGCCGGTGACTTGGGTGCAAGCCAGCGTCGAGGTCCACGGCACCGATGCCGTGCGCTTTCGCACGCCCATCAACTCCGGCCTCACGGCTGGGGCTGTGGTGCGCCAGATCGCAGCGGCCCTTGAACTCGACGGTGACGACTGGCACATTTCGATGGACGGGTCTGTGCTACCCGCGCTGCAGACCCTCGGCGATGCCCTGTCTACATTGGGCAACCCCGCCGAAGTCACACTGGTGGTCGGAACGTGAGCAACGAACGCTACGATGTTGTGCTGAAGGCCCTGAATGGGCCGCTCGCTTCGATGGGGGAGCAAAAGCGCCAAGGGCCGCTGGTCCGAATCGGCACAAACCCTGGTCCAGGCGGGTTTCAGCTCACGGGCTACCGCGGGATCGACGCGCGCCAGTGCGTGATTACCGCCTATGGCGAGGGCGAGGCGACGGTTGGGCCCGTCGGAAACAACCAAGTGAGGATGGCGCCTCACTCCCACGTGAAGTGGAAGGACATCGATCCCCTGACTCAGCCCGAGTACCTCAACGATGGATGTGCCATCCACTTGGGCCCCGTCGGCCGCGGCGCGACGCTGGAGTTTGTGCGGGTTGAAAAGCTCGGTGTTTGGACCGGCGGCAGGGTCGGATCGGCCGTCGACAACGTGTCGGCTGTCGAGGTGAGCGCCCCGATTGCGGCGGCTCGAAAAGCCGCCCCAAAGAGGAGTGTGGCTCGGATCGCGGCAGCGACTCTACCCATTTGGATGGTGGGTTGCGTGGGCGTCATGGTGGCGGTGATCGCAACGGTCCTCGTGGTCGTTGGCGTGTACCAGTGGCTCAACACTCAGGTGACCGTGCTCGGGCCTATCGAGCCTGGCGAAGAGAACTATAAGTTCGTTCAGATCGATGAAATCGAGATCGATGAGAAGGTTCTAGACGGCTTGGAAGAGGGCTTCCGACGGATGGTGCTGAAGCCATCTGCCGATGCGGCTGAAGAGCAGGGCGCGTCGGATGTCGATCGCATCACCGACCCAAATCGTTGGGATGAGCGCTTCTTTAAGTTCACATCGGTGTCTGTCGCGAAGCACGTCAAGTCCAAGAAGTTCTTCCAGCGCCTCGATGCGATCCACAAGCCCTACGCTCAAGTGATGGGACAGCTCAAAGAGGCTGGGCTCCCCGAAGTCTTGGCGGGTGTGCCTTACGCCGAGAGTCGCTACCGACCCCAACTTCAATCGTGGGCGTGCGCCAAGGGCTATTGGCAGTTCATGCCGGAGGTGGCACATCGCCTTCGGATGAAAAATGGCCTGGACTTCCGGGTTCAAGATTGCACGCTTACGCGGCCGGACGGCTCGACGTTCCAGTGGACGCCGAAGGCGTTCACGCCGCCCAATGGCGTGTACAAGAACGCGGCCTACATCGACCGGCAGTCCAACTACAAGGTTCCCCAGCCCGAACTGTGCATGATCCCTATACAAGGTGGATGTCGGGTGGATGACCGAGCTGACCTATCCAAGAGCACCGAGGCGGCCATCGTGTCTCTCAAAGAGGCTTGGGAAGACGAGACCCTCGCTGCTTCCGGCAATATCGTGGCCATGACCATTCTGTCGCACAATGGCGGATACAACGACAAGCTCTACGGCAAGTTCAAGTCCTACAATGTGCTGCCGGCCTTCAAGAGGTGGTCCAAGGGCCGCGACGAGTCTGAGCACCATCTGTTTTACGGGCAGAACATTCGCTGCCCCGATGGGAAGGGCACCGACATGTGCAAGTCCAGGCTCTACCCGCAGACCCAGCACTATGCCTACACCATCATCTCCCAGCACCTGCTGGCCGCTTGCTACTATGGCAAGAACTACGCCGACAAGTACGAGGAGTTCAGGAACTGGGACACGATCCTCGAAGGCTACTGCAGTGATATGGGCATTCCGGACAAAGCGACGGTGCGCGGCTGGGGAGGTGGCTCTTGACGCTTCGCCTATTCGTTGTGGTCGGCGTGCTCCTCATCGGCTTCATCTTCAATGGCGTGCTCATCGCGTTGGAGCACACCCCTTCGATCGTGACCGAAGAGGAGATTGTGAGCGAAGAAGATCGCTTCAAGGACATGGTGTGGGCTGCGGGCAACCGCCGGGCGAACCTGGCGGAGCTGAACGTGCCAGAGGATCTGATCGACAAGGTCGTCAAGCGCATTGCCGCCATGGCCAAGCGGGACCGAAAGGGAGACCTGCTCAAGGCCCTCAAGGCAAACTCGGACGATGGCGGCCGCCTGTGTTCCAACTTTGGCGTGTTGCCGTCTCGGTACTTCGCCATGGGGATGCTCATCAACGGTGAGCGCGGCATGCGGCGAGAGATGGTGCCGTTTAACACAATCCGCAATAAAGTAGCCATGCAGGAGTCTTTTCGCCAGACGGACATGGAGGACTTGTACAACTCGACTGAGCGGGTCCCTGGTGCGGCGCCCGACGCCTATCCGCTCAATGTTGTGGCGTTGCTCTTCGGCGAAGAGGTGAAGCGGTTGGGTGGCGAAGATGACTGGGGAGATGGGGTGCTCTTCGGCGGCCCCGACATCCGCAGCATGCTCAACAAGCGCGGGGAGGTCGAGCTGGACTTCATCGAGTTCTTTGCAGCCATGCACTACATGCACGAGGTCGCGCGGGACCCACAGAACGAGTTCTGTGGCGTTCGAGCCGGCGTGGAATTCGGAGAACAGGATGAGTAGGATGCGCCTCGTGGTTGTGATTCCTACGGCCACCATCTTGGAGCTGACTGTATGAGTGGCGCCCGACGGCGGTTTCGCTTCATCAAAGAGATCGCCGAAGGCGGCTTCGGCAAGGTGTACCTAGCCGAGCAGCTTTCCCAAGATGGCTTTTCTCGAATCGTGGCGTTAAAACTGCTACATCAGAAATGGTCCACCCACGACGAAGTGGTGATGCGCACCCGAGATGAGGCCCGCTTACTCGGCCTGATCCGGCACCAGCACATCGTTCGAGTCGAGGATCTCACGGCCATCGATGGCAAGCTCGCCATCGTCATGGAGTACCTCGAGGGCGTGGACCTAAAGGGCATGATGGCCCATTTGCGCGAACGTGGTGAGCACTTCCCACGACAAGCGCTGTTCGAGATCATGATCGCCGTGGCTGGCGCTTTGGACGCCGCCTACAATGGTGAGCCGCTCCAAGGCGGTGAACCGCTTCGGGTGATTCACCGCGATATCAAGCCGTCAAACATCTTTGTCACCGTCAACGGTGGGATCAAGGTGTTGGACTTCGGAACCGCCCGAGCCAACTTCGATGCCCGCGAGGCCAAGACCCAAGCTCTTGCATTTGGCTCTCAGGGATACATGGCGCCGGAGCGCATGCTCGGAGAAGAGGACACCCCCGCCGCAGACGTGTTTTCTCTGGGCATCACGCTCCAGGAGTTGTTGTCGCTAGAGCCGTTTGGTCGGATCCCGCCCCGGCCCAACAAGTTCGCGAGCAAGATCGAAGAGAAGATCGCTGGGACGCACATTGAAGGGGACCCCGAGTGGGTCGACCAGATGCGCGAAACGCTCCACCTCATGCTGGCCTATGAGCCTGCGGAGCGACCCTCCGGCAAGCAGCTCATCGACATCTTTGAGCTGCTGGCCCAAGGCGCGGGCGACATGGGAATTCGACGGTTCTGTCGAGTGATGGTCACAGAGGCCAAGGCAGCGATCCCCGAACAGCAGACGAACGATCCGCTCACAGGTGCCATTGTCGAGGAAGACCCCTCGTCGGTGTGGGGCATCGTATCGGGTCCCTTAAGCACGAGCGCGACACCTGAACCCTTTGTGAGCCCGACGTTGCCTCCGCAGGCGCCGGCGCCGGCGCCGGTGCCTGCGCCCGCCCCTACCCCCGCCCCTCAGCAGCGAGCCATGGCGACACCCGCACCTGCACCCGCGCCGTCGTCCCGCGCTGAGCCCGCACCGCAAGCGGTGTCACTGCCAGAATTCGATATTGGTGACGAGTTCGAAGAAGGTGATGCGGAGCCAACCAAGGGCCGCGGCGGCATGATTCGCATCATGTTGGCCGTTGTTGCCGTTGTGGTGATCCTCGGATTGCTTTTGACGGGCGTGGTCGCATTGGCCGTCGCAGTCACGGCCATGCAGTACGGCTATGTGGATTCCCCGCAGGCCGCTGCGATCGCGGAGACTCCACCTACGGAGCCACCTCCTACCGTGCAGAATCCCGCCGTACAGACGCCGCCTGCGCCTCCGGGCTTGACCCTTCCAGAGGGCTACACGGTCGTGTCGCCAGATCGACGAGGGGCCGACGCACCTCGGTCGAAGAGCACCAGCCTGGCCATGGTCGGCGACGACTCCGCCTTGGTCACCTTGGCCGGAAGTGGTGGATATAAGGCCGAATGGGACGGGCGTGGCAAGCACGACGCCGGCGCCCTTCCAGCCGGTCGTTACCGCACCTTCGTTACCCCTGCATCTACGAAAGTTAAGATTCGCGGCGCAACAATCGAAGTTGTTGCCGGTCAGTCTTGCGACTTCGTCTTCGATGTCGCCGCCAAAGCCTGGACGGGTGGCTGCAAGTAGGCGCCGGTATTGGCCGAGTCGCATACAGGACCATAGGAGCCGTTGGCGATGCACAGCGCGTCAGCAGCCCTGAGGTTTCGTGAGCGGCGAATATACCGACATGATTCAGAAGGCCGAAGCCCACACCGCCGCAGGCGATTGGCGCTCGGCGGCTGCGGACTACGCTGAAGCGGCCCATCTCGCGGGTATGAGCGGGCTGGCGGAACCGGCGTGGCGGTCGTGGCTCGCCGCTGGGTCGTGCTGGCGGAGGGAAGATGAGCTGCACGAGGCCAGCCGGTGCTTGCGCCGCGCCATGTCCTTGGTCGAACACGGCGGGGAGGCCGAGGCGGCCACCGTCCCGCACTTGGCGGCCGTGCTGCTCGATCGTGGCGAGGCCGAAGCCGCTGAAGAGATGTTCGAGTCCAGCAGCGCGGGCGTGCCGACGGGATCGATGTCTGCGATCTACCTCGACACTCGGATAGGGACGCTCCTCGCGTTGGGTCGCAAGGAGGCGGCTCGTCTGCTGCTGGCCAACCTTCAGACCCGGACTGAGCCGGCCGCGGTTCTCGCGGCGAAGGTCCGCGACACCCAGATCCGCGGTCTGGATGGAGATCTGGGCCGGGCCCGCAATGCGTGGCGACGTCTCGTGGTCACGCTGTACAACGATGAGCAGGCTCGGGCGGGCGTGGGGGCGGCCTTGGCTGGACTCGCCGAGGTTGAGCTGTTGCTGGGCGAGACCCGATCGGCCGTCGAGCGGTTCGAAGAGGCGTCGGCGGCGTGGCGCGACGCGGGTCGGCTCAGCGCCGCGTGGCGGGCCGATGCGAGGCGCGTCTGCGCCATGGTGGCCCTCGGCGTGCAGCCCCTGCCAGGCTTGCTCAATCCAGGGTTCGAGTATGCGGAGCAGCGTGGATTGGTCCCGCTCGTCGCGCTCCTGCACTTGGCGCGCGGAATCGGCCTAGCCGCGACCTCACCGGGGCTGGGTGAAGAAGATCTTGCGGCCGCAACCGAGCTTTCGATGCAGATCGGCGTGCCGCTGTTGGTGGGTCGCACGGCCTATGAACGGGCGTTGCGTCTTCCCGGAACCGATCGACAGCGGCTCAACCTCCTGGACACAGCTGCCATGGCCTTGGTCAGCCATGTTCCGTTGGCGGCGCGGGTGGCCCTGGCTCGCGCGAGGCTCATCGCCCAGTTTGATCCTGTTCAAGCGCGAGAAGTGGCTCGGATGTGTCTGCCGCGCTTGGATGCCATGAACATGAGCCGAGACGCGGTGGCGGCGCGAGCCCTCCTTCGACATTTGGGAGCCCCTTGACCTATTCGCATCTACACCTGGAACGCCACCTCGACGGCAAGCTCGTCGAGCTGCGGTTTGAGCATGGAAAGGCCAACGAGGTCAGCTCTTCGGTCTTGCGCGAGCTGGAGCAGCTCGCGCAGGAGCTGGAGACAGACCCGCACGTGGGCGCCCTGATCACCAGAAGCGAGCGCATCTCTCGGAGTGGCACTCCGATCTTCATCTCCGGTGCCGATGTGACGGAGCGCGTCGGGTGGGACGACTCCCGCATCAAGGAACATGTGCGTTGGCAGCGTGCGGTGCTCGGGCGATTAGGCGACGCTCCCGTCTTCCACATCGTCGTGGTGAGCGGCGTCGCGTTCGGATGGGGCACCGAGTATCTCTTGGCTGGCGACTATGCGATTGCCACGGATAAAGCAGTGTTTGCGCTGCCAGAGACCGGTTTGGGCATCCTCCCAGGCGCCGGAGGCACGACGGAGCTCCAGGCTCGGGTAGGCCCGAGCCACGCGCTCCGCCTCGGCATGACCGGCGAGCGGATTTCGGCCCAGGAAGCGCTTCGGATCGGCTTGGTCCAAGAGCACCGGGCGGAGCCCGCCGATGGGCTTGAGCGAGCACGGGCTCTTGCTGCACTGGCCGCGAAGCGCTCTCCGACGGCTCTGAAGGCCTTTAAGAGTGCTCTGTATCGAAGCCGAGGACACGATCGCGATCGGCGCCGCGAGATCGAGGCGACCGCCTACGAAGCCTGCGTCGACGCGGGCGAGGCTGCCATCGGGCGCAAACATTTCGCCGCTAGCCGGCGTGGGGAGCCCATCCCTTGGGGCCCAAAGACAAGTTAGGAGGCAGAGATGCCAACACGACAACAGATGTGGGGCCGGATCGGTGAAGACGTCGATCTGCTGGTGATTGGCGGTGGGATCAACGGGGCGGGGATCGCCCGCGATGCGGCCCGCCGCGGACTTCGGGTGGCCCTGGTCGAGCAGAACGACCTGGCTTTTGGTACGAGTTCGCGGTCGTCCAAGCTGGTGCACGGTGGGCTGCGCTACCTGGAGAACCTGGAGTTTTCCCTCGTTTTTGAAGCGGTGAGCGAACGGCGGGTGCTGCTCGACATCGCGCCACACCTGGTCAACCCGCTCGGCTTCCTCTTTCCCGTGTTCAACGACTCACGCCAGAGCCTCGCCACGCTGCGCGCCGGCATGTGGCTCTACGATGGCCTCTCGCTGTTTCGTTCGCCGAAGCTGCACCGGACGCTATCTCGCTCGGACGTTCGAACGGAAGAACCTCTGCTTCGAGACAAGGGCTTGAAGGGCGCGCCCCTGTACTACGACTGCGCGACCGACGATGCCCGCCTGACCTTGGAGAGCGCGCTGGACGCCGCGCGGGTGGGGGCCATCATCGCCACCTGGACGCGCTGCACGGGGCTGTTGACCACCGATGCCGGACGTGTTTGTGGCGCCACGGTGCAGTGCGCATTGACCGGCGAGGAGCGCGAGATCCGGGCGACGGCCGTCGTCAATGCCACGGGCCCCTGGACCGACAAGACGGTGGCGATGGGCGAGGCCCTTGACGATGCTCTGCTTCGGCCCACCAAGGGCGTTCACATCGTGGTTCCGGCGGACAGACTGCCGGTACAGCACGCCGTCGTGTGCTTCCACCCGGACGATGGTCGGGTTCTGTTTGCGATTCCTTGGGGCGACGCCACCTACATTGGCACCACGGATACCGATTGGAGTGGAGATCCGGCTGTCGTCGCCGCCGATGCGCTCGACGTGGCCTATCTAATCCAGGCGTCTAATGCCTATTTCCCGGGGCAGAACCTGTGCTCTGACGACGTCATCTGCACCTGGGCCGGGCTGCGCCCATTGATGCGCCCGGTGAGCGATGGTGCGGCCGCGGTGGATGAGTCTGCGGTGTCGCGGGAGCATCAAGTATTGGTGGGCCAGAACGGATTGATCACGATCGCCGGTGGAAAGCTGACGACCTTCCGCAAGATGTCGGCGGAGGTGGTGGATACGGCGGTCAAGCTGATCCGGCTCTCCGGGCGCCTCACCGCTTCATTGGCCCCGGCCCAGACCGATCGAGAGCCGCTGCCAGGGGCGGTCGGTTGGCCGGCCGATGATGACCACGAGCGTGTGGCGGCCCGCGTCGCCGATGTGGCCGGCGGGTTGCTCTCGCCAGTGACGGCTCGACTCCTGACCGATACCTACGGGATGAGGGCGATGGAGCTGGCGAATGCTGTGCGTAGCACCCCGTCACTGGCCACCCCACTCGTACCGGGGCGCCCAGAGATCGAGGCCCAGGTGGTGTGGGCTGCGACTGAAGAGCTCGCGAGCGCGGTCAGCGATGTGATGATTCGCAGGACCCAGCTCTTTTACCGGGATGTGGATCAGGGGCTCCGGGCCGCGGATCGAGTCGCGGAGATCTTGGCTGAACATCTGGGTTGGTCGGAGGGCGAGGCGGCTTCGAGCGTGGCCGCCTACAAAGAGCGCGTGGCCCGCAGCCGAAGCTGGAAGACGTCGGTCTCCTAGAGTTCGGGAGACGCGCTGTCGCGTGTTACCAAAGCCTGTCCGTTCCCCCCCACGCGGAAACCTGTGTCAATCCTCATTCTCGTCGTCGGTCTCGCCATGCTCATCGCTGGGGCCGAGCTGTTGGTTCGCGGTGGCGGTGCCTTGGCTCTGGCGCTCAAAGTGCCGGCGTTGATCGTGGGTTTGACGGTTGTGGCGTTCGGAACTTCGGCGCCCGAGCTTGCCGTGTCGGTGTCCGCGGCCGTGGGGCCAGACGGAGCCACAGAGACCGCTTTGGCCAACATCACGGGCTCCAACATCGCCAACATCTTGTTGGTCTTGGGCATCGCCGCGCTGGTCCGACCACTCATTGTCGACCGCGCGCTGATCAAGCGCGAGATTCCTGCATTGTTGCTCCTCCAGCTCCTGATCCCATTGATGTGCCTCGATGGCGTGATCAACCGGTGGGATGGGCTGTTGCTGTTGGCTGTCGGCGTGGTCTACAACGGACTTCTCATCCGGCAGGCGTTGCGGAATCGGAGCGATGCCCTCGCCGAAGAGGCCGAGCACACCGACGTCATCCCCACATCACCGGGGTCTGTGGCGCTCCAGGTCGTCATGCTGGTGGGTGGGCTCACCATTCTGGTCTTGGGGGCCACACTTTTTGTGGACGGTGCGTTCGACGTGGCGACCTCGTTGGGCTGGTCCGACCGGTTCATCGGGCTGACTGTCATTGCCTTGGGCACCAGCGCTCCCGAGATGGTCACCGGGGCCATCAGCGCTTGGCGCGGCGAGACCGAGCTTGCCATGGGCAATAGCATCGGGTCGAACATCCTAAACATCTCGATGGTCTTGGCCGTCACCGCGTTGATCCTGCCCATTCAATTTGAAGATCAGAAGACCTGGATCGACTTGCTGGTGGCCAATGGCTGCACCCTGCTCTTGGTTCCCTTGGTCCTTGTGACGGGGCGTATCGGCCGGGTGCCGGGCGGGATTATGATCGCTGCATACATCACCTACCTGGTCCTCTCTCCCAGTTGACGGAGCTCTCGTGCCTCGCTTCCCGCATGTGACCCCGACCGTCGCGGCCATGAAGGGCTCGCCGTACTCGGCGCTAGCCCATCGATTGGCGGCGTATGACGGACCTATCTATCCACTCAACGTCGGTGACACCTGGATGGAGCCTGCCCTGGGTTCTCGTATGCAGGATCTGACGGTTGAGCAGCATCCGGGCATGCATCGATATACCTCCGCCCAAGGGCACCCCGTGCTGCTCGACGCGATCGCCCAGCGGATCCACGATCGAACCGGTGTGGTCACCGATCGTGGCAACGTCCTGGTGACGGCCGGGGGAACTGGCGGTCTTGGCGCCGTCGCGGGCGCCTTTGTCTCACCGGGCGATGAGGTGCTGATCGCAGCTCCTCACTGGCCGCTTATCGCTGGCATTGTTCGGTGCTTCCATGGGGTTCCGGTGACCGTGCCGCTGGTGGGCCCGGTGACGACCGCGGAGGAGGCCGTGGCCGCCTTTGCGCAGCGCCTCACGTCGCGCACGGTGGCGATCTACCTGAACACGCCCAATAACCCCACCGGGGCCGTCTACCCCCGTGAATGGATCGAAGCGATCGTTCGGTGGGCTGCTGCGCGTGACCTGTGGATCTGGTCGGACGAGGTCTACGAGGACTACGTCTACGAAGGCGAGCACACCTGGGTGCGCCCCCTCGCCCCAGAGCGCACCTTCTCGGCGTTCTCGTTCAGCAAAGCCTATGGCATGGCAGGAAATCGGGTCGGCTATATTGTCGGTCCAAGCCAGGGTATTTCGCATGTTCTCAAGGTGTCCACTCACACCTTCTACAGCGCGCCCACCGCCTCCCAGCTGGCCGCAGCGCAGGTGCTCGGGCCGGCGGGAGACGACTGGCTCGCCCACGCATTCGAGCAGTACCGTGCGCTGGGTTTCGCAGCGGCGGACCGATTGGGCGTCGCCCGCCCAGGGGGCAGCACGTTCCTGTTTTTGGACGTAGAACCGCATTTGGACGAGCGCGGACTCCATGGGCTGCTGGAGGACCTGGTGGACAAGGGGCTCTTGGTGGCACCTGGTCCGAGCTTTGGGCCCTATCCGACCCACATCCGGGTCTGCTTCACCTGCGCCGACCCAAGCGTCGTAGAACGGGGCGTGGACGTGCTGGCGCGCCATCTGGGCCGATAGCCGACGGGGCTAGAGGCGACGGTGGTTCGACAGGGGCATGGCACGGCGGATGCGGGCGGTCCGTTCGGGATCAATCTCAGCGAGCGCGATGCTCGGCCCTTCGGACGCCTCGGCGATCACCGCCCCCCACGGGTCGATGATCACGCTGTGACCATACGTTGCGCGGAGGCCATCGTCGTCGTGGTTCCCGACCTGGCCCGGGGCCAGCACGTAGCCCTGGTTTTCGATCGCTCTCGCCCGGAGCAGCGCGTGCCAATGCGCCGCCCCCGTTGTGGCGGTGAAGGCGGACGGTACACAGAAGAGGGTGGCTCCGTGGTCTCGTTGCCATCGGAACAGCTCCGGAAACCGCAGGTCGTAGCAAATCGACAGGCCCATCGGACCGAGGGCCGTCTGGGCGACGCATGGATGTTCGCCGGGCTTACAGGTCTTTGACTCGAAGAAGCGGACGGCCTCGGAGTGGTCCACATCAAAGAGGTGCAGCTTGCGGTAGG
>JBGCER010000406.1:0-17281 GCA_045106515.1 Myxococcota bacterium
CGGTGGGCGTGCCCGTGCCCGTGCCCGTGTCGGTGCCCGTGCCGGTGTCCGTGTCCGAGTCCGTATCGGTGTCCGTATCCGTATCCGTGTCCGTGTCCGTGTCCGTGTCCGTGTCGGAGTCCGTGTCACTGTCTACATAGTCAGAGTATGGGCCGCCCAGAAAAGGCCAGCAGCCAGTACAGAGCAGAAGCACACAGAGGGTCGGGTTCAGACGCATGAGATCTCCAAGGCCCGGCGGTCCTATCCAGTTCCTCCAACGCCCGCCCGTGACACCCCAGTTGCGGGATGTATCGGGGACTGGACCGGCCGAGCCAGACCTCATAGGGGGGCGCCGAGGTGCCCATGCTGATCCTGCTCGCCACTCTTGGATACGCCGCCGACTGCACGGCGCCGGTATCTGCATCCCAAGTCACCACTCAGGTCGACGATGCCCTGTTGACCTGGGCCACGATGGACGAAGAAGGATTCAAGGAGGGCTTGGATCAGCTCGAGCAGTTGATCCCCTGCCTCGACGAGCCTCTCAAGCCCGCACAAGCTGCCGCCGTGCATCGGGTCATGGGCCTGCGCGCATTCATCGACGGCGACGCTGACTCCGCCACCCTGGCCTTCCGAAGCGCCGCCGTCGCAGAGCCTGGGTACAAGCTGTCGGAGCGTCTCGCGCCAAAGGGCGGCAAGCTGTGGAGCTTGTACAAAGACGCCTCCGCCGAACGAGCGCCCTCCACCGAGTCCGTTCCCCTTCCCAAGGGGTATCGGTCCTGGATCGACGGCGCGGAGACCGACCGACGAGCCAATGAAATTCCAGCCATCGTTCAGGTGGGACCCTCGGGATCCAAGTCCAATGAAGTCGCCTGGACCGGCCTCATAAACGCCGGCGATGGCATCCGTCTGCCCGAGCTCGAAGTCAACAGCGACTCGGGCAATGATATGGCGGACCTCGACCTAGATGGGCCCATCAAGGGCTCTTCCAAGCCGGCCAAGGTGCCCAAGACCCCCCGCTCAGGCGGCAAGAACGGCGCCCTCTGGGGCGCTGCTGCTGGGACCGGCGCTGCTGCCGCAGGCCTGTTCGCGGTGTCGGCCGCCACGCGCTCTAGCTTCGAGAGCAACCCCACCAAGGGCAAGTACAACACGGTCAACGGCACCTTCTTGGGCTCGGTCGGCTTGGGCACCGTCGCCGGAGCGCTGGTCGTTGCCGCGCTGGCAAAGTAGCGTATTAGAACCTGGGTAGTCCCGGATCTAGGTCCACGCCGTCTCGAAGGGCACGCAGGTGGGCCGACAAGAACTTCTGCTCCGGATCGAACCGGTCCCGCACCTGCCAATAGTGAGACCAGCACTCCGGGTCCCATCGGGATTTTGGGTTGCACCAGTGCACCTTGCCGGGGTGTGAGCGGGAGTCGAAGGCGGTGAGCGCCTCGTCCACCGCCGCCAAAAAGGGACCTACCTTCTCCGGAGGCGCGAAGTTCGTGGCGCTCACATCGACCCAAGCCGTCGCTCGGCCGTGGGCCGCGCTCATGCAGGTGTCACCATCGGATTGAGACCATCGAACGTTCACAGGCAGGTCGACGGTATAGCGCCCCGAAGCGTGCCACTCGCTGGCAAGGCGAGCCACGACCTCCAGCGCCTCTCCCAGCCGATGTGCGGGGACCGCGGCCTCCAAGCTCACCGCTCGGAACCAGCGCACCCCGGTGAGCCCACCGACCCAGGTGTCCACATAGTCTGTGTCGTCCTCGGGCAGGTTCGGGAGGATCCAAGACCACACTCGGCGTACGGCTTCACCGCCCCCGAGGGCCCACGCCCCCTTGAGCAGTGTGCCGAGAGCCAGGTTTCCGACAATAATCTCGTCGACGATCGCTGAGAGGCCGCGCCCCATCGTGAGGGGCTCAAGGGTCTCGTCCCGGTAGAGCCGGAGCGCCACCTCATCTAGGGGCCACCACAAGACCTCGTAGCGGCGCAACGCCGGCGCGCGCTCGACGGGATCCAGGGCTTGGGCGAGCGTGCCGAGCCGACCATCCATGCGCAGTCGATAGGCGCGTCGCACGGACAGCTCCACGGCGGTCACCAGCCCCAGCCCGCCAAGGTTCCCGCGCAGTGCGCGCAAGTCGGCGTGATCCTCAGGTCGTTCCGAGTCTCTGCGAAACAGGTTTCCTCTCCCATCAATGCCCTCGACCGCCAGGACCGACCGGGGGTGGGCGAGGCCTGGCCAATGCTCCCCGGAGCCGTGGGTGGCGGTCGCCAAGGCCCCAATGACGCTGGGTCGCACATTGCTGCCCGAGTTGTCCAGCGCCAGACCCAATGCGTTCATACGGTCCATCGCCCGCTTCATGGGCTGATGCCCCTCTACGCGGACGCGATGCCAGCCCGGCCGAGCGGGATCTTCCCCCACCCACCGCACATCCCGAGGCAGCCGATCTGTGACCAGTGTGGTCCCTTCGCTGCGCACAATTCCTGTAAAGCTGTGCAAGCTCCCCACCGGCTTCACGTGCGCACTCGACGCGATGATCTCGGCAGCCTGAACAAGCGAGGAAGGGCGGGCCACCGTCTGGGGTCTCCACCGTACATTTCCTCCCCAATTCCGCCACTCACCGTCTGCCACCGACGCACCTCTCCGCCACACCCGCTGCGCCATGCTACGGGATGGCGGTCCACAAGGGAGCCCAATGCTCGTCCTGCTTTCAGCCCTATCGCTAGCCGCCGCCCCAAACCTGGCGTGTGAGGCCTTGAGTGTCGAGATCCCTGAAGTTGACGAGGAGGCGGATAGCCGTCCAAAGGGATTCTGGTGGGAGGGGTGGAGCACCACGGCGGTGCTCGAAGACGGCCGCATCGTCGTGGCCCGCCTGTCGGCGCTAGAGCGGTTGTCGCGGGGGGCGCTCAAAAAGCAACACGCCCAGAACAAGCGCAATGACCGAATCATGCAGCTGGCGGTGCTCACCCCAGAAGGCAGCCTAGAGTCCAGCGCCACGCTGGAGCGCGGCACCTTGCTCGAAGCCCTCGCTCTGCCCGGCGGTGGGGTCGTGATCGCGCGCACCAGCGAGAGCATCACGGCGATCGACCACTTGGACAAGCGCGGCAGCCACACGGGAACGGTATTCCTCCGGGGCGACCCCCAAGCCGACAAGATCTGGCGCCACCACAATCCACTTCAGGCCACGGGCCCAAGTCGCCTGACTCCGGTCGGCCCCACCCGCATCACGGCTTGGCACGCGGGCATCGCCACCGCCTTCGACTTGGAGACCCACCAGCCTGAGGCTCAGGTCAACCTGTGGCCGCTGGGCGTGTTTGTGCTGCGCGGACGCCGGTTGGCCAAACATGAGCTGATCGTGGCAGACCAAAGCCGCCAATTGCGATGGATGGACGCCGACTTAAATACGCTCCGCACCCGGATGTGCGAAGGGTGCCGGGTCGTGGGCCTAGACAAGACCGTGCCCTTCGACAAGGCCCAGGGTAGCTGGCTTCCCGCCGTTCGACAGCGCTCGGCGTCCGTCGCTTCCGTCGACGGGGACCACATCCGCATTGAGTTCGCCGGGCTGTCCACACGAGACAAAGACGTGGCCGCCATCGAGTTCCCCGTTCCAGAGGGCGACGTGGGCCGGGACTGGACGTGGCGGTTCAGAGAAGGCCCTTGGGGCAGCGCGCTCCTGGCCATCAGCACAGCGTCGGGATCTCACACCGTCAGCGCGGTGCAGCCCGGAGTGCCGGACCCCGTGTGGAGCTGGACGGCCCCCCCGAACCTATTGAACTCCGGAGAAGACCTCGTTGTCGACGCCATGGGCCCCTATGTGCGACTGCGTGTCGTGTCTGGGCAGGCCCTGGAAGAAACCACCAGGCTGGCGGCGCTGGCGGATCCAAGAACAGGCCTACAATCTGACTTCTCCCCCCCGAAAGACGCAGCGACGCCCCTCTCGGAAGCGCTCTCTAGCCCATGGGTGTCCCGGCACTACGCCGGCGATGTACTCTTGCGTCAATCGGGTGACCCGATGATGGAACGAACGGAGCCCGGAGCGAGTCAGGCGACGTTTGAGCGCTGCCGTATCGAACTGGCGGAGTAGCCCAAGTGGAGCGAGCGCCGGACCCTCCCATCGAGAGCCTCTTTCGCCTCCAGAACCTGGATCGCGCGCGTATGGGCATCGGCTCATGGCTGCTGCTGGCTCTGTGGTTCCCCTTCGGCATCGTGCTCATGTGCGTCCGCACCGTGCTGACGATCTCGGCGAGTCTATTGGTGCCTCCGCTCTACCGGGCGTGGTGGGTCAGCTTCTTGGCCGGAATGTTCTTAAAGGTCGACAACAAGGTGAAGCTCCGCGATCACGGCGCAGTGGTGGTGAGCAATCACCTATCGTACTTCGACCGGATGACCGTGGCCTCGGCCGTCCGGAGCCACGTGCCGCTGGCCACGCTCATCTGGCACAAGGTGAACTGGCTCAACCGATACATGGCAAGGCCCACCGTCGATGTTTTGCAGCCCGGCCAGAACCGACGGCTCCGAGACGATGTGCAGGCGTACCTGAAGCACGGCAACGTGCTGCTCTTCCCCGAGGCCACAATCACCGACGGTGGCGCCGTGATGCGTTTTGAGAAGATGGCGTTCATGCTCGATGCCCGCGTCTGGCTGGTCACCATCCGCTACAGGCGAGCCCTGCCCTTTTTGGCCCCGAGCGCGCTCCGAGACAAGCCCTTTGTGCAGCTCTACTACGACCTATTCCAGCCGTGGACTGTGGCTGAGCTCCAGGTTCTTGGACTGCACGAGGCCGAAGAGGGTGAGACCCCAGAGGCCTACAGCCAGAGGGCGCAGGCGCGGATCGCCGATGCCCTGGGGGTGCCTGCCACTCAATACACGTGGCGCGACCGCAGGCGCCTCATGGCTGAGACCTCTCCAAAGAAGGCCTAGACGCCTTCCAGCCCCTTGCTGACTCGGCGGAGCTTCTTCATTCCGGGGCTGAACATGGCGAACGCCGCCGTGCACGCCAGCAGCACCGCCGACAAGATGTATGGCGACCACCACACCCATCCGTACATCCAGGTGCCAAGCACGGGACCGACGATGAACGCCACCGCGCCTGCCCCCGCGGCCAGCCCTGCCACAGAGCCCTGTTCATCGGTGCCAACCGTGAAGGTGATCGCAGTTTGAAAGCCAGGATAAGTGAAGGAGTACCCGGCACCAATGACCACCACTGCCAGGTAGACCAAATACTCATTGTGCATCGTGTACGTCAGCTGAAGCATGCCCACCGCCATGACGACCAACCCGACGCGCATGAGCGTGATGGGTGACCATCGCAGGGCCCGCAGCAATACAGCCTGGACGAAGAACGCGACGAGCCCCACCAGCGCCATGGCCACGGCGCTCTTGAAGGCGGTGGCGTGCTCGTCGAGGCCGAGCTGCTGCTTGATGTAGAAGCCGAGCGTGAACAAGACCAGGGCGAACGCCACGTTCATCATGAGGCCCACGCCCAGAACCGAGACGTAACGACGATCCCAAAACGAGAGCTTTGGGGGCGCTTTTCTTGGGCGACTCTGGCCCGCTGGTAGGAGAAACCAGATGACGGCTGCGGGGATGAGCGGCATCGCCGCCGCCAAGTAGATGGGCACCGTGAGCGGCAGCTCAACAAAGCTGGTGACCAGGGTCACGACCGGGCCGGCCACCGTGCCGATGCCCGCCGCCGCCCCCAACAAGCCCACGGCTGCGGTGCGCTGCCGGGCCGACACCGTGTCGACCACAAAGGCTTGGGACGCGGGTGGCGCACCGGAGAATAGACCGCCGGCGAGAGCGCGCGTGGCGATGAGCGCAGCGAGCAACCCGCCTCCGCCGAGCCAGCCATGCAGGCCCAGCTCTGCGGCGAGACCAAAGAGCAAGTGCCCAAGCGAGAACCCAATGAGGCCCATCAAGATGATGGGCTTGCGACCCCACGTCTCAGTACGAGCGCCCCAAAATGGGCTTGCCAACACCCAAAGAAGGTAGTTGACCGCAAAGATGAGCCCACCCTGGAGCTCGGTGAGCCCCAGCTGCAACACCAAGGGCGCCATGATCGGCACCACCATGCCCAGGCCCAGATACGAGAAGAGCATGCCGAGGAACACTTGTGTGGTCGACGACAAGATCCCGTTCTTCGGCGCCGGATCGCGAGGCGATAGCGGTACGGGCTCGGGCGTAGACGACAACGAGGGGCTCCGTGAGAGGCGCGGGGACGTAGCACGGTAGTCGTGGGCTCGCTTCCCCCTGGTACACCGCGCTACGGAGCGGTCTTGGAGATCGAATGAACCCCTGTTCCAACGCATCCGTAGCCGCACACGAGTCGATGGTGGGTACGGCCGCAGACCAGACCCTTCACTGGGTGGGTGTGGAGGTCCGCGGCCCATGGAAACCCAAGGCGATCACTGACAATTCGCTGCCGCCTTCGGTACAAGCCTGGCTCCTCCGCATGAAGGCCCGCCCGAATACGCGGCCCGTATTTCTGCGGCGGCGGAACCGGCGAGCGCAAATGGCGGTTCAGTACGCCAACGTGGAGACCGGTCGAGTCCACATGTTCGAAGTGGAACGCCACGAAGACATCCTGCACTTGCCCTGGGATGGGCTGTTTGCCGGCACGACCGACGTGGGCCTGACCGACCAAGAGCCGGTGTGGGTCTGTGCCCACGGCAATCGGGACCACTGCTGTGGCCTCCATGGACCCGCCTTCGCCCGAGCGCTGGAACAAATCGCTCCAGGGCGCGCCTGGCTATGCACGCACCTGGGAGGTCACCGCTTTGCCGCGACCGCGGTGGCGCTCCCGACCGGAGCGCACTTTGGCCGGCTACGCTCCGATGATGCGGCAAACCTTGTAGAAGCTTTGCATACCGGCGTGCTGCACAACCTGCATAAATATAGGGGAAATGTGCGTTATCCTCCATTTGTACAGGCGGCAGAGGCGCACATCCGAGCGCGAGAGGCCCTCATGAATATCGATGCCAAAATCGTACTAGAGTGGGCTATGGACGAAGATAATGGACGAGTCAGAGTGCAGAGTCATCACGGGGAGCGCTGGCTGCGTGTCTCTTCGGTACGCGTCGAACCCCTGACGCCGAGTTCCTGCGGGGCAGCGCCCACACCTCTGCGAACCTGGCACATCACCCCCGAGCCCTGACCCCAAGCAAGGGTTGAGCGAGGTACATCGCACCCGTTCGTGAGCTACCATGGCGCCTGCACGGAGGACCCCGCTGGGACCAGATCCGCTCGGCCACATCGGGCGCTACAAGCTCGTCGACCGCCTCGCCACAGGCGGCATGGCCGAGGTGTTTCTCGCGGTCGACCCCCACGACGATACCCAGCCGTTGGTCATCAAGCGGATCCTGCCCCACCTTGCGCAAGATGACACCTTTGTACGTATGTTTTTACAAGAGGCGCGCATCGCGCTCTCCGTACGACATGCAAACGTTGTGCGCATGGACAAGCTCGGCGAGCATGGAGGCTTGCCCTTCTTATTGATGGAGTTCATCTCCGGGTTCACATTCCGGGAGCTCGCCACGGAGGCAAATCGCCACGGAATGACCCTGCCGGACGAAGTGTGCATCGACCTCATCGCCCAGGCCGCAGATGGCGCGACCGCAGTACATGAGACCATCGTCGGAGAGCACCGCGAGATCGTGCACCGAGACCTATGTCCTCACAACCTGATGGTCGACGACGACGGCATCGTCAAGGTGCTCGACTTTGGCATCGCCAAGGCAGCACAGGGCATGGATGTGACCCGAACTGGGGCTTTAAAAGGAAAAATTACGTACTTGGCCCCTGAGCAAATCCAGCGTTCCCGCGTCGACCGCCGCACCGACCTCTGGACCCTTTCGCTGGTGGCCTGGGAGCTGCTCGCAGGCAGGCGTCCCCTTCCGACGGCTCTGCCCGACTATGACCTGATGCAACACATCGTGCGCGGCGAGCTCCCAGACCTAGGCGAGGTGCGACCCGATCTGCCCGAGCGCTTGGTGGCGGTGATCCACCGTTCCCTCAGGGTCGACCCCGACCAACGCTACCCCACAGCCCAGCAGTTCAAGCGAGAGCTCGTCACCGCCGCCGCATCCGCTGGGCTCAACCCCAGGGGGGACACCACTCGCGACTTCGTCCAGCAGCTCCTCGCACGCGCTGCAGGAGATGCCTCCCAGTCCAGCGATGCCTCCCAGTCCGGCGACGGGTCCGACGCGCTCATCGCGAAGGACTCCGATGTTAACGACTTCATCCCCACCCAGCCCAACGCCTCATCCTACGAGCCGCCCCCGGCAAATCGAGGCTGGTGGATCGCAGCCACCATCGGATTCCTGGTGGTGGCGCTCAGCCTCTTTATCGGCGGAGTCGGCATTGGAGCCTTTTTTCTTGCCGATGCGGATCCCCCTGGCGAGATGGTTCGGATCACCTGGGCGCCGGTGATGCCGCCTGAGCACATGGTGAGGGAGCTGGAGCCCCTGCGAAAGCACATTGAGACCGAGCTGGGTCAGCCCGTGACCTTTCAGGTGGCCCCCAACTACAAAGCCACTGGAACGTTGCTCGTCGAGGGCAGCACCGACCTGGCGGTGCTGCCTCCCAAGCTCTACCTCGACCTGCGCGAGCGGCTGGGAGCAGAGCTCGCGCTGGTGGGGGTGACGGAGCACGACGGAAGTGCGCGGGTGGATGGGATCATCATCGTAGGCCGCGACGTGAAGGCGGAGACAGCCAGCGACTTACAGGGCAAACGCTTCTGTTTTACGGACCCCACCAGCAGCACTGGCTATCACCTACCCCGACGCTGGATGCAGGAGCACGGGCTCGATCCCGACACCGGGCTGGGCACCATTCACATGAGCGGCAACCACCACCAGGTGATCAGCGACGTGGCGGACGGCACCTGTGACGCCGGCGCCACCTTCACCGCGGCGTTGCGCAGCGCCTACGACGTGGAACTAGACGTGGCCAGGACCCGGCAGCTCGATGTGACGGGCCACACCCCCAGCGACGCTCTCTGCGCGCGGCTCGGCAAGAACACCCAGACCATCAAGCGAGTCGGCGAGATCATGTTGGCTTGGAAACCCGCGAACGACGCCAAGTTCTTGGGGGACCGGCTGCACTTAAGCGGGTTCCGACCCGATGAGGACGCGACCTTCGAGGATCTAAGAAGGACGCTAGATCCCGATCAGCCGAGCCCACCAGGGCCGGCTCCGACCGGACCCCCGTGATCGCGCGGGCGCGGTGACGGGCGACCCTAGCGCCCGAACATCTTCGAGCGTCACTTCCTCGGGTCGAACCAGCTCAGTTTTAGCATAGCATTCCGTTGGTGTACTGGGAGCAAACGTCCGAACGGGCGCCGTTGGCTGGGTGGGCGCTTCTTCAAGAAATGCGCTGAGAGAACGAACCGGTGCGTCTGAAACCTGCATGTTGCCTCCTCATAAGAAAGCAAAGTACAACCATGACGCTCGACATAGTGGGGGTTCCCCTGAGATTTGTCAAGCCGGTATCGTGGCCTTCCCCATGTGGTGGAGGATTGTTGACGTTCGTTCGGGTCTGGGATCTCCTTCTCGGCACCATCGCTGAACGTCGCCCACCAACACGTCCACGAGCCTCGGCACCACCTGATGATCGATGGCAGAGAACCACAAACTCTCCATCATCTGCTGTCGACGACCAAAACCGCAGGCTAGATCCGCCTGATCCGCCAGACGCTGCAGATCCGCAGCCCCCCACCACACCCCACACCGAGCCGGCGTGAGCAGGTAGCTGCAGATCTGGCGGATCCCGACCTGTGGGTTCGCCAATAGATCGGGTTCATCGTGCGCCTCGGGATGGAGGCCGCTGTGGTCTTCAACCAGGTCGACCAGCAAGGCACACAGTTCCGTGCAGGACTCAGACCCCTGGGACTGCACAGCGAGGTGAAGCAAGTGAGCCCAACGGGCGAGGTGACGCTTCAACAGCTGCTGCTGGTGCTCGGCAAGATCGGGCCGGGAAACGCCGTCACGCCGAGCATCGGCTTCCGCTGCGCAGAGAAACGACAGGGCTAGGCACTGCAAGCCCGCGTGATCCGGTTCAACATCAGGGCGCAAGCCCGCAAATCCAATCTCCGAATAGGTGGTACGCACCGCCGCAGCCGTCGCCCCCCCCATGAGCCCATCAAGAGAGCAAAACACGCTTTCATAGGGCGGTGCTGACCGGCCGAACACCCGCTGATGCTCCACCGCTCTCCGGTCCGCGTCGGGTGGGAGCGAACGGCCGATGGGAAGCGAAGCGGCAACGTCCACAGCGCGTGCGGTCCACCCATCCAGAAGAACCTCTCCGACAAATCCATACGTGCGGGACCGCGCGAGGGCCATGTTCTCGGGGGTCACTCGGGCAGCTCATAGGCCTTGACCGTGGGCTTGAGCGGCCGCTTCAGCCAGCGGGGGCGGCGGGTGCCATTGGGGCTGTGGGTGGAGGCGGGCCGGGTGAGAGCCAGCCACTCCTGGTAGACCTCCATCGACTTTCGGGTATCGACGTGAACGGAACCATAGGGTTCATCCGGCTTCGCCTTTCGGACCGATTTGGCCTTTTGCAGCCAGCAGTGTCCCCCACTCACCGGATCCGGGTGCACGGCGTGGGTGAGATTCTGATGAACCCCCACGGTCTTCCACCAGATCCTCGCCGTATCTGGGTCCACGGACGTCCACGCCTCTGCACCCTTGCGCACGGTCAGGTGGTGCTCGTGCTCCCCCTGATCGATGTCGACCAGCGAGCTCCCCTGCTTGTTCACGCCCGCATCATCTTGCAAGCGCCACCGGCCCAAATGATGAGAAATTGCGATGATCCCCGGCTTAATCCCCTCGGTTACCCACGCGCGATCGACGAACCAGCCAATTTCGGTGTCGATGCGCAGCAGATCTCCGGTGACCACGCCCAGGCGGTTGGCGTCGCTCGGGTGCATCCACACTGGGTTGTTGTGGCTGATCTCCACCAACCACTTCGCATTGGCGGATCGGGTGTGGATCAGGGTCGGCAAGCGCCAGTTGGGCAGCAAGAGCATCTCGCCTTGGTCCCTGCGGATCTCGCTGGGACTCACATGGCTCGGTAGCGACCACGGCAGCGCATAGTCCGACGAGTTCCAACCCCACTCCATAAGGGTCTTCGACAGCAGCTCCAGCTTGCGACTGGGGGTGTTGAACCCCACCCTGGACTCTCCTTGTACGCGGACGCCCACCACAAGGCCGTCGCGCCGGATCAGGTCATCGTCGCCCACGACGCCGTCGACTTCGTTCTCGTACGGGGTGTACACGTCGCGAGACACTTCGAAGCAGCCGTACTTTCTCATGTAGGCGAGCGGGCTCAGGTCTTCGGCAGCCGCGGCCTCTGGAAGGCCTGGCACCGAATTATCGAAGATCCAGCCCCAGTATTCGTCTTGGGTCACCGGCTCTCCCGGGCGCTCATAGCTCTCGAACCACTGCCGCACGCCCAAGCTCCCGTCCGGGTCCATTCGCCACGACAGCTCCACCCAAAACTCAGCCTCTTCCCACACTTCTCCAGGGTTGGCCTCATAGGTGAAGCGAACCGGCTTGCCGGCCCGCTCCATGGCAACCCGGCGCACGGGCTGGCGAAACCCGATCCACTGACCCGCGTGGGTCTCCTGGCTCATGATGTCATGGCGCTCACCTGAATGCCCCATAGGGAGGACATAATCAGCGAACCAGGCGCTCTCGTTCCACGTCGGTGTCAGCGCCACGTGCACGCCGAATTTCTCCTCGTCTTGGAGCGCCTTCATCCACATGAAGCCGTCGGGGTTGGTCCACAACGGGTTGTAGACCCGAGTGAAGTAGACATCGACGTTGCCTCGGCCTTCTTCCATCATGTGGGGCAGCAAGAAGGACATCTCGAAGTGGGCGAAGGGCCACTCATCGGGGAGCTGCAGCTCATTCCACACATCGCCCGGTGGGGGCTGGCGGAAGGGCTTGGGCACAAATTTGTTCCAACTATTTCCGCTGGTGCCTCCGACCGTGCCCACGCTGCCGGTCAGTACGTTCAGCAAGAAGAGGCAGCGAACGACCTGCCAACCGCCCCGGTTTCCGATAGATGCGGAGCGCCAGTTGTGGGCGGCGATCCTGTCCCCTGCCCTGGCAATGGCCTCTGCGGCTTGCACGATGCGCTCGATGGGCACCTGTGCTTCTTCGGCCGCTCGTTCGAACGTAAATTCGGCGTAGAGGGCCGTTAATGCTCGCTCAAAGTCCTCGAACGTCTCGGCCTCACCCAAGGCTTCGGTGACCGATGGGTCTGCGACCAGCTCCGCTGCGTGGGCGAGGAAGGCCTTCCAATCCACCCATCGCCGGACGAACGCCTTGTTCCACTGTCCAGTCTTGAGCAAGTAGCTGGCGATGGCCAGCAGGATGGTCGACTCGCTGCCCGGCCACGTCGGCAACCACACATCCGACTTGCTCGCTGTGTTGGACAGCCGAGGATCAAAGGTGATGATCTTTGCCCCGTTCTTCTTGGCCTCCATGATCCGTTGGGCGTGGGGATTGAAGTAGTGCCCGGTCTCCAAGTGGCTGGAGATCAGTACAATGCAGCGTGCATTGGCGTAGTCAGGGCTGGGTCGGTCGAACCCGGCCCACAGGTAGTACCCGGTCCGCGATGAGGCGCTGCAGACATTGGTGTGGCTGTTGTGGCCATCAACACCCCAGGCCTGGATGCACCGGTTCGCGTAGTGGTCTTCGCCAGGACGACCCACATGGTACATGATGCCATCTCGACGCTTCTGGCGAGAAGCCCGCATCTTCGCCGAGATATCGTCAAGAGCTTCGTCCCAGCTCACCCGTTTCCACTGACCGCCTCCCCGTGGGCCCACCCGCTTCAGCGGGTAGAGGATCCGCTCGGGGTCGTAGATTTGGTTATGAGTAGCCGGCCCCTTAGCGCAGTTTCTACCGCGACTTCCGGGGTGGACCGGGTTGCCTTCAAACTTGCGGATCTCGAAGGTTTTGGGGTCCACATACGCCAGCAACCCACAGCCAGACTCGCAGTTGAAGCAGATGGTCGGCACGAGCGTGTACCGACGGGCGACCTTGTCCGGCCACGCCTGTGCATCCCACTCGACCCAGTCCGCCCAATGCTCTGGAGGCGGGTAGCTAGACATGCGACCGTCGGGGTGCCGCACCTCGATCATGGAGATGGGCTCACCAGGATCGCGGGCGTAGCCGGGCATCGCGACCCCAGCGGCGTTCGTGGGGGTGTTGGGTTGGGTGGCGTAGCGCTTGGCCTTGGACTCCGGCAGACCAAGCATTCGGGCAAATGTGTCCGCGAGACGTTGCGAGGCGCTCATGGGTGGATCCTAGGAGTTGGGTTGGTCCTGGGGCGCCATGACAAACGCCAGATTGTACGAAAAGAGCCCGAACGAAGCCGCGAGTAGCGCTACAACAGCACCTGCGATGGTGCCGCCCAGCGCCACCGCCACTAAGATGGCGACCCCGTGGCCCAGGCCAATACCGCCCAGCCAAAACTTGGCCCAATAGCGTCCGTGCGTCATGTCTCGGGCCGCACGCCGCGCCAGCTCCGACGCTTGCGGCACCGTCAAATCCGAGAACAACGTCAGCGCTGCGGACGCGATCATCGCCCCGACAAAGACCCACCGCATCACAGGCGCAGTGGGACCGATAATCGCCAACGGGGCCGCCCCTAGGGCGATGGCATGCAGCGTCATCTGGAAGGGCACGTGGCTGCTCTGCCACATGTCGCGGCCTTCGGCCTGAGCGAAGAGGAACGCCGTGTAGATGGCGGCACCAATGGCGAAAGGAATGGTTAAAGCGGCAAAGACGGGTCGCACATAGGTTGGCTCTGGGATGAGACCCAGCCAACCGACCGTCTCAACGGCCCACCACAACCCACTCAAAATGGAAAAGCCGGTGAGCAGCCACGCGGCGCGCGCGACCCACGACCGCCACTGCGGGCGCAGCAAGAGGTAGAAGAATCGGTCGGGCCGATCGAGGTCGTACACCAGCAATGCGAGCGTCACGAGGGTCATGAAGATGCCCAAGGCCCCCGCCCACACCATCTGTCCCGCCGAAAACTCCAGCCCGGGCACCAGCGCGAAGATCGCCATCCACGCGAAGAGCCCCCCCGCGATGTGCTTGGTCACCAAGTAGGCGGGGATGGGCCAATGCCAGGGGATCTTGTGTTGGGCATTGTAGCCCACTTGCACCATGTGACCGGCCATATTGCCGCCCAAGGCGATGGGGCCCGCCTCGTTGAGGCCCTGCGTCTGAGAGCTGCGGGTCGCGCTGGGATCCGTCGGCGGTGGCGCTGGGGCGGGGCGAGCCCCTCCGACGTGCACTTCCTCGCCAGGATGCAGACCCAGTACATCGGCAAACATGAACTGCTCGGGCACCCGCGGCAGCGCC
Source organism: Myxococcota bacterium (assembly GCA_045106515.1). Classification (GTDB taxonomy): domain Bacteria; phylum Myxococcota_A; class UBA796; order UBA796; genus REDI01. The sequence continues at coordinate 14,338 of JBGCER010000406.1, forward strand.
GTCGGGTGCATCATCACGTCATTGCCATCGATGTAGAAGAGTTTGGGGGCCGTCCCCTGCTCCGGCTTGCGAACCGTCACATTATTCTTGGCGACCACTCTGGATATTTCGGATGCGGGGTCGTCCAAATCTCCCGCGATGATCGCGTGTTCCGGACACACAACCACGCACGCGGGCTCCATACCCAAATCGGTACGATGGGCGCAGAAGTTGCACTTTGCGGCGGTGTGGGTGTCGGGGTCGATGTAGATGGCGTCATAAGGACACGCCTGCATACATGCCTTGCAGCCAATGCACGCATCCGATGCAAAGTCGACGATCCCGTCATCGCGCTGGTGCATCGCCGCGGTCGGACAGATGCGCACACACGGGGGATTGCTACAGTGATTGCATCGAGTGACCTGAAAGGTCCGGCGTACATCGGGGTATTTCCCGACCTCCGCATACTTGACCCACGTGCGATTCACGCCGAGCGGCACTTGATGCTCTGACTTGCAGGCGGTCGAGCACGCGTGACAGCCGATGCAACTCGTGTTGTCGATGACGAAGCCGAAGTTCATGGCGCAGGCCCCTCTAGGACCCGAGCCTACTTGATCGGGACGTTTTCGGGGCAACCCAATGCATGGAGACCCTGGGCTCTCGTCCCGTCTACATCTGCCACACCTTCTTAATGGCCTTGATGCCTAGCGCTTTGGCAGCGCGGCCCATCAGCGCTTCAGCCTCTCCAGATTGAGACTCCAACGGCATCATGAGGTGCGCGGTGAGACCCCGCCAGGACAGGTCCACGTCCACGCTGGAGATGAACCGGTCAAAGACAGGCTTGTAGCAGTGTTTGATGTGCTGGAATGGATAGGGCACGCCCTGTCCGTCGACCAAGAGAAACTCGAAGCGGCCGCGGATCCCCACCACGTCGGGATCGTACCCCTCTGCCAGGAGCCGCTCCGCGAGGTCGAGAACTCTTCTCGCGTCTTCGTCGATGTCCCAGGCAAAATGCACCGTTCTATCTCGCTCTGTGGCTCGGCATGGCCCAAACTGCTCCCACAGCTCAGAGAGCAGTGGCAGTTCGGGATGGCCTTGCCGCATGAGCCAGGTCTTCAGGCCATGCTCATTGAGCACGCCGAGCTTCTTGGCGCGCCAAGCGCTGTGGACGCTAACTGACCATTGCCCGAGCTCAGCCTCGCCTCCGACGGCAGCGACCAAGGCGCGGGCTTTGGGCAATACGTGCTCTCGCTTGCGGACCCGCATCTCATGGTACGCCCTCACGTATCGCCGAGCCGTCGTTCCGGGAGCAGGTGGCGAGTCGTCCATAAGTCCGGTTTGGTCCGCGAATCGCGCCGCCCCGTGAGCGCCTGGGTGCTTTGCATAGACCGCCCGCGCCTCCGCCACTCGACCGGCTGCGAGCAGCAGCCCCATCGCATACGTCGGACTGGGCTCGGAACTCGACGCCTCGTGCTCGATAGCGAAGGCGAGCTCTGTGGAGCGTTTGAACGCGGGCATCCCCGCTTCTAGCGCTGCCCCAATTCTCTCAACTATGGGCGAAATATCATCACTATGCCCTAACTCAAGCCAGCCTTGCTTAAACAGGCTCCTGGGAAGTTCCGGGCTGTGTACGCAGTCCCACGCATCCATATCGTTCGCGCCTGGGATGCGAGTGGGGAGACGGGACGGCATGTCGAGGTGATGGTGACCGCGGCGTAGGGCCACCAGACGGGGGTAAAACGTGCCAGTTTGCACCGTAATCTTCACGCCATCTATGTTGCTAGATGGCGCTGTATCGAACGTCACGACAGCGGAGCCATCCGGCCCCTTGAACCGAATGGCCTGACCCGAGCGCTTAAACCCGTGAGGTTCAAGAAGGGCGGCTAGGCCGTCGATCAACTCCGTCTTCCGGTAGAGCGCTGAGCCAGACGGGCGCATGAAACCTCCGGCCTCGAACTCAACAGGGAACCAGACCGCACGAGGCGGTCGCCCACGCTCCCCCCCCAGATGCGCTCCCCTACACGAACGGGACTTCCAGGGTGCTTTCCGCTTCGAGCCATGCTGGAACGGGCAGGCCTTTGCTACGGCGGAATTCCGGATTCCACAGCTGGGTCTGATAGCGACTGCCGTGGTCGCACAAGATCGTAGCGATGGTGTGGCCGGGGCCCAAGTCGCGCGCCAGTCGAACCGCGCCGGCGATGTTGATGCCGGCCGACCCACCGAGCATCAGTCCCTCTTCGGCGGCGAGGCGATCGATGACCTCCACTGCCTCTGCGTCGGGGATCCGGTACGCCTTGTCCACCACCGCTTGGGCCACGTTGCCGGTGACGCGGCCTTGCCCGATGCCTTGGGTGACGCTGCCACCCGCGACGTCGACTTCAAGCTCACCGCGGGTGAACCACGAGTACATCTTGGCGCCGAAGGGATCCGCCAGCCCAATGCTGATCGAAGGGTCTTTACTCTTCAGGAACCGGCCCGTGCCCGCCAAGGTCCCACCGGTTCCGACAGCGCAGACGAAGCCGTGAAGCGTACCGCCGGTCTGCTCCCAGATCTCCGGCCCCGTGCCCTGGAAGTGTGCGAGCTGATTGGAAAGGTTGTCCCACTGGTTCGCGTAGAAGGCGCCCCCCGGCCACTCGGCATCGAGTTGAGCGGCCAACCGCTCCGCCACGTGCACGTAGTTGTTGGGATTGGCGAACGGAACCGCCGGAACCTGCACCAGCTCGGCGCCCGCCAGCCGCAGCATGTCCTTCTTTTCTTGGGACTGCGACTGCGGAATGACGATGACGACACGGTATCCGCGCGCCCGTCCAACCAGGGCCAAGCCAATGCCGGTATTGCCCGCCGTGCCTTCAACGATGACGCCCCCTGGGCGGAGATCGCCGGATTTCTCGGCTTCGAGGACCATATATTTGGCAGCGCGATCCTTGACGGACATGCCAGGGTTCAGCCACTCCGCTTTGCCAAC
>JBGCER010000407.1:0-3430 GCA_045106515.1 Myxococcota bacterium
GCGAGGTCCTCTTGCGTGCGAACCGCTTCGACCCGAAGTCCAGGTTGCAGATGCAAAAACGTCCACCTCGCATCCCAATGCGTGTGGGCTGCGATGGCGGTCGCTGTCGTGATGCGGTCCGTCGTGGTTTCTGTGGGTGCATCCGCTCGTTTTAGAGCTCCGCCCGCCATATTGTAGGCATCTTCGGTGTGGAGGCGGCGCACATGGTCGTGGTGCAGTCGGATGCCGAGCTCGCCGCGCGCCACCAGGTCCTCTGAGCCACGCAGCTCAAAGCGGGCCGTGGACTGCACTCCGGTGCTGTGGAAGGTGCGGTCATTGGTGCCGATCATCAGCTGCTCACTCGCGCCATTGGAGTCGGCCTCGCCTCGTAGCAACGCCAGGTACAGGGCGTTCACGCCGCTGTCGGGGGAGAGCAGGACTTCGTGGGGGGAGGGACCCTCGGCGAACTGGTTGAACTTGGTCCACGCTCGGCGAAGGTAGTGGTGGTACGCCGTTGTCCGAACGGTCATCCCCGATGCGCGCCGGTGTACCCACGTGGCCTCGGCCTGGGTGCGACTCCACTGCATCAGACCCATGGCGGTCGATGCATATCGCTGGTACGGAGCCTCTTCCCAGTCGTCACGATGCAGGCCCAGGTAGGTCTCGTGAGAGCGCTCCCGGGCATAGCCGAGCTTGAGGACTAGGGTGTCGGTGGCGCGGTCATCATCCCGTACAACCAGTCGACCCTTCATCATGAGTTCGCTGCGTTCAAAGCCGGTAAAGCCGTCATCGGGAAGGGTTTTGAACCCATTGCTTCCCAGCTGTACACCCTCGATGAGTAAGCCTCGGCGGTCGTTGCCCGTGCCGGCCCAAGTGTGAAACCGGTGGGTGCCAAATCGGCCAATGGCCCCATCGACCGAGGCGTCTGGCCCGGAGCGTGGAACCTCGCGGGTCTTGAGGTTGACGGCGCCGCCGATGGTGTTCGGGCCGTGCTGCGTGGCCGCCGGGCCCTTGAACACCTCTAAACCCACCATGCGCGTGGCGAGGGGGAAGAAGTAGGCTGCGGGTGCAGCGTACGGGGCGGGGGCGAAGGGGATCCCATCTTCGAGCAAGGTGATCTTGGCGCTGCGCTCGCTGGCGGCGCCTCGGATCCCGATGTTGGGTCGTAGGCCGAACCCATCCTCTTCGCGGACGTTCATGCCGGGCACATCGGCGATGAGCCGATGAATGTCGTCGTGTTGGAGTCGATCGAGGTCGTCTTCGTCCAGGATGTGGGCGCTTCCCGCGACGGTCGGCACGCCGGCTTCGGCCTCCACGATCACTTCGCCGTCGGCGTCGTCCTCGGCTTCGTCCTCGGTCTCATCTTCGGCGGAAGAGGGGCTGGCGAGCAGCGGAACCAAGGCCATGGCGGCGACGGCCGGGAGCGTGGCTTGGGGGCGCAGTGAGCGAAACACCGCGATAAATGGGCCAAACCAGGCGCTGAGCAGGGTGTGTTGGTGGTTCGCCTCCGCGACTCCATAGGCGTCTGGCGCCTGGGCGGAAGCAAGGAGGAGCGAGCCCGTGAGGCGATCCCAGACGGCCAGCCACGTGCCGTAGTTGGTCTGGCTCTCTGTAGAATCGAGGCTGTGATGGAGCTGGTGCTGGGCTGGGCTGATGAGCCACCGCTCGACCGCCGGTCCGAAACGCATCCACACATGGCTGTGCCGCAGGTTGCCGGTGAGGCTGTTGAGGATGAAGCCGATGCCGTGGACCCCCAGCACCGTCCACTCGGTGACGGCCCCGCGGAAGAGCCAGAAGAAAGGCACCAAGACCGCGGTCGAGACGATCGCCCCCCGGAGCTGGTAGAGCGCGGATTCGACAGGATGGACGCGGTGAAAGGTGAGGGGCGTCAACACCTCTGCAGAGTGATGAACCTGGTGAAAGGCCCACAAGGCCGGCACCGCGTGCATCAGCCGGTGGACGGCAAACCGCGACGCGTCCCACGCGATGAAGAGGGTGACCGTGTAGGCGAGCATCACGGCGGTTGTGGGCACACCCAGCTCGGGGGCGCCAAACCACCCGTCGAGAGACCGCACAGACCACTGGGCCACGAAGAGGCTGGCCCCCAATACGGGCAGGGCTCCCAGCACGCGTAGAAGCTGTCGGCCGAGCAGCAGCTGGATGTCGAGAGCCGAGCTTCGCGTCGCCAGTTGAGAGAGCAGTGCGGACACGCCGCGGCGCAACACGGACCACGGCGAGGCACGCCACTTCACACACCCAAAAACCCAAGCGACGGCGGCTGCGGTGAGCAGCGCGCCGGCGAACGTGCGGCTCGCGGGATCGAGCCATGGGGAGGTGAGGGCGTCGAGCACTAGTCGTTGTCCCCGGCGGCTTCGCTGGGCAGGCTCACCGACAGAACGGTCGCAACATCCCCCTTGAGCAGGTCCGTCACCACCTTCACGTCGTCGTGCAGGGCGACGGCAATCGCCACGTCGTCACGGATGATCTCATCGAGAGGCGCTCGCAGGGCGTCGGCGTTTGCTTGGGCATCGGCAATGCCGGCGGTGAGCGCCTCGGCCAGGTCTCCATGGCCTCGGTCGATCAAGACGTCGTTGAAGCCCTTGCCGCCGTTGCCGCTGAGCATGGCGCTGAAGCCGGCGAGGTTCTCTTGGATGGCTTGGGTAGACAGGCCACTGAGTCCGTGCTCCACGTCATCGGCACAGGTGTCAGCGTCGCAGTCGCGCAGGCCGGTGGGGTGGGCCAGCTTGACGTCTTTGGTGCGAGTCTCCAGGTAGAACATCGCATCATAGATGGCGTTCAACGCAGAGCCTCCACTGGGAAACGTGGTGTCGGCTTGGCCTGCGGCCTTCAGCTCGTCTTCGAAGGCCAGCCAGTCGGCGTCCAGGTCGGTGAGCGTCTGCACGAGGAGCGCGGATAGCGCGGCCGCATACTGGGCTCGGTTGGCGAGCACGCCCTCATCGCTGAGCGCATCCCACGTGCCGTTGGCGTTGATATCGATCTGGCTCGGACAGGCATTGTCGGGGCCGGCCCACAGTAGATACGCCAGCGCGTCGAGCCGCTTGGCGTGCACCAGCGCACCATCGGCGCACGCGGTGGTGTCAAAGTCTGCGATGACGGTCTCTTGGTCGACGCGGCACGGGTTCGTGGTCGGCCAGGAGTAGACGTTGTCGCGGCCATCGGCTCCGCCTCGCGCGCTTGAAGAGGGCGCGATGGGGCCGATCTGCATCAGCTCCACCCGGTGCCAAGCGGTCATGGTGGAGCGCCACGCCTCTTGGGCATCCGTCCACAAAGCGGCATCGGTCGGGTCTTGGGCGAGCGTCGCGGTGGCGGCGTCCAAGCGTTGGGCTTCGACGAGGGCCTCGGCCAGGGCCGGCCGTACCACTCGCCCGCCGATGGATCCTAGAACCTCGGCGAGCACCGCATCGACGGGCGCGTCTTGCGGCGGGGTGCA
>JBGCER010000408.1:0-14400 GCA_045106515.1 Myxococcota bacterium
TCGTCGTCGTCGATCTCGACGGCGTCGAAGGCTTCGCGGCAGCAGGCGCCACACTCGGTGCAGTCGTACTCGGGTTCCATGCGACCGGTTAGCACGCGGCCATGGACCCGACCTACGAGCGCCCCATTCGCAGTCGCTACGTCGACCCGTACGAGCTCATTTGGCTCGCGACGGCCGAGCGTCTGGGGCTCTTTGTGCGCCGAGATCCCGACGTCTACAGCATGACGGACGGCCAAGGATTGTTGGCCCTCGCCCCTCGTAGCGACCTGGATCCCGACGACGCCCTGCCGCAACAGGTCTTGCACGAGATCTGCCACTGGGTGGTGAGCGGAGTGGACAGCTACCACGAGCGGGACTGGGGCTATGAGCTGGACGTTCCTTTGGACGATCCCCGGGAGTTTGCTTGCTTGCGGCTCCAGTTTTGGTGGTCTCGCCTCCATGGTTTGGGAGATCTAATGGCGCCAACCGGACTCTATCGGCCCTATTGGGAGCGCCTCGTCCGCCCGGATCAACCGCTGGACGATAGCGAGGTTGAGGCCCAGGCGATGGTGTTGTTCAAGGCCGCGTTCGACCGGGCCCAAGGCGCGCCCTGGGCGGAGCCCGTGTCTCGTGCGCTGATGGCGACTGCAAGAATTCGTGAGGTAGTTGGTTCGTTTTTGCCAGACTACGCCACGGAGGTCGAGGGCGATACACTGCCCAGCTTGTGGGGCGTCTAGGGCCGGTGGACGCCACCGGCAGATCCCGGGGTTGTGGCCCTTGACCGGACCCCCACACCCGCGGGTCCTCGGCTCGGTCTATCCTGCGCCCCCCGGTCCGGAGGTCTCGTGCTCGCCCTGCTCGCCCTGACAACCCTCGCTCCCACGGCTCACGCCGAAGATGTGCTGCCCGCCTCTGGCTGGACGGTCGCCCTTCCCCTCGACGAGGTGGTCGGTGATGGCGCGACGCCTGTGACGGCCCATGTGCTGGCCCTCAAGCCCGATGGGACGCCGATCGAAGGGCTGGTGGTCAAGCTCAAGAGCAAGACCGCGGAAGCGAGCAGCTGGGCGTACCAAGGCGGCGGGATCTACTCCTTTTCGGTCACGCCGCCCCAGGTCGATGGCTCGGATGTGGCTTGGGTGCGGGTCAAGGGAAAAACGGCAGATAAGCTCCATAAAATCGACCTGAATGCCCGCGTGCCACTGCGCAAAACGCCGCCTTTGGCCATGAATCTGGCGGCCAACCCATCCACCCTGATGGCGGGGGAGGTCGAAGAGTCTTCGTTGTCGTTCACGTTGGCCGACGGCCGCAACGTCGATCCGAAGATGCTCAACATCAAGACCTCGGTGGGTGAGGTTGGCGAAATCGCGGCCATGGGCAATGGCCGATATGTGGCAAAGCTCACGATCAAAGGGCGGAAGAATCCGGGGCTCGCTCTGATCACCGTGTCGGACAAGCGTCGCCCCGAGCGTGTTTATGGCGCGCTCACCCTGCCGATTTCGGCCAAGCGCACCTTGAACGCCAAGGCCAAGACCGGCGCGAGCGTGATGCTCAAGGTGGCGGGCCGTGACTTTGGACCCGTGACGGCCAAGGGCGGCCGGGCGCGCATCGACGAGGTGGTGCTCCCTCCTGGGGTGGTCGAAGCGACCCAGATCACCGTCGTCGACGATGCGCCCAGTGAGACGGCATTTGACTTGGGCATCAAGCCCGATCAGCGCATGCTCTTCGTCCCCAGCTTCGAGGGCATTCCCGCCGATCCGGATATTGAGATCCCCATTCGCCTGCTGGTGGTCAAGGCCGACGGCTCCCCGGACAGCCAAGCCAAGCCCGAGGTCCAGACCGACGCCGGCACGGTGTCGTCGGTGAGGCACGAGGGTCGAGGCCTGTTCATCGCCACGCTGAAGCCGTCGGTGTCGGCAAAGGCGCGCACCACGACCATCAGCGCTTCGCTTCCAGATGAGCCGAAGCAGGCCGCCAAGTTGGCCTTGAACTTGGCGCCAACCCGACCTCAGACCCTGTCGGTTTCCGTCGATCCATCGCCGCTGGGTGAGGCGCGACAAGCCACCATCTCGGCCAGCATGCAGGGTCCGGGCGGGGTGCCGATGGCCGGTCGGGACGTCCGTCTCAACCTGACGGGTGCCAAGGCGATCGGTGAGCCAAAGCTCGCGGGGGAAGGCTTGACTCAGCCGGTGCAGACCTTCGGCGGGCCCGTGGAGATCCGCGCCAGCGCCCTGACCCCGGCCTCGGGCAATCCGGTGCACCAGCTGGTGGTGGTGCCATCGCGGACGTGGCTCGCCAACGACGCCATCAGCAGCACCATGGTGACCGTCGTGGCGGTGGACATCTTTGGCTACCCCGTCTCCGGAGTGGCGGTGCGAATGGACCTGGAGGTCGGAGATGGCAGCGTGCCACGCGAGGTAGTGACCGATGCCTACGGTTTGGGCCAGGTGTTCTACACCGCGGGCAGCGAGACGCGAATCGTGCGTATTCGCGCGGTGGCCGGCGACGCCAGCGCAGCCTTCGGGCTGGTGCAGGGACCCCGAGCGCTGTCGGGGGTGGCCCTGCCCGTGTCCGGTTCCGACGCCCAGCGTGCGGTGACCGAAGCGTGGGCGAAGACCCTCACCACGACCCGGGTCGAGACCGAGTAGAGGCGCCGGGCCCTATTTGAGCCGGTCGACCCGCTCTTGGGTTGCTTGGGCTCGCCTGGCTTCGAGTAGGGCGGCGGCCCACTGAGGTTCCGGGCTCAGGGGCGCCTCCGGCATGGGCAAGCTGGGGTTGGTGCTCGACGCCGCTGCGGCGAGCCACTTGGCGTCTGCCGCCCAGGGGCCGGTCGGGTTTTGTTCGACCACACCGAGGGCCAAGGTCACCGCCTCGCCCGCTTTGCCTTCGGTCAACAAACAACGGCCGGCCGTAATGCGTGCCTCGTCTGCTTAGTTGCTTGCATCCCCATTTTCACTCAATGCGTTGAGCAGGGGCAGGGTCTCCTTGCACCGCCCGAGGTCGGCCAACAACAGGGTGCGGCGTGCTTGGGTTTCAGCGCGCAGGGTGGGGTCAGCCTCGGCTCTGGACCAGGCAGCGAGGGCCTGATCGGAGCTACCCATCGACGCGTGTGCATCGCCCGAGGCGAGGTAGAGCTTGGCTCGTTGGGTGGGTGTGGGCGACCGCTTCATGGCGTACTGCACGGTCTCTAGCGCCTCAGCGTGTCGCCCGACGCGGTCGTACATCTGGGCGAGATCGGCGAGGACGTCGACGTCTTCGCGATCGTCACGCGTAAGGATGGACGCCACGTCTCGCTGAATGAACAGGGCCTGATCCCACAGTCCAAGGTAAGCCATGGCCTGGGCGGACCGCTGCAGAGGCGTGGTGTCATGGGTGATCGCGTTGATTTGGGGCCGCCAACAATCGTGGTAGAAGGCTGCGATTGCGACGGTTCGACCGGCTCGGTGTAGCTGGCCGATCCTCCGGTCACACTGATGGAGCAAGCGGTGGGGAATGTCGCTGCCCGCCGAGAGATCGGGCCACCGGTCGATGAGCTCGGTCAGGTGTTCGGCCGCCATGCCTGCGTCATCGAACGCCTCGCCGACTTGGGCGGCTAGATAGTGTGCTTCTGCGGCGGCGGGGCTACGTCCGCGGCCGTCTTTGGCGATGGCGGGTGCCTCTTCGGCCCACTTGGAGGGGGCGTCGTCGAGCATCCGGATGAGACGGGCTCGTTGTTTGGCGACGTCTCCAAGTTCCCCCCGAGTTCCGACGTCCCGCCACGCCCTACGGGCCGTCTCCAAGTCTCGAACCGCCAGGGCCGCATCCCCGAGCGTGGCATCCCGCCACCGCTGCAGGCTCATGGGCCAGTCTTGGGTGCCTTGAAGAAGCGGGAGCGCCTCTTCTGCGCGGTGATCGATGAGCAATAGCTGTGCGGCGACGAGCTTGGACTCGGGGCCGGTGTCCTCGCGCAGCAGCGCCCGGGCGGTCTCGGTGGGGGCTGGACTGCCCGTGGCGATGGCGACGCGGCCCAGGCAGCCCAGGGCGACATCGGGTTCTGCGCCACCCTTGTAGGCGTTGGTGCAATGGGTTCGGGCTTCGTCCCAACGACCCGTGGCCAGGGCCGCGTCGGCCTGGTGGAGCCGAACGGTCGCTCGGGGCCACTCCGTCGGCTGATCGGCCACCCGGTTGAAGTAGGCGCGGGCCTCCCGGTGCAGCCCAAGGCGCTGGTGCATCAGGGCCAGGTGCTGAAAAGCAGCGGTTTTATCCTTGGCATTTGTAGCGGCGGCCATGGTGAGACGGACCGAGTCGATGTCGGACATGGTCGGTGTTCCACGTGGAACGCCGTCCAGTCTCGGGGTCCACGCGTCCACCGGGAGGCGGACCTCTGTGGGGTCGAGCCGGGCCGTCCACGCGTCTCCTCCCAGCGGGCGAAGTGGCATGGCTGGGGGCCGGGCCGGCCGCCGAAGCACGCGGTCTTGGAATAGGTCGTCGATGGTCGCGACGGGCTCAGGCACCAGCGGTGCGGGTCGCGCGCCGCGGCGGGTCTCGATGACCCACTGGGTCTTGCCCTCCTGGGTCAATACGGCGGTCGTGGACGGGTCGTTGACGTAGAGCGTGACGAACCAGGTGCCGCTGCCCGTGCTCGCGGCCCAGCTATCGTCGACGCTCGCCGTGCGCTGACCGTCGAGCTGTTGGTCGAGGGGCTTGTTGTTGTTGTGCACCACCAGCTCGATGGTGTCGGCCTTCATCCTGGGGAAGAGCTCGACTTGGGCGCCGGCGCTGGTTTGCAGCACGATGGCGCCGTCTGGTACGGCATCCTGGGCGATGCACAGGAGGGGTAGTAGCCACCACATGGGGGTCTCCTAGAAGCGGGCCGCGAGGCCGGCGCCGAACCGCCAGGTGTTTAGGTTGAAACCAGCGGATGATGTGGCGAACCGTCGGGCACCGACGATCTCCAGTGCCACCGCCTTCACCGGGTCTTGAGCCCCCGGAGCGAGGGAGGTCTGGACCAGTCCCAGGTCGATGCGGGTGCCCAAGCGCACTTCGAAGCCGGGGCGTGAACCCCGGAGCACGGTGGGGGGTGGGCTAGATGGGTCCTCGGCGATGGACCTCATATATTCTTCGCCTTGTCCGGATTCGGACCACATGACGATGGCGGGTCCGAACCCGCCGAAGAGCTCAAGGCCGGAGTCCTCTTTGGCGGCGAGGCGGCCCACAACCAACAAGGCCATCGGGGCCAGTTGCAGGGTGCCGTCGCCGGTGGACGCCGCCTTGCGATGGTAGCCAACCTCGGCATCGACGGCGAGCCAGCCTGTGATCGGGACGACCACTCCGACGCCTGCGGTGATCCCTCCCGTGGCGAATCGGCTCGCCAAGTAGGGGTCGTGCCACAGCTCGCCGGTGCCGCGAACGGAGAGCCAGATGCCTTCCGGCGCCTCACGGGCTGCGAGCATGGCGGACAGGCCCGATTTGCCCTCTACCGTCGCCTCGTCGGCGGTCGGTGCGGGGTCGGCGTCTGGGGTTGCAGGTGGCTCCCCGTCTTGTGCGAGGGCCAGGCTAGCGATCACGATTGCGAGCACGGCGGCGCTCCAGGGCTTGGGTTTGGAACGTGAATGCCACGATGCGATCTCGGAGATCTCCGGGCATGTCCACGAAGGTGATGGAGGTGCCCTCGTCGGAGTTGTCGACCAGGGCGGAAACGCAAAGTAGGCGTTCTTGGCCAGAAAGCGGAAGCTCCAGCCAGGCGCGAACGCGGGTGCCGCTGCGGAAGGGCAGGGTCTTGTCGAGGTGCAGGCCATCCCCGCCGATCTCGACCAGGTTCGGCTCTAGTTCGACGCCCACTTCGGCCAGGTCGAGGCGGGTGCGCAGCCGCTCCACCTCAAGTTCGAGGCCTTCGATCGCCTCTAGCAGGGCGCGGCTGACCTCTCTGAGCACGGTGTCGGACCGCTCGATCTTTCGCACGACCGCTCTTGCGGCGTTGGTGGTGCGTTGGGGTCCGAGCGGAACGCCGGCCGATCGCATGCCAGCCACGTCTTGCTCGAAGGCGCACCGGAGTACGCACCGCACACGAAACCAGGCGTCCGCGTCGTTCACCGGCGTCGCCTGAACAGGATGATGATCGGAACCAGCGTCAGCAGCAGGGCGGGGTGGGTCGGCGAGGCGGAGCAGTGAAAGCCGCCGAGCTCCCCCGCGCCTTGGGAGGCGCTCACCTCGGAGTCGTCGGACGCGTCGCTGTCATCGTCGGTATCGACGATGTCGGTGTCTGAGTCACTATCAGAATCGGTGTCGGTGTCGGTGTCGGTGTCGTCGGTATCCAGCACCGGATCGTCGTCTGGACTCTGGGGCTCCAGCTCATCGCTGTGCAGGAACCACACCCGGTCCTCGGACTGGGCCGGCCGGGTGAGGATAGCCACGGTCAAGAGAGCGATGCCTGCGAGGCCGAACGCGAGGATCCACCGCATAAGAATCGGGTACGGGCGACTCATACGCACCTCCGTCGACTTCATCGGTCAACGGGGGGATCCCTTGAGTGGCTACACGCCTCGGTTGACCCGTTGGCCTCGGTGGAAGCGTTCTTGGCCCATCCCCTTGCCATATCCACGGGCGGCCCGGTTCTTGGTCGCGACGCCGCCGAGTTGGGTCTTGACCCGCTCCTTGAGCCCGTTGAGGTCGTCGATGAGCGTGGCCAGTGCGTGCTGCACGTGTGCGAGTTCCTCTCGACTCATGCTGGGCGCTTGGGCGGTCACCTGATGCATGACCGCCTCGATCTGAGCGTGGTCGACGTTGTCATCGGTGTTCAGGTCGCGCAGGGCGATCGCCAAGGGATGTTCGCTCATGGGGTGTGCTGTCCGCCGTTCGCGACGAATTGCCAGCCTTCCAACAGGGTTGTACTCACTTTGAGGACGGCCAGGATCTTGGCCTTGTCCGAGTTGCGTCCCGCGACGATCAGCTCGGAGATGCACCACTGATACAGCGAGTGCAGGTTGTCGCACATTTGCGGCGCGGCCTCCCGGTCGAGGGCACCTAGGAGTTCTAGGTAGATCTCCCGCGCGTGGTGAAGGTCCTTCCGCCACTGCACGTTCTCGTTGTCCATGGAGTGGGCAGCGCGGGTCAGGCGATGCACCGTCTCTTGGAACAGCATCATCACGACCTGCGTGGGGGATGCGGACCCCACTCGGGTCTGCTTGTAGGCGGCAATGCCTCGCATGGCTTCCTCCGTCGTGGGCTAGGACTGTGAGTTGCCAGCGAAGAGGCTGGCGAGCTGACTCTGTTGGGCTTGCAGGCGGCTCAAGGTGACTTCGAGAGAGGTGAACTGCGAGCGGAGACGTTCGGAGTAGCCATCGAGGTATTCTTGGAAGTCCGCGATCCTCTCGTCGTACCCTTCGATGCTCTCGTTGAGCGATTCGGTGCGATTTGTGAGCGCGCCGTCCTCGGAGTCGACCCACACATCGTCGATATTGGATTTCAAAGAGACTAAGGGGCCGTCCACGCTGGTGAGGAACGTGATGACGCTGTCCCGATCATCTTCGAGGGCCGTCTCGAAGGCGTCTCGGTCGAAGGCCACGGTGCCGTCCCGATTGGTCGACAATCCGAGCTCGGCCAAGCTGGTGAAGTCGGTGTTCGAGACCGTGTAGGAATTGGTGAGCAGGGACCCGATCTGGGACATGGCCCGGCGGGTCGTGCTGTCCCCGGCCAAGGGGCCGCGGTTGCCGGATTCGGAGTTGAAGAAGCTGGATTCGTCGTAGTAGGTCTCTGCGGCGTTGAACGCGTCGACGATGGCTTCGAGCTGGTCGATGAGCCCTTCTTTGTCCTGTTCGATCGTCAGAACTTCGGCGGGTCCGCCCTCGGTGCGCAGCGTCAGGTCGATACCGGGCACGATGTTGTTGATGACGTTGGAGCTCGACGAGATGGTGACTCCATTGACCTCGACCTCCGCGTCTTCGGCGGCGGTGACCACGGACATCGCGGGGATGGTGGCGCCCGCGCTGGCGGTCAGGCCGGTGGTGTCGAAGGTGAACGTGCCCGATGAGCCGGTGTCATCGGCCTGCACCACCAGTCGCCACGGGGTGCTGGCATCGCCATCGTTGACGGTGTACGCCGTGATTCCGTCGACCTCGTCGAGGAGTGCGGCCAAGTCGCCCAGGGTGTCATTGGTGCCGTCGATCGTGATGGTGGTGCTCACGCCGCCCACATCCACCACCAGGTCGCCTTGGGCGATCGTGCCCGCGGCCGCCCGGTCTGCGAAGCCACCGCTCGCTTGAACTTGGGCCTTGGCCAGGGCGTTGACCTGGATGGTGTACGTGCCTTGTGTGGCGTCGTCGTCGGCGTCGGCGACGAAGGCGTCCGCGTCTGCGGAGGTGATCTTGGCCAGGTCCCAGTCTTCGACTTCGTCGATCTCGTCGATGGCCGACGACACCTCGCTCAGTCGGGTCGACAGGGCCGCGGTGCGCTCCCGCTTCGCCTCGAGGCCGCTCTGCGTGGCCTCCATGGCGCTGATCTGTCCGGACTCGGCGCTGATGATCGCGTTGATGAGGCCGGTGGTATCGATGCCGGAGACGATTCCGTCGATGGCGGTTGTCATGCTTACTCCAAAGGACGCGGACGCAAGAGGGCCCCCCCGCACACAGAGCGCGAAGGGGCCATAGGGTTCATCGGATCATCAGCCCGTCAATGAAGTCGGACTAGAGCAGGCGCAGGATGTTCTGCGAGGAGCCGTTGGCCTGGGCCAGGGCTGCCACACCGGCCTGCTGCATGACCTGGTACTTGCTCATTTGCGCGGTCTCGAAGGCCATGTCGGCGTCACGGATGCGAGACTCGGCCGCCTTGATGTTGGTGGCGTAGTTCTCCATGCTGCTGAGAGAGGATTCGAGGCGATTCTGGCCGGCACCGTAGTCACTGCGGAAGTTGTTGACCGTGCCAATGGCCGTATCGATGGTGTCGATGGCGGTCCGAGCATTGGCCGCGGTGTCCAAGCCCGCGGTGCCAAGACCCAAGCTGGTCAGGTTGCCGAAGTTGACCGTGATTCGGTCATTGGCGGTGGCGCCAGTGCCGACTTGAATGTCGACCGTGGCGTTGCTGCCGTCGGTCAAAGACACGCCGTTGAACTCGCTGGCGTTGGCGATGCGGGTAATTTCGCTGTTGAGTTCATCGAACTCACTGTCGATGTAGCCACGCTCGGTATTGCCGAGGGTGCCCGACGAGGACTGAACGGCGAGCTCGCGCATCCGCTTGAGGATTTCACCGACCTCATTGGTCGCGCCTTCCGCAATTTGAATGGCGGAGATGCCGTCGTTCGTGTTCCGGCTGGCTTGGCGAGCGGAGCGGCCCTCGGCGTCGAGGGACTCGGCGACGGCCAGGCCGGCGGCATCGTCGGCCGCCTTGGTGATGCGAAGGCCGGAGCTGACACGGGCGAAGGTGTCGGAGAGACCGCGACCCGACTTGGCGACGTTGTTGGAGGCCAGCATCGACGCGACATTGGTTCGTACAGAGAAGGACATAGGAGTTACCTCGGTTTCTGGTGTGGGATGCAGGGTTTGCGTCCCGATGAGAACCGATACGGATCGAGGGGGGCTGTCCATGACCCCGACGCACCAACATCCTACAATATCCCTCCATCACTGACGTAGATGGCGGATTATAGGGAGGTGCAAACCCCGCCTACCGAGTGGCAGGCGGGGTGCGACTGGGAACTATCCGATGAGACGGAGAGCACCCTGGGGCAGCTGGTTCGCCTGACCCAGCACGGCGGTGCCGGCCTGCTGCATGATGTTCAGCTTGGTCATGTTGGCGGTCTCGGACGCGAAGTCGATGTCGCGGATCCGGGACTCTGCGGCGGCCAGGTTGGTGGTGTACGTCTCCATGCTGTTGAGCGAGCTCTCCAGACGGTTCTGCACGGCACCGAAGCCTGCACGGATGGTGTTGACCGTGCCCATCGCGGTGTCGATGGTTGCGATGGCAGCGCGGCTATTGGCAGCGGTGCTGTAGTCCAGCGCGCCGACGCCCAACGCAGCCGCGTCCAGGTCATCGGTGTTGATGGAGATCAGGTCATTGGCGGTGGAGCCAACGCCGACCTGCACATCGATGGAGGTGTCGGTGCCATCGATGAGGCTGACGCCATTGAACTCGGTGACGGCGACGATACGGTCGACCTCGGCCTCGAGTTCATTGTACTCGTCGGTGAGGTAGTTGCGCTCGGGAGCGACCAACAGCTCCGAGGAGCCTTGCACGGCGAGCTCGCGCATCCGCTTGAGGATCTCGGAGATCTCGTTGGCGCCGCCTTCAGCGATCTGGATGGCGGACACACCGTCATTGGTGTTGCGCAGGGCCTGCATGCCCGAACGCTTCTCGGCGTCGAATTGCTCGGCCATCGCGAGTCCGGCGGCATCGTCGGCGGCGCGGTTGATGCGCAGTCCGGAGCTGATGCGCTCGAAGCTCTTGTTGAGCGAGCGGCTGGTGCGGGCGATGTTTCCGACCGCGGTGAGAGACGTGAGGTTCGTATTCACGACAAGCGACATGGTTCCTTCCTTCGTGGGCTGATGCCGGGTTGAGTTCCGGCTTCGGGAGCCCTCTCGGATCACCCTGTCGCGATTCTTGAGCGGTTTTTTTTAGGACCGGCGAGCGACGTGCTCCGCGAGGCGGTCATCGACAAAGAAGATGGGCTTCCTCCTAGATTTCTGTTGCTCTAGCCCTCGGCTGACCAGGTCGGCGCGGGCCGTTGGATAGGTGATGGTGTGGAAGGCCTGGTGTGTTGCGATGTCGTACACGGCGTTGGGGTGACGCAGTGCATGATCGATCAGCGCCGCTTGCCTTGCGTTGATCCCTGGGAATTGCCGGAGCGCCGAACGCGCCCGAGCGAGCTTCCGCTGCCTTGGGGATAGCCAATGGTGCAGGGCGTCAATGCTCTTGTCCAAGGCGTTGAGCTGGTGCGTGGCGAAATAGGTCAGGTCGTCCAAAGGTCCGTGATTTCGGGCGGTGGTGTCGGGAGCTTCATGAGCGGGCCTCGATCAGTAACGACAACTTTTATATGAAATTTGTAGTTACTGATCGAGGCCCCCTCCCGAAACAGGGACCCAATCCGAAGCTCAGCCCTCAGGCCCGACCCCCCTCCACAAGACCCCGAAACTTGCGGAGGTAGCCCAAGAAAGCGTCGCCCACCGCTTGCTCTTTTAGGGCGTCGAGGGACCAAGGGGTGGGGGCCGGCGCCCAGTCTGGCTGGGTCACGCGGCGAGGCCAGTCTGCGTGTCGAATGCCCGCCCGCCCAATGGCCACCACGTCAATCCCGGCGTTCATGGCGCGTTCCACGTCTTGGAGTCTCCCGATTCCACCGGCGGCCATCAACATCACATCGGGGTCCAGGGCCTGGCGCACGGCGGTGGCCACGACCGGGGCGTCGGCTTCGTGGGCCGGCCGTCCGGTGGCGTCGGACAGAGACAGGTGGACCCAGTCCGCGCCGTCCTCTCCCATCCAGGCGGCCACCTGCACGCCATCGTCGAGCACCAAGCCTCGTTGGGTCCAGACATCGACAGGGCTGATGCGAACGCCCACGGCGAAGTCGGCGGGGACCGCAGCGCGGACCGCCCTTAGGGTGTGGCGAAGGAAGCGGGCCCTGCCGGCCAGGTCGCCGCCATAGGCGTCGGTCCGAGGATTGTCTTCGGGGGCCAGGAATTGGGTGAAGAGGTAGCCGTTGGCGCCGTGGAGCTCGACACCGGAAAACCCGGCGTCTGAGGCGCGACAAGCGGCGGTGATCATGGCGTGGGTCACCCGCTCGATGTCGTGCTCCGTGGCGCCGCGCACGCCGTCCGCGTCGACGGTAGACAAGCGGTCACCCGGCGCCAGCGTCGCCTGGGAACCCCCGTGGTAGAGCTGCACGATCGGGGCTGTGCCGGCGTCGTTCAGGGCTCTGGCGAGTCGAGTGAGCCCGCTCATGTGGGCGTCGGAGGCGATGCCGAGCTGACCGTCCCACGCCTTGCCTTCGTCGCAGATGTAGGCCGCGCACGTGGGCACCAGCCCAAAGCCGCCCTGGGCGCGACGGAGCAACCAGTGCAGCTCATCCTCGGCCAGGGTTCCGTCGGCATTGGACTGGCCATTGGTCAGGGGCGCTAGGGCCGCACGATTGGGCAGGCGCAGCCCACAGCGTAGGGTGTAGGGGCGATCGAGGTCGTGCACGGCAGTCTCCAAGACGCGAACGGCGGGACCGGTCGGGGTGTAAGCCGAACCCTAATCCCCTCGTTGAAGGCGCCTGGAGGAATCATGCTGTGGATGTGGATGGGGCTGGCGTGGGCGGGGTGGCCCTGCGATGGATCGACGCCCGCGGTGGATGCCGTCGAGGCGGCGGACGCGGCCTGGATCGCAGTGCCGACGGTGGCGGGCGCCCAGGCGTCGCCGATGGAGCCGGTGTGGGCGCTGAAAGGGAAGGAAGTCGAGCCTTTTCAGGGGAATCAGCCGCTGATCGCATTCCGCGTTGGTGAGCGCGTCTGTGGCCGTCCGTTGACGTGGCGCCGGCGCCGAGACCTTCAACACCTACGGACGTTGTTCGGCCAATATGCAGAGGCAGAACCTGTCGATGCCGCCACACTCGCCCAGCTCGACCCTACCGGACTCGCGTCCAGGCCTGGCACCCGCGTCGTGGCCCAGCGCTTCGAACGCCTGATCGTGACCGAGTGGTACCCGCGAGACGGCGCCTGCCCGCTGCCGATCGAGTTGCGCGTGTTCTTGGCATCGGAGGGTGGGGTGACGCTGCTGGCCGGGCATGACGTGTTCCCCGATCGTTCCCTGGGCTGCATCGACCCTAGGGCAGCCCTGAGCCCATGCGTGGGTCGGTGGGACATGGGCCCGGTCGACGACTCTCATCTGTCCGGTGAGTGCACGGAGGATGCGGTGGCGGTCAGCGACGGGGGTCGGCCGTCGTGTGTGCACATTCAGACCTGTGAAGAGGTGCCGTTTAAGGGGAGGTGATGGCATGGTTGAGGCGTGACTCGAAAAAACGACGCGCCTGATTCTGGAAGGTACTGCGTTTGAGGGGAGCGCAATGCGGGGGCTTCAAGAGATGGGGCGAAAGTGTCGCATTATAAGTTCATTTTATGCGCAACAAAGCAAGCGCGGGTGTATTGCCGTAGCAGAGATGGCTGAGCGGGGATGAGGGGGGGTACCGTACTGGAGTACTTTGGGAGGGCAATCACGCCTCCAATACGCTGGAGGTCTGATGCGCTCTCTCTCCCTCTCTCGCTGACTGCGTGTGATGGCGGTGAGGTCGCGGGGCCCCCCCTCCTGGCTGGTGGCTCGCGACGTGCAACTTGGCGGTCGAGCCCCCAGCTGCCCAACGCCTGCGCGTAGATCATGCGCGCTTTCACGACTGTTTTGGTACTTGGGAGCCTGTTGCTCCTCCCCGCCTGCTCGGGTCGAGAGGACCTGGGGGTGCCCAACACCTGGGGCCTAGAAACCATGCGCTTTCAAGAGGTCCAGGTTCACGAGACCACCTGCGGCGAGGGGCCGCTGCCGTGGTTTGTGGGGTGGCAGGCGATCGTGAACGTCCATGATCCGATTCGCGACGTGCCGAGCGTGGGGGTTGTTTTCGATGATCCAGACAGCGAGGCGGGTCGAAGGTACTCGTGTAGATCGACTGCTGGTGCCAACGACACGTGGAGCTTGGACTGTCATGAGGGACAGACTTCATTGGGGCTGGAGGAGGGTTTTGATGGCGCGGTTACGACGAGGGTCCGAGGCGCGTTCCTCGGCCCATCCAGCCTGCGTATGGACTTGCGGTACCAGATCATCGAGTGCGGAGATCCGGAACGCTGCGAGCCCTACACGATGGACTATTCGACCTTCTATGAGGCGGATTGAGGAGGCTGGATCTGCGCGGTTAGCCTCGTGCGTGCCAAGCGTTTGCCTCCCCCAAGACCCCCATGCTTCGCCTACCTTGAGCTATGCTTCGGTCCTCACATCGAGGCCAACATGTCCTACGATCCCGTCCTGGCCGAGCGTGTCCGAGACCTCCTGTTCGACGCTCCGGATCTGGTCGAAATGAAGATGTTCGGCGGTATCGGTTGGACGATCCGTGGAAATATGGCGGCGGGCGCCCATAGTCATGGCGAGCTGATGCTTCGGTGTAGCAAAGAGGACTTTCATCACTACCTGGCCCAGCCGGGGGTGAGCCCCATGAAGCGAGGGGAGACGCCGATCACAGGGTGGCTCCGGGTCGACCCAGCCTTTGTGGAAGACGACGCGGACCTAGAGCGGTGGGTCGCGGTGGGCCGGGACTACGCCAGCAGCCTGCCGCCCAAGGTTAAGAAGCCCAAGCCTGCGAAGAAGCCCAAGCTGCCCAAGCTGCCCAAGGGGAACTGACCCATGTCCAAGCCCACGCGAAACGCGGTCGATGACCTACGCGGGGCGAGTCGCTTGGCCATCGACGCCACGCAGGGCATCACGGCATTGGTCGAAGAGATG
>JBGCER010000409.1:0-3047 GCA_045106515.1 Myxococcota bacterium
AGCTCCTCCAACTTGGAGCGAGCTCCCTGCAGGTCGTCCCGGGCCAACAGAATGCGCACCGTGGTCAGCTGCGCGTCGACCATCTTGGTGGCTTCCCGCTCGCAGTCGGCTTTGCATTCGAGGACTTCGGGGGTGTCGCCGTTCTGAGCCAGCCAGTCCTCAACCATCTCCAGCGCTTCCAGAAGGCGGCGGGGCTTGAGTCGCATGCGCCATTGCGCAGAAAACAGCACATCCTCCGCGTGGTCCGGTTCGTCCATCGCCGCCACCGCGCCGTAGCGCGTGCGCAACATCCGCACCTGCTGTTTGAGATCGGCAAACTCGGGCAACCGCGCCGCGGGCTCCCCGTACATCGATTCCCACGTGGCCACCTGGCGCATGAGCTCCCGAGCCGCGGGCCGATGGCTCGGGTCGGGGACCAAGTAACGCTCCTCCACGTTGCGCATGGACCGAAGGTCGGTGCGTCCGTTCTGAATCACCGTGGCATCAACCCGCGCCTGCAGGCCATCGTGAATGCGCCCCTCCAGCAAGTCGACCGCACGGCGTTCCCCGCCATCCGCCGTCATGCGCGCGAGCTCGAGGGTAGACAACGCCTCCGCCGAGGCGCCGCGCTCCCACTGCTGGCGCGCCAACTCGAGATAGTCCTCCGTCGATCGTCGCCCCCCCCCGCCGCCCGTGGCCTGCAGCACCAGCGCCGCAACCGCGACCAGCGACGCCATGACGCAGCTGGCCACGGCCCACGTGGGCATACCCGCTCGACGGACCTTGGGCTGCCTCCGCCGTGCCCCGCCGGCGCGCCCCACGTCGTCGCGCCCCAAGCCTCTACCGCCCCCTTCGCGGCGACGGGACCGCGCCCGGGGCTCGGGATCGGGAGCTTCAATGAGGAACGTCAGCTCCACGTGCTCCAGCTGCACGCTATCGCCGTGCTTCAGGGTCACATCGCGACGGGCCTCCCCCTCGAAGTCAAAGGAGCCCTCCGAGCCCAGGCACTCCAACCGGAAGCCGTCGTCCATGCGAACGACCCGCAGGTGCAACTGCTGCAGGCCCGCGCCGCTGATGCGGATGTCCGCGTCCTGACCATCGCCAAGGGTCAGTACATCGTCCAGCACCTGATAGATGCGGCGCTGTTCACCGGCGTGGATTGCAATGCGGGGGATCTGTTGCACGAAGTCGAGCCCTGGACGGGGCCCGAAGTCTAACCCACCCCCGGTTCAATCTCTCGCTTCGGCTAGGGCCTCCACAAACCCCGGCGCACCCGCGTAGCCCAATCCCCGCCCAAAGGCCTGGGTGTAGTATTTCCCGCCGACCCCGACGCCAAACTCCGTGTGCCCGGGGTTGAGCAGGTTGCGGTGGTGGCCCGCCGAGTGGAGCCACGCGTTGTGGGCGCCCAACGCGGACGAATTGAGGGCGATATTCTCGCTCACCCCATAGGTATAGCCCGCCGCCCGCATGCGCGCGTACGGGGTCTCACGCCCTGGCGTCGGCGAAAAGTGCGAGAAGTAGCCCAGCGTGGACATCTCGTCGGAGTGGGCCTGGGCCGCCTCAAAAAGCTGGGCGTGCGCGGCCAACGGCCGGTGACCGAACATGCGGCGGTAGCGGTTGGTGATGCGGAACTGCCGGCGTGGGCCGTCGGCAAAGTCCGCCATCACCTGTTCACTGTAGGCCTCGACGGCCGCCCATTCGGCGAACAGCGCCTTCTCCTCCGGGGATCGGGCAAACGTCTGCAGGGTCACGACCCCCTTCGTGGGCAGGGCTTGGAGCAGCTCGCGGGCCGCCTCACGCCCCTGCCGCTCCGCTTCGCTGGGATAGTGGCCGAGACGCAGCAACGACTGGTCCACCCAATCCAGGGCGGCCAAGGCCCTGCTCAACTCGGGAGTCACACGAACCGATGGACCCTTGGCCTCCCAAAGATCCCTCAGGGCCGCGACGCGGGCGTCGACATCTTCTTGAACCTTCCAGTACTCCGCTTCCCGAGCCACCGAGGTCTGGGATGCCCGAAACGGATAGAAGTACTTCACCTCGTCGTAGATCAAGTCCAGCGCGTGCTGCCGCGCCCCATCGAGCTGAGCCCGCAGCTCGGAGAGATGCTCAATGCGCTTGCTGATGGGCAGCTTCTCCAGC
This sequence comes from Myxococcota bacterium, assembly GCA_045106515.1. GTDB lineage: Bacteria > Myxococcota_A > UBA796 > UBA796 > REDI01. The sequence goes on from JBGCER010000409.1 coordinate 2,119, forward strand.
CCCTCCGCCAAGCGTTCGCGCTGGGTCGACAGCGCCAACACAAGTGCGTCGAGGGCCTCGGGCCCCTCGGCCTGACGCTCCTCGAGCCAGTTCGCCGCCTTCGCCACGTCCCCGCGACCCAGGATCTGTGCGAGTTGCCGAGCCCACTGGGTCCCGCGCTTGCGAGCCTCCACTGCTGCGACGGCCACAAACTGCCCTTTCTCCAACTGGTAGCCCCGCGGATCTGGGCGATCCCCGCGCCCCCGCTGGATGATGGCGCTCACCGCGGACAGCAAGTCCAGATCCCGTTCGACCGCACGCCGCAGCGCGGCTTCCGCCCGCTCTGGATCTCCGACCCGGTAGGCGTGCACTCCCACACCCATCCAACCCTCAGGCTCCAGACGAGCCCGCTCGGCCAACGCGGCCACGGCAGTCGGGGTGAGCTCCAACCAGGTCGCCGATGCCTCACCATCACTTGTCAGCATGCGCAGGCCACGCCCTTCGAAGCCAATCACCTTCGCCGCGTCACCACGCTCGTCCTCCGCGGCAACGGGGTTGCTGCTCAACGCCCCTGCGAGGCGACCCCCAACCCCCTCAGCCAGCGCCACCAGTGCGCCAAAGTCTTCCGCCTTGCCACGGAGACGCAGCGCAAACGCGGGGTCGGCGGCCTCCGTCAAGTCGGCGGTTTGCTCGCACAGCGCCGAGACCTGCGTGTAGTCCCCCACGAGCTCAGCGTCGCGAATCGACCCCAGGAGGGTCTGCAGCCGGGACAATCCCGCGGCGTCCAGCTTGCTCGGCGCCGGGCTCGACGCGACCCCAGCCCCCGAACGCACCGGGGCAGGCGCCAACGTGCGGGCCAACTGGATCTCCCGGGCCCGCAACTCCGACGCCACTTGGGTCAAGTCGCCACTCGTCGGGAACCGCCACGCCTCCCTCTGCAAAAGGTCCAC
>JBGCER010000410.1:0-14055 GCA_045106515.1 Myxococcota bacterium
CCCCGCTCATCATCAGCGGACCCGCCGAGAGCAATATCGAGCTGTACGGCGTGGTCGATGCGTTGATCCCGCTCCTGCAGGTCGACCAAGACTTCACGCTCGACGAGAAGTCCCGAAACGTGACCCTGACCGAAGACGGCATCCACAAGCTCGAGCAGCGGCTGGGCATCGACAACCTCTACGACGACAACAACATGGTGGTCTTGCACCACGTCAACCAGTCCCTCAAGGCGCACCACCTGTTCAAGCGCGACAAGGACTACGTCGTACCGGGAGGCAAAGTTGTCATCGTCGACGAGCACACCGGTCGACTCATGGCGGGTCGTCGCTGGTCCGATGGCCTACACCAAGCGGTGGAAGCCAAAGAGAAGGTCAAGGTCGAGAACGAGTCTCAGACCTACGCGACGGTCACCTTCCAGAACTACTTCCGGATGTACGACAAGCTCTCTGGCATGACCGGTACCGCCGAGACTGAAGCCGCTGAGTTCGCCGAGATCTACGACCTTGAGTGCGTGGTCATTCCGACCAATAAGCCCATCGCCCGCGATGACGCCGAAGACACGGTCTACAAGAGCCAAGGCGAGAAGTTCCGTGCGGTCCTGACTGAGATCAAGCGGGCCAATGACAAGGGACAGCCGGTGCTGGTCGGCACCACCTCGGTCGAAAAGTCCGAGATCGTCGCCCGCCTGCTTCGCCAAGCCAAGATCCCCCACGAGATCCTCAACGCCAAGAATCACCATCGAGAAGCGTCGATCGTGGCTCAGGCCGGGCGGATTGGTGCGGTCACCATCTCCACCAATATGGCGGGGCGTGGAACCGACATCAAGTTGGGTGGCAACCCCGAAGAAATGGCCCGCCACGAGGCGGATCCCGAGCTGGATCCTGAAGCCTTCGAGCGGACCTTGGCCCGTCACAACATCGAGTGTGCTGAAGAGCAGGCTCGGGTATTGGCCGCGGGTGGGCTTCATATTGTCGGCACCGAACGCCACGAATCGCGTCGAATCGACAATCAGCTTCGCGGTCGATCCGGCCGCCAGGGTGACCCGGGCTCGTCCAAGTTCTTCCTCTCGCTCGAAGACGATCTGATGCGCCTGTTCGGCTCCGACAAGGCTTCGGTCTGGATGGAGCGGATGGGCCTCAAAGATGACGAGCCCATCGAGCACCGGTGGATCACGCGCGCCATCGAAAATGCGCAAAAGAAGGTCGAAGGGCAGCACTTCCAGATGCGGAAGAACCTGCTCGAGTACGACGACGTCATGAACTACCAGCGCAAGGGCGTGTACGACCTACGTCGTAAGGCTCTGGCGGGTGATGGCGTGCGGGCCTTGGTCGACGAAGCGGTCGACAATGTGGTCTATGACGCTCTCGATGAGTCTTGCCAAGAGGGCCTGCACCCAGAGCATTGGCAAGTGGCCAAGCTCCGGGAGCGCATGGAGAAGATCTTCGGTGTGGTGTGGGAAGACTCGGATGATGAAATCCGTGACCACGCCCGCGAAGAGCTCCGCAAGCGCATGCTGCGCGAAGCTTCGGAGCTGCTCCAGGCCCGCATCGACGAAGTGGGCGAAGACGACTTCCTCGAAGTCGGTCGGATGTACCTGCTGCGTTTCGCAGACCAACTGTGGAAAGACCACCTCTTGGCCATGGATCGCCTGCGCCAAGGCGTTGGACTTCGTGCGTATGGACAGCGGAATCCGCTGTTGGAGTACAAGCGCGAGGCGTACCATATGTACCTTCTCATGAGCGCCATGCGCGATGAGATGCTGCTGGAGCAGCTGTGCAAGGAAGACCTCAACGTCATCCGAGCCGCCGCCGCCCAGCCCGGAAAGGCTACGGCTCGTCGCTTGGCAGAAGGGGGCTTGCAGCCCACGGCCGCTGCCGGTGGCGGACTCGATGCGATCCGCCAGGCCGCCGCCGCGGCGCGGGCATCCGCCGACAGTCGACCCGCTTCGGCTCCGGCTCCTCGCCGCCCCAACAAGGGAGACGAGGCGCTCGCAGTGGCCGGACAGTACGGGTTGACCCGCAATGATCCTTGCCCGTGTGGCAGTGGTCTGAAGCTCAAGAAGTGCTGCGCCCAAGGCAAGGCCATTCCCACTCCCGAAGAGCTCGGCCTCACGGGTCCTGCGGGTGGCATCGTCGAAGACGTTCCCGAGCAGGCCCTCGCGATTCCCGCCGGCGGAGTGCCGCTCGTGGACTCGTTCAGCGGCTCCATCGATGATGGAGTCCCTGGAGATGCGGATTTGGACGCGCTCTACGAGTCGCCACCCGATGACCTTAGCGCCGCTGTGGTCGACGATGGCGTCGATCTGGACAGCCTGTACGCCGCTCCCGCAGTTGATGGCGACGAGTCCGATGAGGACGCCGATGATGACGCCGAAACCGAAGAGGATTTTGACCTCTCCGATCTCGACCTCGACTTCGGTGATGACGCCACAGGCGACCTCTACGACAGCCCCGAAGACGATCCTGAAGACCCGGAACAGCCCGGCGCTTGATCGAGTCACGGGTGCGTGCTACTGCGCCAGCCGCTCCGAGCATCAGCCCGGGGCGAATCTGCACGCCGGATCCACAGCGGTGACCTCGGTGCCCTTCGGGGTCGGTCACCCTGCCGGCGGTCGACCAACCAAACGGAGATACCATGAACATCAGTCTACGCGACCTCCTCGAGGCCGGCGTCCACTATGGCCACCAGACCCGTCGCTGGAACCCGCGCATGAAGCCGTACATCTACGGCGCCAAGAACGGAATCCACGTCATCGACCTCCAGAAAACCGCTCGCGGCCTGGTCGAGGCGACTCGCTTCTTGCAGGCTACGGCTGGCAACGGCGGCAACGTGCTCTTCGTCGGCACCAAGCGCTCCGCTCGCAACATCATCATGGAAGAGGCCGCTCGCTGTGGTGGCAACTGGGTCAACCACCGCTGGCTCGGCGGCACCATGACCAACTGGGGCACCGTTAAGAAGTCCATCGATCGCCTCAACGCTCTTGAGCGTGCTCGCGACGAAGGCCGCTTCGACCTGCTCTCCAAGAAGGAAGCGCTCACCCTGTCCCGCGACATCGAGCGCATGGACCGCAACCTGGGCGGAATCAAGACCATGAAGGGCCTGCCCGCAGCGCTGTTCATCGTCGACCCCAAGCGGGAGCACCTGGCGGTGGCCGAGGCTCGCGCCTTGAACATCCCCATCGTCGCCCTCTGCGACACCAACTGCGATCCCCAGGGCATCACGCACGTCATTCCTGGCAATGACGACGCGCTCAAGTCCATTCGCCTCTTCACCGGCGCCGTCGCCGATGCCTTCATCGAGGGCCGTCAGGGCGCTCGTCGTCAGTCCGGAACCTACGTCAGCGATGACGCAGAGGCCGGCGCTGAGGACGTCGCTGTGGTGCAGAAGCGGGCAGCCGCCGACGCCGCGCCTGCTGCAGAGGCCGCGCCTGCTGTGGCGCCCGTGGCAGAGCCCGCCCCTCCAGCGACCGAAGGCGACGCCGCCAAGGCGTAGTTCTCGTTTCCAACATCCCTCGACACCCGCCCCTAGGGCGGGGTTGTCGACCATCACCTTCGATCATCGGAGCTGACCCATGAGCATGAAAGATATCAAGGAGCTGCGCGCCCGAACCGGTGCCGGCATCTTGGACTGCAAGAATGCCCTCGCCGAAAACGGTGGCAGCATTGAAAAGGCCATCGATTGGCTGCGCGCCAAGGGGGCGGCCAAGGCCGCCAAGAAGTCAGGTCGCGCCGCGGCCGAAGGCATGGTGCACGCCTACGTGCATGCCGGTGGCAAGATTGGCGTCCTGGTCGAGGTCAATGCCGAGACGGACTTCGTCGCGCGCAACGACCAGTTCAAGGACTTGGTCAATGACATCGCGATGCACATCGCCGCTGCCGCGCCGGAGTACGTCCGCGTCGACGAGGTCGACCCCGACGCCGTCGCCAAGGAACGTGCCGTGCAGAAGGCTCGCGTCCTCGAAGAGGGCAAGCCCGAGCACATCGCCGACAAGATCGTCGACGGTCGCATGCAGAAGTGGCTCGGCGAGGTCGTGCTCATGGAGCAGCCCTTCGTCAAGGACGACAAGAAGACCATGAAGCAAGTCCTCGAAGAGGCGGTTGGCCGCATCGGCGAGAACATCCAGATTCGTCGCTTCTCTCGCTTCGTCCTAGGAGAAGGCCTCGCTCGAAAAGAGGAAGACTTCGCAGCTGAAGTCGCCAGCGTCGTTGGCGGCGAGTGATTCGAGACGGCCCCCGGTACTCCGGGGGCCTTTTTTTTGAGCACAAAGGAGCCCCCTAAATGGCAGAAGCCCAGTACGAGAGCGTCCTCATCAAGGTCTCGGGCGAGATGCTCGGGGGAACCGACGGCAGTGGGGTCGATCCGGCCGTGCTGGCTCGCTTCGCCGATGAGATCGGTGCCGTCCGGAAGCTCGGTGTTCGCACCGCCGTGGTCATCGGCGGCGGCAACATCTTCCGCGGCATTAGCGGTGCAGCCGAAGGCATGGACCGCGCCAGCGCGGACTACATGGGGATGCTGGCGACGGTCATCAATGGCATCGCTCTGCAAGATGCGCTGGAGCGCGCGGGCGTCAAGACGCGCGTCATGTCGGCCATCTCCATGGCCGAGATTTGCGAGCCCTACATCCGCCGCCGCGCCATTCGACACCAAGAAAAGGGCCGTGTGGTCATCTTCGCGGCAGGAACGGGCAATCCCTACTTCACCACCGACACCGCGGCCTCGCTGCGTGCCGCGGAAGTGGGCGCCGAGATTATTCTCAAGGCGACCAAGGTGGACGGCGTCTACGACAAGGATCCAAACAAGTTCGATGACGCCGTGAAGTTCGATCAGCTCACGCACCTCGATGCCCTGTCGCGCGGCCTCAAGGTCATGGACGCCACGGCGATCAGCTTGTGCATGGACAATTCCTTGCCCATCGTGGTGTTCGACCTCAACGTGTCCGGCAACATCGCTCGGGTGGTCTGTGGCGAACGCGTTGGCACGATGGTGTCCGCCGCGGGTTAGGGTGCGCCGTCACAGAAACTGGAGAGACAAGCGATGGACGAGTATCTCGAGTCCATGGACGATGACATGAACACGGCGTTGGAGTCCCTCGCCGCGAACCTTGCGTCAGTCCGTACCGGCCGCGCCACGCCCAAGCTCGTTGACGGCGTGATGGTCCACGTGGCCACCTATGGCGCTAGCATGCCTATTAATCAGTTGGCAACGGTTCAAGCGCCCGATGCGCGCTTGCTGGTCGTCACCCCTTGGGACAAGACCACGCTGTCTGATATCGAGCGCGGGATCGTCTCTGCTGGGCTGGGCCTCAACCCATCCAGCGATGGCAACGTGATCCGAGTGCCCGTGCCGCCGCTCACCGCAGAGCGCCGCCAGGACCTGGTCAAGCAGGTGCGGAAGTTCGGCGAAGACGCCAAGGTTCGGGTGCGCGCAGTCCGCCGTGAGTACAACGAGACCTTCCGCGATGCCGAGAAGGACAAAGAGATCAGCGAAGACCAGCTGCACGGGCTCCTGGCCAAGGTTCAGGTTTGCACCGATGCGAACGTCAAAAGGGTCGACGCCGCCCTCGAGGCCAAGGAGGCCGAGGTCCAGGAGGTCTGATGGACTGGGACGGCCCCGTACCCCGCCACGTTGCTGTGATTATGGACGGCAATGGTCGGTGGGCGACGTCTCAGGGATTGCCTCGGGTGCGTGGGCACGAAGCCGGTGCCGATGCGGTCCGCGAGATCGTTCGCAACTGCGGCGCCCTCGGCGTCGAGGTGCTGACCCTGTACAGCTTCTCGACCGAGAATTGGTCGCGGCCCGAAGACGAGGTCGGCGCTCTCATGACGCTCCTGGAGCGCTACCTCCGCGAAGAGCTCAAAGAGTTGATGGACAATGATGTTCGGCTCACAGCGATGGGGCAGCTGCATCGGTTGCCCAAGCCCGTGCGCTTTGGGCTCCAGGCTGTGTCAAAGATGACGGCCAATAATAAAGGACTGAAGCTTGTTTTGGCGCTCTCTTATGGTAGCCGTGCCGAGCTGGTAGACGCCGTCAAGCGGATTGCCACCCAGGTTCAGTCTGGCGAGATCGCGCCAGAAGACATCGATGAGGCCCGGATCGGGGACGCCCTGTACACCGCAGGCCTCCCCGACCCCGATCTCTTGGTGCGCACCAGCGGGGAGCTGCGGCTCTCGAACTTCCTGCTTTGGCAGGTGGCCTATTCGGAGCTGTATGTGACGGATGTGCCGTGGCCCGACTTCGGCAAAGCAGAGCTCATCGAGGCCTTCCGTAGTTTTGCCGCACGCCAGCGACGCTTTGGCATGACCGGTGAGCAGATCAGCGACGAGACAGCGTTGTGATCGTTCGCATCACAGCAGCATTCGTCGGGCTGTTGGTGTTGATCCCGGCCCTGATGTTGGGGGGATTGGTCGCCGTTCATGTGGTCACCTTGGCAGCCATGGCCATCTGCCTCAATGAATATGCGCGGATGGCCTTTCCCGAACACGCTGGTGAGGCCTTTGCATGGCTGCTGGGCATTACGGTTCTTCCGTATTTGGCCCATAGCTTTATCGGGCCCGGACCCGCTGTTACGGTGCTCGCGCTGGCCCTGATCACCGTGTCCACTCGTGTTGCGCTGCGTCCCGGAGCGTCCCTGGATGCCGCTTTTGCCAAGTTGGGCCGATATGGTTTCGCAGCGGTGTGGATCGGTTCGCTGGTCTTCATTCCGCTGCTCCGTCAGCTCGATCACGGTCTGACCTGGATTTTTATGGCCTTGGGCCTGGCGTGGCTGTCGGACACCGGCGGCTACTTCGCGGGCCGATTCTTCGGGAAAACTCCGCTGCATCCTCAACTATCACCCAAGAAGACCGTCGAAGGCTACGTGGGCGGCATTATCGGGGCCACCTCGGGCACCGCCTTTTTCGCCTGGGTTGGCTTGCCCACGGTGCAAGGCGCCTGGTGGGCGGGAGAGTCGATGTCTGTGAGCATGCAGGCGCTGCCGACGATCGGCCCGCTGGATGTGGTGGCTATCGGCGTTGGTATCGGTACCCTGGGTGTTCTTGGAGACTTGGTGGAGTCGCTGGTCAAGCGGGCCACTGGGGTCAAGGACGCTGGCAGCATCATGCCGGGACATGGTGGTCTGTTGGACCGAGTCGATAGCTTGCTCTTTGTCGTGCCTGCTCTGTACGGCTACGCCACACTGGTCGAGGGGTTGTCCGCGTGATTGACTTGGTGACCATGGGCGTGGGCGCGGTGGGCGCCATCTTTGTTCTCGTGGTCGTGCACGAGTTCGGTCACTTCCTTGCAGCCAAGTTCTTTGGCGTCGGGGTGCCGACCTTCAGCGTTGGCATGGGGCCTCGACTCTTTGGCATTCGCTTCAAAGGCACGGACTATCGGATCTCTGCGGTACCTGTGGGCGGATATTGCCGCATGTCGGGCGCCGATCCGTTCGGCGAAGAAGACTTCGATGGCGTGTCTGTGCCGCCCGAAGAAGACTTCATGCAGAAGCCGGTTTGGCAGCGCTTAATCATCATGCTGGCGGGGCCGTTCGCGAACTTGGTCTTGCCGGTGGTGCTCTTCGCATCGCTCTACATGATCGGCGTGCCCGAAGCCAAGCTCTTGGTCGGACAGGTGTCTCATGACTCTGCGGCTTGGAATGCGGGTCTTCGGGTTGGTGACCTGATCACCGAGGTCGACGGCGAGGCCATGCCGGCCACCGGGCCCTTCATCGATGCGCTCCACGAACGGGTGGGGACCGCGCTCACGTTGACCATCGAGCGAGATGGCCAGTCGAGCCAGATCGACCTGCCTGCGGGCGCCTATGACTTGGAGACCCCGAGCGTCATCGACCTCAGCTCCATGGGCATGTCCTTCCTCCGCACCTCCACGCGCTTTGGCATCGACGACCCCAAGAGCCCCGCGGCCATCGCGGGTCTGCGCACCTATGATGGTGTGTTGGCGGTCGACGGAACCGACGTCGAGACCTGGCAAGAGATGGAGGCAGCGCTCACCCCCGGCGTCGCCCACACCATTCGCTATGTGCGTGGCGATCAAGAGACGGGGGACCGCATCGACGGCGAGGTGGAGCTCGCTCCAGACGCGTCTTGGACGCCTCGGAACGCCGATCCATTGACCAATGCCTTTGGCTTGGTGCCGGCCGAGGTCTTCATCGGCTCTGTCATCGAGGACATGCCCGCCATTCGTGCCGGCCTACAGCCCGAAGATCGCTTGTACGCCATCAATGGCACTCCGGTTCACGACTTCTCGCACCTTGTGGCCCTGGTCGGCGAGTCGGTGGTGCCCGTAGATGGCGGTGGTGAGCCCGAGACGCGGTCACTCACGGTGGAAATCGTTCGAGATGGTGCCTTGCAGGCCCTATCGATGAAGCCTGAGGCCACGGATTCACCCAGCGTCTACGGCACCCGGTGGCGCCCCCTCATCGGCGTGAAGGCTCCGCCGCAGGTGGCATTGGCTCCGCCCCGCATCACGGTGCAATACGACCCGATCAGCGCCACCATTCTTGGCTTCGACCGTACGAAAAAGGCGATCGTCGATACGCTCACCGCCCTGGATTCCCTGGTCCGAGTGCGCCTCGATCCGCGCGATGCGGTCGGTGGGCCTGTGGCCATTTTTTCGGTCACCGGTCGCAGCCTCATGATGGGTTTCCACGCTTTCGCAGGGACCATCGCTGTGATCTCCGTGTCCTTGGCCATCGTGAACCTGCTGCCTGTGCCGGCGTTGGACGGGGGCCAGATTGTGGTCTTCCTGTTCGAGTGGATCCGCGGCCGTCCCCTGTCGGCCGAGGTGCGCATGCGCATCCAAATGGTCGGCGTGGTGGTGCTGTTCACCCTGATCATTCTGGTGACCGCCAACGACATTGGCAGGCTCATCTTCCCCAGTATCTGACGTGCGTATTCTCGGAATCGATACCTGTGGCCCCGTCATCGCAGTGGGCGTGACCGGCGCCGATGGCCGCCTACGCCAGCGCTCGGAGCGAGTGACCCGTGGCGCGGAAGCGCGACTGATCCCGTGGGCCGTCGAGCTGTGCGCCGAAGCGGGCTTTTCACTTGCAGATCTCGACGGCGTCGCGGTGGCCGCCGGGCCGGGCGCCTTCACGGGGCTGCGAGTGGGGTTGGCCGCCGGATGCGGTGTCGCGATGGGCGCGAACTGTCTGCTCTGGACGGGTTCGTCCTTGGCGTCGCGGGCCTGGTCGCACCTGGACAAGGGACCTGTGCTCTCCATGCTCGATGCTAGAAAGTCTAGGGTGTACGCCGAGCTTTTTGGCGGGGGGTCCCACGGCGCCGGCGATGTGCCCCCGGAAGAGGCCGTCGCATGGAGCGATGGACCCTTCGTGGCGGTGGGAGAGGGCGCCATCGTCTACCGAGACCGGGTGATCGAGGCGGGTGGCCATGTGGTGGACTCGGCCGATGAGCCGGGCATGGAAGGTCTGCTGATGCTGGCGAGAGTAGGCTTTGAAACCGGAGAAGCCCAGGCCCCTGAACTCGCCCGCCCGGTGTATTTGCGCGCTCCCGACGCCAAAATTCCCAAGTCGATGCAGCGGCCCAGCGACCGCTGACCTTGCTTTGTGGCTGGCGGCGCCTACCTTGCGGGCCTCGACAGTGGGAGACGCAATGAGCGAGTCGCTACATGTGGCCGTGGTTGGGGCGACCGGCGCCGTTGGTCGCGAGATCATGACGGTGCTCGATCGCGTGAAGTGGCGCCCCGAGACGGTGTCTCCTGTGGCATCGCCAGGTACAACCACCCCCTTTGTCGAGTACGGCGAGCGGCAGATCCCCGTGCTCGATGCGCAGGATCTCGACACCGGCATGCTCGACGCGGTGATCTTGGCCGCGCCGGACCGGGTGAGCCGAGAGGTAGGGGAGCGCGCCATCGAAGACGGCGTCATCGTGGTGGATGTGTCCGGCGTCTTCGAGGGTGAGGCCGGGGTGCCCATGGTGGTGCCGTGGGTCAATCCGGAGTTGCTGGCCCAGGGCGGTATTCGCGACGTGGTGAGCCTGCCGGGCGGGCCCGCCCTGCTGGTCTCGTCGATCTTGGGGCCACTGGCCCGAGCGGGTGTTGTGGGCGACACCGACGTCACGGTCTTCGTGCCCGCGTCCACGTGGGGCCGCGATGGGATCGAAGAGCTGTCCAAGCAGGTGGTGTCGCTGTTCAACGCAGGCACGCCACCGCGCAAAGTCTTCCCCCAAGGCTTGGCGTTCGACCTGATCCCAGCGGTCGGGCACGTTCAGGAAGATGGCTGGACCGACTTGGAGAGTCGGGCGAGACAGCAAGTTCAAACCATCCTCGGCGCTGAGCTACCGCTCCGAATCTCGATGGTGGGCGTGCCGGTGTTCAGCGGCATCAGCGCTCAGATCACGCTTCGGCTGGGTCGCAGGGTCCTGCCGGATCTTGTGCGTCGGATCTTGACCGATGGCGGGGTGGGAGTGGTCGAAGATGACAGCCCGCGAACGCTGCCCCGACCTCGTCGAGTTGAAGGGCAGCCCTTCGCCCAAGTCGGTCGGATCCGCGCCGATGATGAGGGAGCCACGTTGCGCTTGTGGGTGTCGATGGACAACCTGCGTGGCACCGCAACGGCGGCGGCGAGCTTGGTGGGCGCGGCGGTTCGTCAGCGATCGGCCTGACAGCTTGTCCCACGCCGTCATGGGGGAGCGTGCCTCGTGACAGCCTGTCAGGATACCGGTCAAGACCTCGGCCAACACGGGGTTGTGGCCCTGGCATGGCCCTTGCTGCATCGAGGGCATGTGGATTCAACTTCTTCTCTCGCTGTCGAGCGCCCTAGGCGCACCTCCTGATGCCCAGGTCGAGACTCTGAGCTCCGGCTCTAGCTCGATGACCGGTGGCTCTGTGGACCAGCAAGGCGATGTGTTCGCCTTTGTGGCAGGTTCTCAGGTGGTGGTCGTGGACGCCGCCACATGGGAAGTCACCACATCTAGCCCGTGTACGGTGCGGTCGGCGGCGGTGGTGGACCGGGCGACCAACGATGAAGTGTGGGTCGGCTGCTCCAATGGTGAGCTTCGGCCGATGGTTCTGATCGATGGCGACCCGCTGGCCGTGTCCGATCCCGACAATGACGATGCGGACTGGGTGCTTGAGAGCTCGGATGCTGATCCTCTTGAAGATGAGGTTGTGGCCCTGTTTTACGCCCAATCGGAGCTCGGCGGCCCGTTCATCTACGCCATCTACGACACGGCGGGCAACGCGCGAGCTGTGCAGTTCGACACCGACAGCGGCGACGCGGCCGCGCCGGCCCTCCTGTCGTTCGAAGGCTTCGAGTCCGGCAGTGTGGGACCGCGCGTGTTGTTCATCTCCCACGGCAGCAATCGCATGACCTCGCTGAACTGGGTCACCAACGGGGCCCTGCCCCAGTTGTCCGCGTTCGGAATCGATGTGTCCGACGTGGAAGCGGTGGGGGGCGCCATCGACAGCGCCTTTACGGTTCAGCGCGGCTCCAGCGGATTTGTGGCGAGCTACCTGCACGCTCAGGCTGGCTTCAACACGACTGTGCTCACGTCGACCCCCAATATTCAGGCCGTGGGCGTGTCCCAAGACCTGGACGACGAGTGGATGCTCGCGGTGTTCAACGATCGGGTGGAGGTGCTGGAGCTGACCAATGGTGTGCTGGCCTCCGCGGAGCCTGCGGACACATTCGACCTGGATGGCACCGTCCAGGACGTGGTCGTTGGACCCTCCGGCTATACGCTCGCCGGCATGAGCGGCGGAGAGATCGCGGTGCTGACCGACCGTCCTTGGGTGTCCAACCTCTCGGTGACTATCGATGGGCAGCCGGTCACCGAGGTCGGCGAGGGCGACGAAGTCGAGGTGGAGTTCGACATCGATCAGGCCGGGGAGTGGTCTATCGAGTTGGGCGGACAGTGGCAGACCCAGGGCAGCGGCACGGTCTTGGAAGGCCCGCAGGCCGCGTCGACGGCGGGCACCATCACTGCCACACTGGACGGGAGCATGTGGCAGGAAGGCAGCAACCTGCTCAAGGTCTACCTGGACAATGGAGATGCTGTGGGCCACATCGGTACGCGCCTGCTGGTCGACCTGGCGCCCAATCGTGTGCCACTGTCGGAGAGCAACGTCACCTATGAGGACAAGACCCTCACTCTCACCTTCGACGCGCTCGATAGTGCGGACATCGCCAAGTACACGGTCTACGTCACAACAACGCCGTTCACAGCTGCGGAGTACCCCACCGGAGGACCGAAGTTCGATGGGGACGATGAACTGGACGCGCCCATCGAGGTGACCGAGTTTACGGCCAAACAGTCCATCTCTGTGGAGATTACGCCGTTGACCAACAACAAGACGTATTACCTGGCCGTGCGGGCCACGGACTCTGGTGGCCAGGAGGGAGCGATGAGCGCTGTCATCGACGAAGAACCACGACCCACACGGACGGCTTCCCAGATTTCGGGTGAGACCGGTGGGATGGACTGCAGCACGTCAGGGTCCGCAGCGGGCTGGCCCTTGGCGCTCATGGGATTGCTTGGCCTCGCCGGGTGGCGTCGACGCCGTTGGTTGGGTGCGGCTGCGGTAGTCGGCGCTGTGGCGCTGGCCTTGCCCGTGTCGTCGGTGGCCCAAGATGACCCGGCCCCACCCGTAGACGACTACCCTGCAGACGAAGACGAAGACGAAGACGAAGACGACGATTGGAACGACCGCTTCGACTACGACGATGGCAACGGCGATCTCACCCCAGCCTGGGGCAATGTCGAGATCCGCTACGGCATGTACCGAGGGACGGACAAGGGCATCGAAGCCGTCTTCGGCGCCGGCCATGAAGCTGCGTTCAGCGAGGATCCGAATAAGCAAAAGACCTCGACGGCGAGTGCCCTCATGATTGAGTTTGGGCCTCAAATCTACCGATTCGTAGAGATCGACTTTGGGATCGGACTCATCCCTCGGAACGGCTTCACGCTCGACGACAACAACCAGCCGAGCGGCACTCCAGCACAGCTGTTCATTGTGCCAACGTCCGCGTCAATCACGCCTCGGCTGCACATTTTCGACGAGCAGCCCGTCGTGCCATTCGTGAGTTTGGGCGCCGATTGGTGGCTCTTCCGTGAGCGAAAAGGCGGTGGTGAAAACGCCAACAAGACCTTCCTCACCGGCTCCAAGTTTGGCTGGCACTACGAGGCCGGTGTCAACGTGCTGCTCGATCTATTCGACCGCCGCCGGGCCAGCCTGCTGGAGGCGCAATCCGGGATCAACGACTCCTGGATCACGCTGTCCTACCGCCGACAGATCATTGAGAGCAGCGGCGACGCCGCTGACGACGGCACCAAAGAGGGCTTCACCTTCACCGGCGACACCTTCCAGGTCGGCTTGAAGCTCGACTTCTAGCCGCGGGTTGGGTCGATGAGCGATGGGCAGCGGTGGATGCTGGTGGTGGAGTACGACGGACGTGACTTCATCGGTTGGGGCCTACAGCCTACGGGCCGCAGCGTTCAGGGCGTGATGGAACAGGCCCTCGAAACGTTCTTGGATCACCCGATCCGAGTTGCGGCGAGCGGGCGCACCGACGCCGGCGTGCACGCGCGAGGACAGGTCATCTCGTTCGTCACCACCACGGGGCGCGACGAAAAGACGATGACCACGGGGCTGAACCATCACTTGCCCTGGGACGTGGCGGTGCTGCGCTCCCAGCGCGTGCCCATGACCTTCGACCCTCGTCGGGCGTCTCGCCAGAAGCACTACCGATTCGTGTGGCTTCGACGGATGTCGAGATCGCCCCTGCTGCACCAGCGCGCCCACCACGTGACGTGTGAGCTGGATGTGGCACGCATGAACGCAGCGGTGGCCCCGCTGTGCGGCACCTACGACTTCAAGGCGTTCCGGGCCAAGGGCTGCGGGGCCAAGTCGACCGTGCGCACCATCCCCGAGTGGCGCGTGAGCGAACACGGAGACCAAGTGCATCTCGACGTGCGCGGAAACGGCTTTCTACGTCACATGATCCGCATTGTGGCGGGCACTCTCACCGACATCGGGAGGGGCAACCTGCCACCAGAAACGCTGGCTCGAGCGCTCGAAGCCGGGGATCGGTCCATGGCCGG
>JBGCER010000411.1:0-2979 GCA_045106515.1 Myxococcota bacterium
GACGCCGTCGTGCTCTCGACGCAGCACTCCGAAGACGTGACCCACGATGATCTGCGCGAAGCGATCATTCGCGAAGTCATCGAGAAGACGATCCCATCGGATCTTCTCGACGACAACACACGCTACTTCGTCAACCCCACCGGTCGCTTCGTCATCGGTGGCCCCATGGGCGATGCGGGCCTCACCGGCCGTAAGAGCATCGTCGACACCTACGGCGGCCACGGCCACCACGGCGGCGGCGCCTTCTCGGGCAAGGACCCGTCCAAGGTTGACCGCTCGGCGGCCTACATGGGACGCTACATTGCCAAGAACCTCGTCGCAGCCGGCGTTGCCGACCGCGTGAGCGTGCAGGTGGCTTACGCCATTGGCGTCGCCGACCCCGTCAGCTTGGTGGTCGACACGTACGGCACGGGCAACTTCACCGACGAGAAGCTCACCGCCTGCGTGCGCGAGCTCTTCCCGCTCAAGCCCGCCGGGCTGATCGCGCACCTCGGTCTGAAGACCCCGATCTACCGCCCCACGGCGGCTCATGGTCACTTCGGCCGCGACGAGTTCCCCTGGGAGCGCGTGGACATGGTCGACGCAATCAAGGGCTTCTTGGCGTAGGCCCGGCTCTGTGGATGAAAGCGTCGGATTCAGTCTTCATCGACTGGGTCTGGCGTTTTTCGTTTCTGCCTCTGTTCAGTCCGGCGCCGCTGGCGTGCGAATGCGCAGAGTGTAGGATTGGCCGCCACGGGTGACTCCACCAATCGCGCGCTCGGCCGATAGGGACCGTACCCATCACTACTCGGTGTCCAAGCAACACCGCCACGCCGCGTTGCGCCGTCCGGAGCATCCTCGGCACGCCCGTTAGGGCATTTGCATCCTGCTTGCAGTCGCGGCTCTACCGAGCCGCATGAGCGAAGTGAAAGGAGACTCCATGAACACGGTCATCGCGCTCTACCGATCGACGATCGGCAAGAAGCTGGCCATGGCGCTGTCCGGCGTCGCGTACATCGGTTGGGTGTTGTTCCATATGGTGGGCAACATGAGCTTCCACCTTGGGAGCGACGCCATCAACGCCTATGCACACAAGCTGCAAGAGATGCCGCCTCTGGTTTGGGGAGGCCGTAGCTTTTTGCTACTCGCCCTGATCGTGCACGTCGTGTCGGCGTTCAGCCTCATCGCCCAGAACAACAAAGCGCGCGGCAAGTCCTACAAGGGGCCCAAGAAGACTTACGCCAGCACCGCTGCGAGCAAGAGCATGCGCTACGGCGGCATTGCTCTGCTGCTCTTCATCATCTGGCACCTGCTCGACTTCACTGTTGGCGTGTTCTCGCCGCTGCACAGCCTGGTGAACGTCTACGAGTACGCGGACCTGGGCTTTGCTCGCGGCGAGGTCTACCACAACATGCTGATCTCGTTCGGCAACCCCATCAGCGCCGGCATCTACGTCATTGCCACCGTATTCTTGAGCTTGCACCTGTACCACGGCGCTTGGTCCGCGGTTCAGACGGTCGGCATCGAGTCTGCAACCACGGGCAAGTTCTGGCGTAGCATCGCCGGTTTTGTGGCTGGCTTGGTCTTGATCGGCAACCTGTCGTTCCCCGTTCTCGGGTTCGCCGGCACCGCGGGGGGCTTCTTGGAGGCCCCACCGACGTGGTCGTATTGCGGCTACTACGACAGCTGCCCCGCCAGCGTCACCCCGGCCCCGGCAAAATCCAATGCTCACTGATCTCCTCCCCGCACAGGTGATGTCATGAACCTCGACGCACGCCTCCCTGAAGGCCCTATCGAGACAAGCTGGGCCAACCATCGACAGGCGATCAAGGTCGTCAACCCGGCCAATAAGCGTAAGTACAAGGTGATCGTCGTCGGTACGGGCTTGGCCGGAGCCTCGGCCTCCGCGACCTTGGCCGAGCTCGGATACAATGTGGCAGCCTTCAGCTTCCACGACAGCCCACGTCGCGCGCACTCCATCGCGGCACAGGGCGGTATTAATGCCGCTAAAAACTACCAAAACGACGGCGACTCGGTCTGGCGGCTGTTCTACGACACCGTCAAGGGCGGTGACTTCCGCTCCCGCGAGGCGAACGTCTACCGACTGGCTCAAGTCAGCGTCGACATCATCGACCATTGCGTGGCGCAGGGCGTGCCATTCGCTCGGGACTACGCTGGAATGCTCGCCAACCGCTCCTTCGGTGGCGCCCTGGTCAGCCGGACCTTCTACGCCCAAGGACAGACCGGCCAGCAGCTGCTGCTGGGTGCCTATCAGGCGCTCTCGAAAGAGATCGCCAGCGGCAAGGTCAAGATGCACAACCGCCGCGAGGTGTTGGACATCGTGGTCATCGATGGACACGCCAAGGGCATCATCGTCCGCAACTTGGTGACGGGCCAGCTTGAGCGCCACGCCGCCGACGCCGTCGTGTTGGCGACCGGTGGGTATGGAAACGCGTTCTATCTGAGCACCAATGCCCGGGCGTCGAACGTGACGGCGACCTACCGGGCGTACCGACGCGGCGCTGGGTTTGCGAACCCGTGCTTCACCCAGATTCACCCCACCTGCATCCCGCAGCTCGGGGAGCACCAGTCCAAGCTCACGCTCATGAGCGAGAGCCTGCGGAACGATGGTCGTGTTTGGGTGCCCAAGAAGGAGGGCGACCTTCGGGACCCGGCCACCATCCCGGAGAGCGAGCGCGACTACTACCTGGAGCGCATCTATCCGACCTTCGGCAACTTGGTGCCCCGCGACGTCGCCAGCCGCGCCGCCAAGCGCATGTGCGACACGGGCCACAGCGTGCTGCCCAAGAGCAACGCGGTGTACTTGGACTTCGGTGACGCGGTGCAGCGCCTGAGCGCGCCGGGCGTCTTGGACCGCTACGGCAACCTCTTCGAGATGTACGAGCGGATCACCGGCGACTCGCCGCTCAAGAAGCCGATGAAGATTTACCCAGCTTCTCATTACACAATGGGTGGGCTTTGGGTGGACTACAACCTGAT
>JBGCER010000412.1:0-14396 GCA_045106515.1 Myxococcota bacterium
GGGCGCGGCGCACGCCGCACGCGGCGGGGGACTCGTCCAGGTCGGGCCAAGGCAGGTCGGTGTCGGTGTCGGTGTCGGGGTCGGTGTCTTCGGGGGGCAGCTCGAAGTCGATGAGCTCCAATACCGTGAGCGAGCCTGTGAGCGCGGTGTACGGGCCGCCGGCGGGGCTCAGTTCCAGGGCGCCCTCCTGATAGAGGTAGAGCCAGTGCAGTGGCACTTGGTCCTTGACCGCCGTGTCGCCCGTGTCCTCGGGGAACTCGAAGGGGCCGGTGTCTTCGGGGATGAAGGTGTCATCCGTCGGTAGGTCCGGAGTGTCGGATTCGCCTTCGGCTGTGCAAGCAAAAGCGGCAAATGCCAGAATGCACGGTGACCATCGGACGGTTTTGTAGGCTAGGTGGCGCAACAGCTCGCCTCATCTGGAAACGCAGGCGAGAGATCGCCTAATTCACCTTACAATGGATCGGCATGGCGCGCCGAACCGTGAATCGGGTGCGGTGCGGCGCAAGAAACGTTCGGAGGAGGCCAATAATGAGGTGGAACTGGGCGCTTGCAGCTTCGATTGTGATGGTCATGGCCTGCAATGGCAATAAAGGGCCAGAAGGGCCCGCTATTGCCGAGCTTGAGCGCACTGAACTCACCTTCGGTGAGGTGGCTGTCGGTACCAGCGCCGAGCAGCGGGTCGCTCTGTCCAACGCCGGTGGTGAACCGTTGGAGGTGCTGAGTGTCACGCTGGTGCAAGGGGATGACAACGTGTGGTCGATCTCGCGAGATCCGGCGGGTGACGTCGAACCTGGCGGATCTGTAGACCTCGTCGTGAACTTTTCCCCCAACGTGGCCGACGAGGACGAATCGGGGCGGGTGCAGATCCGCACCACCGATAGCGACTCCGGTCCGCTGACCATCGATCTGATGGGGCGGGGTGCCCCGTCGACGGTCGACAATGACGCGGATGGCTTCTCTCCGGCCGATGGCGACTGCGATGATGGCGACGACACCATCTTCCCCGGCGCGCCCGAGCTGTGCGATGGCCAAGACAACGACTGCGATGGCGCCACCCCCTCGGACGAAGACGACTCGGACCGGGATGGTGTTCGCGTCTGCGCCGGCGACTGCGACGATGACGACAACAACGTCTACCCCGGCGCAGAGGAGATCTGCGACGACAAGGACAGCGACTGTGACGGGGTCAACCCCGACCGGGTGGACCAAGACAAAGACGGCGTCGCCATCTGCAATGACGCGGGTCCAGGTGACTGCGATGACACCGACCCGCTGGTGGCGCCCGGCCTGACTGAGACCTGCGATGGCCTGGACAATGACTGCTCCGGCTCCGCCGATGATATCGATGAAGATGAGGATGGACGTAGTGTTTGCCGCGGCGACTGCGATGATGATGACCCGAACGCCTTTAGCATCGCGGTCGACCCTTCGTACACGGTGGGGGATTCGGACGGGACGGACGCCAAGCCGTTCTCCAGTATTGAAGATGGACTTGCTGCGCTGGAGCCCACGTGCCACACGCTCTTCTTGGCCGATGATGAATACGAGGTGCAGCTGGATCTGAAAGACGGCGCGGAGCTGGTCGTTCAGGGGCAGAGCCGGTCGGGCACGGTGCTCAAGCCGAGCAGCGGTGGGCGCGTGGTCAATGCGGTCGATGGTGTGAAGTTGTCTCTCCGCGATTTGAGCATTTCCGAAGGCGCGGGCGCGGGCGACGGAGGCGCAATTCAAGCGGCCTTCTCCGACGTGGCGCTCGCCCGCGTGGACCTGCTCGACAATGTGGCCGGTGCGGATGGCGGAGCGGTGGCGGTGGCGTCGGGGAACCTGACGCTCATCGACGTCGTCGCCAGGGGCAATAGCTCGACCGACGACGGCGGAGCGGTGGCGGTGTTTGGCGGAACCCTCGACGCGGACGGCTGCGTGTTCGAGATGAACTCGGGCAATCGGGGCGGCGCCCTGCTCGCCGAGAGCTCCACCCTGGTGCTGTCGGACTCCCAGTTCGCCGACAACACGGCCAAAGATACCGGTGGTGCGCTGCAAGTGCAGTCTGGAACTCGCCATTCGGTGCTTCGGGTGCGGCTGACGGGCAATACGGCGGTCAACGGAGGCGGCGCCATCGCGCTGACCGATGTGAATTCGAGCTCGGCCGTCTTCCGAAACCTTGAAGTGATGGAGAACGACGGCGGCACCGTTGGCGGCGGCCTGAGCATCTCCGGCGGCACCTCAGCCTTGAGCCTCTTCAACAGCACCTTCACCGGCAATGAGGCCACCACGGCGGGCGCGGGCATCTACATGTCCAGCGCCAACGCGTCCGGGGTGTCCATCATGTCCAATATTGTGGCGTGGTCCGATGGCGGTAGCGGTATCGAGGTCCAATCCGGTAGCGGCGCAGAAATCACGTATAACCTTGTTTTCGCCACGTCCCCGGGTGATAACTATGCGGGTGGCGCCCTGTTGACCGACGAGGGAAATCTGGCGGCAAACCCATCTTTCGTGGACTGGTCCGATGATGGCGTGGCCAATGACGATCTGGCGGTGACGTCTCGCTCCCCGGCGCGCGACGCCGGCCCCATGTCCTCTGCGTTCAATGACCGAGATGGGTCCCGCAATGACTTGGGTGTCACGGGTGGGCCATTCGCGCGCTGACGGATCGTGCCGCTATGCTGTGCACGTGGAGACGCCAATGTTGACTCGCCTGTTGCCCCTGCTGTGTTTCGCCATGCCTGCCCTCGCCGTCGAGGTGAGCTTGAGCCCTGGTGCCGATGTACGGGGTCTGACCGGCTCTCTTGCGGCTGGCGACGTGTACACCTTCGCCGATGGAACCTATGAGGTCACCGCGAATTGGGAGATCACCGCGCCGGGAACGGATGGAGCCCCCGTCGTGTTTAAGGCGGCGGATGGTGCGAATCCCGTGATCCGACTGGTCGAGAGCGGCAATCGCGTGCTCCGCGTCTACGACAGCACCTTCTTGCGGATCGAGGGCGTGTCGTTCGAGATGGATGACGAGCGCTATGACAGCGGTGGGAATGGCGTTCGCATCGAGAATTCTAGCGATGTTCTGCTGCAAGACGGGCGGGTCAGCCGCATCGGCAACTCGGGTATCGTAGTCACCGGCGAGTCGGCTCGGGTGGAGATCCGCCGGATGGAGGTCTTCGACATCCGGGATGGCCACGGCATCTACGCAGGGTGCGGCGATGCGAGTTGCTTCTCGCGGGACTTCACCATCGCCAACAACCTGGTGCACGGCAATGGCAGTCGAGACGACGCCGCCCGCAACGACGGGATCCACGTCGCGCCTGGCGGCCAGAACAACGTCATCCGCGACAACGTGATCTACGACATCAACCGCCACGGGATCATCACGCAGTCCACCGAGTTCGGCGAGAAGAACGTGGTCGAGTCTAATGTGGTTTGGGAGACCATTGGTTCAGGCTTGTATATCACCGGGTCGGCCCTGGTGCGGAACAACGTCGCCTTCTCGACAGGTCAGCACGGCTTGTACTCCGATGACAACCGGGAGAGCCTTGAGAATCTGGCGATCTCGTTCAACACGTTCGCCGATAATGGCTCTGCATCCGTGCGAATCAACAACTGGGCGGGCCGGACCGGCATGGTCTTTGCGAACAACCTGATCGCCAATCCCGTAGGCGATGCGTTCGAAGCCGACGAAGATGACCTCGACGAGCAAGTGCTGATCAGCACCAATGTGATCACCGGCCGGGTCCGCAACCTGGACTTCGACGCGGGCCACTTCCTGTACGGCGGCGGCTACACCGAGTTCGAGAACTGGCAGGACTGGAACTTCTACCCCACGAGTGGCTCCGTCGCCCGAGCGGCCGCGGACCCGGCGGGTGCAACCTTCGTGCCCTCGCTGGACTTCAACGGCTTTGAGCGAAACGGCGAGTCCCCGACCATCGGCGCGTACGAGTACGTGGCCCAAGAGAACCCCGGATGGTTGATCCGAGAGGACTTCAAAGAGCTCGAAGACCGCACCAATGACAGCGACAATACCCAGGGTGGGTGCTGCGGCGGTGGGGATGGTGGGGCGACCGAAGCGGCGGTTGTTCTTCCCTTTATTGGGCTTGGCTTCCTGTTCCGTCGTCGTCGTCGGTTCTAGGCTTCGGGCACCAATGCATCGCTGATCTCGAACTGGAGCCGCTCCTGGCCTTGGCGCGTCGTCCAGGTGGACAACGTGCCCAGCAGGTCGATGGGCCGGCCCTCGAGGGTGGGCTGCAGCTCGGCCTGCCCCCACCAGATCGCGTCGACCGGACCTTCGGCGGTCCGGAGCTGCAACGCCAGGAGTCGACCATTCGCGCGCACCGAGATGCGCTGTGCGGTCACCCCGCGCAGAGCCAGGCGGGGGGCGGGGTTGCCTTGGCCAAAGGGACCGATGGCGCGGAGGTGGCGGTGTAGGTCGAGGCTCAAGGCGTTCGGCGATACCTCGGCATCGATCGTGCGGACCGGCACCAAGGCGTCCTCTTCGACAGCGCCGCTGACGTAGGCACACAAGCGCTCCCGCAGGGCGGGCAGGTCCTTGGTGGGCACGGTGAATCCAGCGGCGGCCGGGTGTCCGCCGTACTTCACCAAAAGGTCCGAGCAGTGGTCGAGGGCCCGTACGGCGTGGACCGCAGGCACGCTCCGCACGCTGCCGACGGCGAACTCCCCCTGGATGCTGACGACCGCAACAGGGCGATGAACCTCGTCTTTGACCCGAGCTGCCACGATGCCCACAACGCCTCGGTGCCAGCCGTCGGCTTCGTTTCCGTGGACCAGCACGAACGGGTCCGGCTCGGAGGGAAGCGCGGCTACAACCTCATCGACCAGCTTCTTCTGGAGCTGCTTGCGGTGCGCATTGAGCTCGTCGAGCTGTCGGGCATAGGCGCGCGCTTCAACGGGATCGCGGCTGTTGAGCAGGCGAACCACCAAGTGCGCGTGGGCGACCCGGCCGGCAGCGTTGATTCGGGGGCCAATGCGGAAGCCCAGGTCACGCTCGTCGATCTGACCCGTGGTGAGGCCGGCCACCCCGAGGAGCGCGGACAGGCCAGCTCCATGTCGATCTTGGTTGAGCGCGGTGAGCCCGAGGGTGACGATCGCCCGGTTCTCTAGGGTGTGCAGCGGCACCATGTCGCACACCGTGCCGATGGCGGCGAGCTTGAGCAGGCTGCGCTCGATGGCCTGGCGCTTGGGGTGGTCGGCGAGCAGACCTTGGGCGAGCTTGAACGCCACCCCGCACGCCGCGAGGTGTGGATTGGGGTAGTCGCAGGCGGCCTGAGGGGGGCATAGGACCAGGGCGTCTGGGGGCACATCCGCGCCGGCGGGCAGGTGGTGGTCGCAGATCAGGACGTCGACGCCGCGCGATCGAGCCTGGGCCACCGCCCCGTGGTCGCGGACCCCAATGTCCGCCGTGATGATCAGGTCGACGCCATCGTCTGCGGCGGCGTCTGCGGCGGCGGCGCTAAACCCATACCCTTCCTTGAATCGGTCGGGAATATGGTAATCCAGCCCTTCAAAACCGGACAAACGAAGGGCCGCTTGCAGGATCAGGGACGAGGTGGTGCCGTCCACGTCGTAGTCGGTGATGATCCGTACGCGCTGGTGCTCGGCCACCGCCTGTCGCAAGCGCTCCAAGGCCTCGCCCATGCCTAGCATCAGGTCGGGGTCGTGCAGATGTTGGGCCGTGGGGGATAGCCACGCCGCCGGCGCTTCCGGGTTTCGGACCGCGAGGCATCGCGCTGTGATCGGGTCTAGGCCCTGATCGACGAGGCTCTCTACCTGCGCGTCCAAGGCGAACGCCTCGGTCCAGCGAGCGCCGGTCAACGACAGACTCATGTGCTCACGCCCAGATCAAGAAGCCCAACAGGAGGCCGACCACGATGCCGGCGCCCACGCCGAGCAGGCCATACCAGACCGATGTGTAGGTGACCATCGGGGCCTGGACGATCTCGATCTTGTCGGGGATGGCTTGGGTGACCTCCTCGCGCTGTCGCACCGCCGGAACGGTGCCCGATCGCGCATTGGCAGGGTCGTCGAGGGAGGCTGTGCCCGGGGGCACCAGCTTGACGCGGAGCCGGGTGGGGTGGGACCCCTCGCTGTCATCGAGCACCAGGTCAATCTGAACCCGGCTGTTTTCGAGGCGGGTGTCCAGGATGTGAACCGGACGCATGCCGACGAGATCAGGGGGTTGATACGGCACTTCCACAACCAGCCCGGTCGGCAGGATGTCGTAGTGACTCCGGCTCCAGACCTCGGGGCTGTCGGGGACGGCGAAGTCGATCGTCTTTTTTCGGGCCAGATTGATCGCCTGATTATGGGCGTCTAAAACCTGCTCTGGGGTCATCGGCTCCCGGCGATGGATGGCGTGCACGGGCAGGTTCGTGGGGCGGCCAGCCAGGTTGTCCCGAAGCCGCACCACGATGTCTTCCAGGATCGTGGTCAGGGTCTCGATGACACCGACGCCCTCCACCGCTTTGGCCGGAATCGTGACGTGGCCGTACGGATTGAGGTCGTAGACGACGGCCTTCACCTCTTCGGCGTCTTGGTGGTCGATGTGGTTGACCTGAAACACCATGGGCAGGGTGCCCAGGTCGAGCTCCAGGTCTTTGAGCGTGCGGTCCAAGTCCAGCAAGGCGTCGATATTCGGCTCGCCCCGCCCAGGTCGCGCGTCAGCCACCAAGACGATGGCGTCGGTGTCCCGCAGCACTTCCTCGCGGTGCAGCGCGTCTTCTTGGCCACCGGGCAACGCGTAGACCCGAACGCGCAGGGTGAAGCCAGGGATGGTGGCCGGGTCGGGCAGCATCTCAAAAAAGAGGCACGGCTCTTCGCCAGGCCCGAACGGAAGCAGCGGTCCATGGGTTTGCCACGGACCGTGCTCATAGAGATGGCGAACATTTGAGGTGGTGCCCGCTTTCGGAGCCCCGAAGTACACGATGCGCGTGATGATCTCACGCCTCGCAAAATTGATGACGGCCATGCCGCTCCCCGCGACCGCCACTATACGCCGTCGACGGTCTTGAAGCGTCTGGGGCGCGTGGCAACTGGGGGGTTCGCGGGGTAGTCCTGCGCCACTTCTTGAGAGGCGACCTCGTGTTCGCGGCGATCCCGTTCTTTCCGCGCCTGATCTTCCACATTCCCTTGCCCGCCGGGCTTCCAAGGGACGAACTGGAGATCCATGGGTTTGGCATTCTTGTGGCGCTCGGCTTCTTGCTGGGCGGCTGGCTGGCCATGGCGCGCGCGCGTCGCAATGGCCACGACGCCGACGCCATTAATCGGCTCATCGGATGGCTGGTTGTAGGCACCTTTATCGGTGGTCACGTGGGCTACGGCCTCATGTATGACCTTCAAGGGTACCTGGCCGAGCCCATTCGCTTCTTGTACGTCTGGGAAGGGCTGTCGTCCATTGGCGGCTTTGTCGTCTGTGTCCCACTGACGGTCTACTTCTTCAAGCGGTACAAACTGCCGGTCTGGGCCAACCTCGACCACATGGCCTTTGGCTTCGCCTTGGGCTGGTTCTTTGGGCGAATGGGCTGTACGGTCGCCCACGATCACCCGGGAACTGGCGTTACCCCTGATCAGTTGGGAAGCCCCATCAACTGGTTGGCCAAGTATTGCCGCCCTGTAGAGGGGCACACCTGGGGCATTCCGGAGTGGGCAGCAGAAGCCACGACGGACTACCGCTGGGGCCCCTGCCAGGCAGAAGGCGGCATGAAAGCCGGCTCTTACCTCACCGATCTCGCGAGCGTCGACTATTCGGGCGTGGTGGCCGCCCACGACATGGGCTTCTACGAAGCATTGATGTCGCTCGGCATTTTGGTGCTGTTCTTGGTCATGGACCGCTGGCCGCAGATCCCCGGCATTTATCCGTTGGTTCTCGGCATGATCTACGGCCCCTCCCGCCTGCTCATGGACACGTTGCGTCCCTTCGAGACGGACAACCGCTGGCTCACCCTGAAAGGCACGTTCGTTCGCGACATTCTGCCATTCTACGAAGGCATCACGCCCGGCCAAGTGGGCTCGGTAGTGATCTTCGGGGTCTCGGCCTTCTTCTTGTACCAGCGCTTCCGTTCCGGTGATGAGAAGTACTGGCGAAGCAAGCCTCCGCCCGTGGCGGTGGCGGGCGATCGCGGTCTTGTGGATTTCGACGAAGAGTAGGCGGTCCTCTGCCTCCCCACCCGCCTGCGCAAGCGTTACAGCGCGTCTCTCGATGATAGGAGCACGGATGTCTACCGAAACACTCGGCGACCGCGGAAAGGCCCTCGAAGGCAAGTTTTTCAAGGATCGCGAGCAAGAGCAGATCAATCGCTTGAGGGCCGAACAGGCCAAAGACGCTGCCGTGACGGATCTGGCCGACATCACCGGCTTCGCGGACGCTGGCATCTTGCGCAAGATGGTGGACTTGGGCGTCACGCCCATGACCTTGGCCGCCTTCTCCATCGTGCCCATGCTGCACGTGGCGTGGAGCGATCACGTGCTCGATGACGCGGAGCGCAAGTCCATTTTGCTGGAAGCGACCAGCGCGGGCCTCAAGAGCACCTCTCCAGCCTACTCCTTGCTCGAGAGCTGGCTCACGGAGTCGCCCAATACGGAGTTGTTCGCGGCGTGGCGCACGTACCACACCGAGCTGTCCGCTCACTTGTCCGACGCCGAGAAGTCCACTCTGCGCACTGAAATTCTGGCCAAGGCCGACAAGGTCGCGCGCGCCTCTGGTGGCCTGCTCGGTTTTGCGAGCGTCTCCGCCGAAGAGCGCGACGCGCTCAACGAGCTGACCCAGATTTTGGGCAGCTAGCCCACGGGTTTTCGGCCCGAGGCCAGGTACATCACAAAGCCGCCGGCGTTGATGTAGTGCCCGGCCTTGATCGCCTCGACCCGGTCTGCGTGTAGAGACCAAAATGCCGCCCACAAGGCGGGAAATCGCTCGGGATCGCCACCGCCGGCCAGGAATCGGGTCTGGAAGAGCGCTCGGTGGACCTCGGGGTCTTCCCGGTGGGTATGTTCGAGTTCCAACTTCTGGAGCGGATGGTCATACGGCGGCACCAAGAAGGCGCACCGGTCATTGGTGCGGCACTCGATCTCGGTGAGGCCGGCGGCGTGGAACAGCTCGGGGAGCCGCACGCCCAGGTCATTGTCCCCGTGGCCCATCACCCGCTTGCCCTCATTGCTCACCATGTGCAGCTCCGCGGCCGCTAATAGGGTTTGTGGGTCCCGTTGCCCCACCGCCACCGACGATAGGGTGTTGCTCAGGTTGTCGGGCTCGGCCACCAAGAGCAGGCCCCCCGGTTTGACCACGGCGCACATCTGCTCCAAGACGGCGGAGGCGTCTTCGGTGTGCATCAACACGGTCTGGCAGGTGACAAGGTCGAAGGCGTCTTTGCCGAACCGTTCCACCAGCTCTTCGCCGTGCAGCTCTTCGAAGGAGGCGTGTCGGTCTGCGGCTCGGGTGCGTGCCCGGTCCAGGAACGTCGGCTCACGGTCGACCCCGATCAGCGATGCGTCGGCGTGGCAGAGGTCTAGGAGCCGAACGCCCCAGTGCCCCACGCCGCAGCCCAGATCGAGCACCGTTCGGACGTTGGCGAGGTTCAGCCGCCGGGCTGTCATCTCAAGATAATCCTGATTCCACCAGGAATCACGCCAATCGCCATCGAAGCCGGTCATGGCGTTGTAGGCGGTGGGGTCGAGCTGGTTCTTCCGGGCCATAGGCACCTCTGCGGCAGCGCGTGCCCGCCGAGAGTGCAGCGGGCCGCTAGAACCGGATGCCGGCTCCAGCGTGAATCACGGGCCCCAAGTAGCCCATATTGAGCATGGACTCTCCATTGAAGAGGTAGCTGTGCGGCAGCACGCCCTGCAGACCGCCCTCGACGTGAAGGGCGGGTTGGATGTCCTCGCCGGGCAAGAAGCGGATCTCAAAGCCCGCCAAGGCCGTGGCGCCGAAGGAGGCGGAGGAGCTCAAGATCTGGCCTGGGTTGTTGCGACGATTGGGGTCATCGTCCAACCGGACCAGCCCATGGTGCAGCAATAGACCCGCGGACACGTACGGGGCGAAGGTCTCGCCGAGGTCGGCGTCGGCCTTGGCCCCCAAGGTGAGCGTCGTGGCGTTGTACGCGGTTCGGAACCCGTTGGCGGTGCCGTCGGACACTTGCTGGCCCCGCTGACCGGTGTGCAAACTCCCGAAGAGCGCCACGCGATCGTGCACGGCGTATCCGCCTCGAATGCCCCAGGTGGGCATGGCGGCTCCGCGAGCGAAGGTGCGGAAGTCCGGATCGGCGATGCGGTTGGTGCCGCCTTCGAGGGAGAGTTCGTTCTTGGCGGCCATCGCGGGCTGGCCCAGGCCCACGAGCATCATCACCAGGGCGATTCGGCGGCTCATGGGGCCTCCTGGGGGTCGGCGATGGGCGTGCCTTCAAGCCATCCAGCGGCGGCAAAACCGCCGGTTTCAACTACGGTTCCGTCTACCGGGTCATAGAAGCTCACCAGGCCCATCGAGGCATCGTGGGTGATCCAGAATCCCCCGTCGGGCAGGGCGCCGATGCGGATGGGTGCTGCGGTCAGCTCCACTCGGGACTCTCGATTGGTGAGCAGGTCGAGCTGGTACACATAGGTCTGACCCAGCTGCAAGACCAAGAGGTCGAGGCGCGTATCGCTGGGGCTAAAGGCCATACCCACCCCTTGGCCCTCCAAGAGCTTGGCCCCGCCGCGGCCCCGACCAGCGCCGATCTCGAGCACCTCTAGGCCGGGATTTGCGTCGTAGAGGCCCTCTGTGCCTGCGCCAAAGCCGCCCTCGGGGCGGGTCAATGCCACCGCGAAATCACCGCCTGGGGCGATCTGCATCTGGACGGCGGGGTTCTCGAGTCGATACTCCACCACCTCATTGGTGTCGGCGTTGAAGGTGTAGACATCTTTGAGCGCCTCGTCCGACCACAGCACCGCCTCTCGGCCTTCGACCAAGATCCGGTTCATGGGCTCGTCGAGGTCGAACACAGAGATGCCAAAGTCGCTGTGGTCCACCACATTGACCGAGGCCGAGTCTCTAAAGGTGATGATCGACAGGTCATCGACTTCATCGTCTTCCGGCGTGGGGTCGGACACAATGCCTTGGGCAGCGGGTGGGCCGGACAAGGTGATCAGGTTCAAACTTGGATTATCGAGTCGGAGCGCGTAGAGGTCATCTTGCCCGCGAGCGGTGATCAAGGCGAAGCGTCCGTCTTCGGTGAGCTCGATGCCCACGGGCACGACCGACTGATCGGCATCGAGGGTGAGGCGGAAGGTGGTGCCGCGGGTGGGTTCGGCACCCTCTAGGTTCAGCACGGTCACGCTATCTTTGGAGAGGACGATGGCGCGGGTACCATCCTTGGTAAACAAGACGTTTTCGGCGGAGAACCCAGCACTCACTGAGGTGGCGGCATCCTCGCCTTCCTGGCCTAGGTCCAGCACCAAGACGCTGTTGAAGTCCACGACGCCACTGCCGGTCAGGTCGATGCCTTGAGAGGCGTCGAGCCAGGTGACAGCCCACCGGCCATCATCGCTGAAGGTGGCGGCGTTATAGTGCGACTTAACTGGGATTTGCCGTTCGACGGTGGTGCCGGTGATGGTGGCGACCTCCGTGCGGAGCTTGCGGAATCGGGGGTCACAGTCTTCGACGGTTCGCACCCCGCGCGCGTCTCTGGGATCGGGCGGTTCGCAAGACGTGTATCGAACGAACGCCACCAGGGTCTCGCCATCGGGAGAGGCCTGGAAACGGTCGACGGACCCAGCGCCAAGATCGAGGATCTCAGCGCCGTCCCGACTGATGCGCGCGAGCTGGCCGCCCGCGTTGAGTTTGACATAGATCGCGTCGCCCATGGCCACGACGGTGGCGGGGTCCCACAGTGGATCGGCGTTGGGGCCCCAGTTCGCAGGCATGCTTCCCCAGCACGCACCCAGAGCGAGGGGAGCGAGCCACAGCAGAGTTCGAAGGTTCATTCTTCGATCCTTCCGTTCAGCTCGAAGCCCGTGATGGTCTCCAAGCGCTGCTGCTGCTCATAGTAGAAGCTGATCCGACCGAGCGGGTGCTCTTGGCTGGCCCAGGCGGGCGGGGTCATGTCGTCTTCGGGGTCGATGTCGGGGAGCACACCCACGTAGACCGGTGCACTGCGCAGCGGAATCTCGTCATAGAGCAGAGTCAAGTAGTCGATCTGCACCATGGAAGGCTGCTCATCCATGATGAAGTAGCCGTGCCTGCCATCGGCCGAGTTGGAAAAGCCGATGGGCTCAGCGGGGAGCTTGATCGGGTTCTCTCGGTAGTTGGTCGCATCCAGGGAGATGAGGGACATGGCCCAGGCGTCAAAGAAGGGGTCGGTGGGCTCCATGTCGGGGGCGTTGGCCTGGCTGTGCAGCACCAACAAGCTCTCGCCATTGGGGGTGACGGCCATGGCGCTGACTGGCTTGACCAAATCGTGAACGACGAGGGCGTCGGTCTGGGTGTCCCAAATGGCGTAGGTGGTGGTGGCGGTGGACGTGGTGTAGAGCACGCCTTGGCTGCCCGATGGATCGAAGAGCAAGGAGCCCGCGCGGAGCTCTGGAGGCAGGGTGACGACCTTGGGTGGAAGCTCGGGTTGTTCGGCTTCGAAGACCCAAACCTCGCCAGAGGTCCTGGAGACTACCACCGCGCTCACCCCATCGGGAGACAGGTCCAAGTCGGTTGGATTTTCGCCCACAGGCAGGCGCTGGGTGCCACCGGTGCCTAGGTCCACCAAGAGCAGGTCATTCGCTCCAAATTGGCGCACATAGGCGTATTGACCGGAGCGGGTGAGCACCACCTCTTCGGCCTTGGGCGGGTCCAGCTCATCGCCTACGGACACGCGGCGGGGCAGCAGGGTCTGCTGGGTCAGGTCCACCAGCCAGAGGGCCTCGTCGGCCACGACGACGGCCAGGGTGCCGTCCTCGCTGAACTGGATGTCCCGGGGGTTGAAGGACACGGCCATGGGGTGATGTTCGCCATCGGGGATCGAGACAAAGCTGACCTCGTTGAACGACTGCAGCCCGTCGGTGGGCGGGTCGTCGGGTCGTTCGGCGGCTTGGGAGTGAAAGAGGCCGACCCAGGCGCCATCTCCGGACATGCGCATGGCGTTGTAGTTGTCGCGCACCGGCACATTGAGGGTGTCGAGGGACTCGCTGTTGACGATGGTGACGCTATCATCGCCGCGGTTGAACACCGCAGCGTGGTCGTATTCAGGCGTGACCTGCACAATGCTCGGGTCCACACCCACTCCGATGGTGCGCACATCCATGGTGAACACGTCGATCCGGGTCACCGTATTCCGCGCCGGATTGGCGATGAAGACGTAGATGTCGGTCTCGCTGGGGGCGAGGGCCAAGAAGTCGTCTTCGGTCTCGGGGTCGTCGCCGTCGTCGTTGGGGTCCTCGCCGGCGCCGCCGCCATCGGAGTCGTCTTGACCGCCGAGGTTGTTGAAGTCGCCGTCCCGGTCAATGTTGGATTCCGAGCACCCGCTCGCCCCCGCCATGAACAACGCAAGAGACGCGCACACTGCGCTAGTCCGGATCATAGTGTCCTCCACGCTCACACCTTACGCCCGTGCCCTGGCAGGTGTGACGGGGATAATAGCCTCTAGTGCTGCACTTCGCTGGGTCGTTCCACATGCACGTCCACTTGGGGGAAGGGGATCACCACGCCGTGGGCCTTAAAGGCCTTCCAGATCGCCATGCGAAGTTTGGACCGCATCTTCGGAGCCATCCATGGATCGCTGATCCAGATGAAGGCGTCGAAGTGGATGCCCGAGTCTGCGAACTCTTCGAGCAGTACGATCGGCGTGCGGATGGCCTTGGGATCGGCGACCGATCGGGCCGCCGTCATCAAGATCTTCTCGATCTGCTCTAGGTCGGACTCGTAGGCCACACTGACCGAGGCGCGGATCCGCAGCTCATCGTCGATCATGGTCAGGTTCTTCACGGTGCCCTGGGCCAAGGTGGCGTTGGGCAGGATCAGGTCCTCGTCGTCCATGCTGCGGGCCACGGTGGACCGCACCCCGAGCTTGATGACCCGCACGACTCGCCCCTCAACTTCAAGGATGTCACCGGGGCGAATCGCCCCTTCAACCAGCAAAATAATGCCGCTGATAAAGTTCTGGGAGATGTTTTGTAGGGCGAAGCCGATGGTGACCGCGAACACGGCTCCAAGCGTAAACAGGGCCGTGAGGTCGATGCCGATGGTGTTGAGGGCGACGCCGAGGCCCACGACGATCAGCACGTAGCGACCGAGGCTCAGCAGCACGCCGACGGTGCCGGAGGTGTCTACGCCTCGTTCCCCCAACGCACGTAGGGTGATCTTGGTGACGACCCCAGTGCCCCAAAACGTCACCGCCACAACCACGATGAGGACCAGGATGTCCGAGAGCGCGATGTATCGATTG
>JBGCER010000413.1:0-11953 GCA_045106515.1 Myxococcota bacterium
AGGGACGGTGCTCGACGAGCTCTATGGCGACCCATTCACCTGGGCCGTGGGCGTCGACCTTCGGTTCGGTCAGCTGACGGCTGGCCAGCGAGAGCGTGTAACGAACCTTGGAGAAGGCACCTTTGATACTGGTGTTTTGACTTCAATCGGCAAGGGGGCACCCCTCGGTGAGCAGGGGTATTTGAGCGCCTATTTGGAAGCGGTGGCCTGGTATCGTTTCCCCAACACCCGGCGTTTTCCAGGTCCAGATGGCCAGATCGCAGCGCCCAACCCAGAAGGCGTGCTGAATAGTCAGGTCCTGGTGGGGTGGAGGCCCTGGTTCTCGTTCGGGCCCGATGCCACCGCGTACTATCGCCCTGGCGGGCTGGACTTTGGCTTGACGGACCTGACCGATCCAGATCGTTTCGGCTCGCTGCGGGTCTTCAATCTGCGCGTCGGCGGCACGTTGATCATTCGCGCACGTGAGCGGCTGGCCTTCTCGGCGTCGGCCATGCAGACGGTAACGGCCACCAACAATCCCTACGTGACCACCTTCAGCCTGGGCCTGGGCACGAATGGGCGCCTGATCCGGAGCCCTTGATGCTGAAGACGGGCTTACGCATTCAGGAACGGTACGAGGTTGAGGCGCTTGTTGGCCAGGGTGGCCTCGCCGAAGTCTACCGGGTGCGTCACGTGGACCTCGGCAGCGTTCATGCGCTCAAGCTCTTGCTCTTTCGCAAGAAGAGCTTGGCGGATCGCCTCCTGCTCGAAGGGCGCATTCAGGCCCAGCTTCGGCATCCCAACATCGTAGCCGTCACCGATGTGGTCCGGCACGATGGCCAATACGGGCTGCTCATGGAGTACGTGGACAACGTCTCCCTCGATGAGCTCATCGATCGGCGCGGCTTTTTGCCCCTCGACGAGGCCCTCACGTTCATGGCTGCGGTGATGGCTGGGGTCAACGCGGCCCATCAAGCGGGCGTGCTGCATCGAGATCTGAAGCCCGCCAATGTGCTGCTGGCGCGGACTCCCGGTGGGGTCGTGCCCAAGGTGGCGGACTTCGGGATCGCGAAGGTGGTGTCTGAGGACCTAGAAGGCTCCACGCGTCAGGGCGTGGCCATGGGCACCCCTGGCTACATGGCGCCCGAGCAGGTTCTAGATGCCCGTTCTGTGGACGCGCGAACCGATGTGTTCGCTTTGGGCGCCATCTTGTACGAGCTGGTGTCGGGCCGACGAGCCTTCGCCGATGAGACCGGGGAGGTCTCGGTCAAGAGTACGTTGGAGGGGACTTTCTTGCCCCTTAGCGAGTTGGTAGAGGACATTCCTGCCCATGTTGCGGCGGCGGTGGCCAGGGCCCTTTCCCGCGATCGAGCGGACCGACCGGAGACGGTGGTGGAGTTTGCGGCGCAGCTGCTGCCCGAACACCCGGAGCTGCTCATCCAGGTGACGGGCCCAGGCACGAGTGTCCCCATCTCCGTCGATCCCTCGGCGCCGTCTTCCTTTTCCCTGCCGGGTACATCTGGGGGCGGGCCCGGGGGTCAAGGGCCGACCATCGCGCCGCTCCCCACCTCCATGACGTTCGATGGGGGGCGAGTCGCCGAGAGTTTGAGTGAGCCACCTCCCGACACGGCCGAAGATGCGGAGCCTGAAGAGCGGCGCGCAGGGCTGGCCCTGTGGGCCATGGTGGGTACGGGTATGGCCCTGCTGCTCCTGCTGTGCGGCATTGGTTTGTATGGGAACTCGCAGGGGTGGTTTGAGGCGCCGGTGGCGGTCGACGGCACACCGAATGATGATCAGGCGGACGCCGGCAGCGCGGCGGCAGAGGCCCAGGGCTCCACGGCTGAGGATGCCGGCGATCCGAAGAACCCGAAAGACGAAGCCGCACAGGCGGGTGATGACCCTGAACGCACATCCGCCGTAGTGGCCTCGCAAGGCGCCGGGAGGATGGTCGTGGACGGTGGTGTGGGCACAGCCGCGGACACCCCAACCCCGAGCGGCACAGCCGCGGATGTCGGTTCAGACCCAACCGGCGATGACGCCTCCACCGCCGACGCCTCTACCGCCGACGGTTCGGACCCAGAGCCGACGGATGGGGATCCGACGGACGCGCTGGCCGACCCAGACGCCCAGACGCCCGGTGACGGAACTGGCGATGGTTCGACGGGTGCTGCGGACCCCGGCGACGGCTCTGCGGACGGCTCGACAGCTGCGGCTGATCCGGCCGATGGAACCGCCTCCACCCCTGATGAGCCGACGGGGTCTTCCGAGCCCGAGGTGAGCAAACCCGTCGAGGTCATGCCGATGGCGGCCTTTTTGGAGACGAGCTGGGACGGCCGGGTGTTCAAGAAGCCCTTCACCTTGCGCATCTCTCGGGCGAAAGGCGGGGACGTGTGGGCGGACGGGCGGTTCGTGCTTGGCGGTTCGCAGCGAAACGTCGCCTTAAATGGGCGCTTTGATCCCATGACTGGCGCGCTGTATCTCAAGGAGATCAACGGCGACCTGGTCCTTCGCGGTACGGCCTCGCCGGGCTCCATCGTCGGCAGCTATTGGCGCGATGGCAGGGGCGATAAAGAGGCGTTTACCCTGACGAGGCGCTAGCCCTCGTCCTGCTCCGCCAGGAAGTCATCCGCCGCTTCGAAGTTCTTGTCGATTCCAGCGCGGATGGTGCCTTTGACCATCGTATCGCCGATGCTGATCCCCTCGAATGTGGTCTCGGACCACAGCGCTTGCAGGCGAATGGTGCCCGTTCCATCACTGTCGTGGGTGGGTGGGTCTTCGGTTTCGATGGTGCTGAGGCTAAAGCCGCGGCCATCGCGGGGAATGGTGTATTCGATGGTGAACGCCTGTTGAATCGTGGCCTTTCCACTGTCTCCGGTCGCGCTCTCCTCGACCCAGGACCGGGCGATGGTAGCCCAGCGAGGGGTGTCGTCATCGGACATGTCGACCCAGCGAAAGTCCTTGTGCATGGTGTAGCGGACCTCCATCAGGGCGTTCTTCTTGATGAGGTCGTTGACGGTCCGAACCGCGACACAGGAGCGGTCCAGGTAGCAGTCTTGCCCTTCCACAAAGCTGCGGTCGTACAGGTCTGGGGAGTAGGGCTCCACCGGCACCTGGTCGGGCATCATGACGATGCCATTGTGGTCCTCTCCAGAGAACTCGGAGAGTCGGGCGACCGCCATGGGTAGCGCCAGCGTCAGATCCCGATCGGGGCGGGTGAACTCGGCCACATTGTCTTCGGTCAGCAGTTCGGGCTCTAGGCTCCGAGGCACGACGCCGCCGTCCAGCTCCAGCGACAGATAGGTCTGGGTCTCCAATCCGCGCAACATGGGCGCGATATCTTCGTCGTCGGCTTCGAAATTTGTGAACAGCCAGGGAAGGCCCGTGGCGAGGTCCGCGTCCGCTTCCGGGGAGGCGCGACGACAGGCGGCGGTAAGCACGAGGGCGGCGAAGAGAGACAGGGGCAGGATGGCCGGGCGCATGAGGAGTCCTCCGGGGCCTCCACTGGTAATCGGATCGTCGAAGACTTGTCGAGAAAGCGCGGCTTTGTAGAACCTGCGCTAGGTTGGGAGTGGATCCGGGAGCCCCATGAAACAGGCACTATTGGCGTTGATGTGGCTCGGGCTTCCGGGGCTGGCTCACGCGGTGGCGCCCGAGGCTTCCGGTCTGCGCGTGGGGCCGCCAGAACCTACGTTGGAGCGACACGTTTCTCGCCAGATGTCGCTGTCCAATAACCCGCGGCTTCGGGCTCTGTCCGAACGGTGGGGAGGGCGCTGGGTGTGGCGGTTCGATGAGTCAACGGGCCGTCCCTACAGCATCGCGACGGCGGAAATCCCCTGGTATCAAGCCGAGAAATTGGTCGAAGATCTTCGTCAGACCCTAGGCGGCGTCGAGCTGGAGCGCATCGGGGTGCAGACCCAGGGCGAGCGCCGAGTGCTCACCTATCGTCAGGTGCACGATGGACTGCCGATGTTCGGCACCGAGGTGGCGGTCTTCTCCTTGTCCGGTCGCATCCACGGCGTGCGACTGGCGTTGGCGCAACCCCCGACACAATCCGCGCCCTCGGGTGCACAGATGTGGTGGTCTGTGGGCAAGGGCCAATGGGCCGGAGCCACTCAGCACACCGACAGCCTCGATCGGGTGACGGTGTCGCATGTCGACGGTCGCGTGCTGGACCGATGGACCACCCGCCACCACAGCGTCGCGGAGCTGTCGTACGAAGAGCGGACGGTGGGCGACGCCGCGGTTGAAGGCCCGCTTGTTGGCGCCACCGCCACGGACGCTGCGGCCTCTGTGGAGACCGACGCCACCGGCACCCACAGCGCCGCCGATCCCTATGGCCTCGCCCTGCAGGGTGACACGATGGTGCTCGAAGACTGGAGCGTCTCTGGCCGGCCTGTGCCGTCCTGGGATGAGCAAAACGGAGATGTGCTGCTGGAGTGGCGGACGGACATCGATGAGGCGGCGGCGGACACGTGGGCCCACACGCAGATCGTGCGAGCCTGGCTCGAAGATCGGCAGCCCACCCACTCGCTGCTGGCCGAGACGATCCAGGCCCGGGTCAATCGGGGAGATGTGCGATGTAACGCCTATTATACGGGCGGAACCGTCAACTTTGCTCGCGCCTCGGGTCGGTGTGCCAACACTGGGCGCATCGCCGATGTGATCTACCATGAGTACGGTCATGGGGTGCACCATTACGGGCTTTTATCGGGTGCTTTTGCGGGAGATCTCTCGGAGGGCACCGCGGACTACATCAGCGCCACGATCCTCAACGACGCCAGGGTCGGACTGGGATTCTTCGGAACCGGATCGGTGCTCAGGGACATCGACCCGGATCGGGTCTACCCGACCGACTTTCGCGGTCAGGTCCACAATGACGGCCGAATCTGGTCTTCCTTCCTCTGGAATTTGCGGGCAGATTGGCAGCAAATCTACGGGGATGAGCTGGGAGCTCGCAAGGTCGATCGCCTGATGCTCGACACGATGGCGCAGGGCCCATTCCTCACCACGGTCGGGGATGCGGTCATCTTGGCCGACGATGACGATGGCGACCTGTCCAATGGCACGCCCCACGCCTGCGCCCTGAAGGATCTCCTCGATCAACACGGGCTTGGGCCCGGACCCCTAGGCGTGGTGTCCATCGAGCACGAGCCCATCGATACGGTGGGCAGCTACGAGCCCAGCTACCCCGTCACGTTTGGGCTGTTCGATGCCATGAAGGACTGCTCGGGTTTGGACCGAGACACCGTGGCGCTTTGGTACACCACCGATGAGGTGTTGGCGGAAGACGCGGGCGACGACTTCATCGAGGGCGAGGGCGATCTTGCCGCGCCGACCACAGGACCCGAGTATGCCTCGGCCGGTGGGGCGACCTGGACCCGCCTCGACCTCAACGCGGTCGCCGATGTCTACGATGGCGCCATCCCCCGGCAGCTCGCCACCACTCGGGTGACCTACTTCATCGAAGCGAGAAGCTTGGAGGGCGGCGGCCGGGTCACCACCCACGATGGCGTCGGTGACGGCCTGTACACCTTCCGCGTGGGCGATCGCGAGCCCGTTTGGTGCGAGTCTTTCGAGACCGATGAGCATGGGTTCGAGCACGGGCCGGGCTCGCCGTGGGAGACCTCTGAGTCGTGGCAGAGCCAGTGGGAGTTTGGGGAGCCCAGCGGGGAATTCTGGAATCCCGATGCCGCTTTTACGGGCAGCCGAATCGTGGGTACGGCCCTCGATGGCACCTATGCCAATCAGAACCTCCAATACCTGCGCTCCCCAGAGATCGACGTGCCATCCGATGGGCGGATGCTCACTTTCTCGTTCCGACGGTGGCTGACCGTCGAGGATGGATTCTTCGACAAAGCCAACGTCTACGTCGATGATCAGCAAGTGTGGCAACAGCCAGTGAGCCCGGATGGTCGAGCGCATACGCTGGATACGGACTGGATGTTGTTCGAGCTCGACGCCGAGCCCTACCGCGGCTCGACTCGTCGACTCACCTGGACGCTTCGCTCCGATCGGGGCTTGGAATATGGAGGGTGGAACCTCGATGATATCTGTGTGGAACGCTTGGCGGATCTGCCGGGCCACCACCGAGTGAGGGACCTGACAGGTCTGGCGGACACCACGGTGTCGCTGGCGTGGACGCACCCCTGGATCGCGCCCCTCGATCAGCTTGTGGTGGTGCGCAAGCGCGGGGGACTGCCCACGGGCATCCAAGATGGCTGGTGGGTGGCGGACCGGGCGGACGTGGAGCCTGCGGCGGCGAGCGATCTGGTGGATGACCAAGTCGAGCCCTGCACCGCCTATGGCTACGCCGTCTTTGTCCGTGGCCAAGCCGTGTGGAACGACACCGTCGTGGAGGGAGAGAACGGCATCGTGCTGACGACGGACTGCCCAGAAGAACCCGACACCGGCGCACCGGATCCGGTCGATCCCACTCCGGATGGCGCCCGAGGCGAGGTCGCTCCCTACTCGCTGCCCCCAATCGAGGGTTGCGGGTGCCGGACTGCCGATGCTCCGAGTGGGGCGTTGCTCCTGCTCTTGGTCTTGCCTTGGCTGCGGCGGCGCCGCACGTAGCGCGCGACCTTGGTACAACCGTGGCGGAGGTGTGCGTGCTCCGTTCGACTCTGCTGCTCCTGGGTGCTTTGGCAGCTACGGCCTGTTCTGGTGGTGTGGAGGCGCCGGCGCCTCCCCCGATCAAGCCTCCGCCAATGGTGGTAAAAAAAGAGCTTCCAAAGGCAAAAACGGGTGGCCGGACGCTCACGGACAAGAACATTCGAAAGGCCTTTGATGCCGAGGCCGTCATCAAGGGCACCAATGGCCGGGTCTGCGGAGCGTGGCGGGACCGGGTGGTCCTAACGCAGCCCAATGATAAAGGCAGTAAGGACCTTCGTATTCGGCCGAGAAGTGATGACTTGGACGAGGACTGTCAATGGGATGGGCCGACCTTGGTCGAGGCCCGCGTCGAGGGCGAGGTGATCGGCGTCGTGTGGCCGCACATCGTGGTGTTCGATTCTGGGAAAGAGGGTGTGGGTCGTCTGGAGGTGCTCCATGGCACGACCGGAGGCATGACGGCAGAGGTCGTCGACGCCTTCTCGCCCAGCTACGTCCGCAGCTTTGTAGTGGGCTTCAACGTTCCCATCCCGGTGTCGATTGAACGCGGCGAGGGCGAGGGCTGCCCGGACGCGATCCGGCGGGCGTGGGACAAGGTGTTGGCGGAGCTCGACTCGGGAGGCCGAATCCACCCGGACATGGAGCGGGGCATGCCGGCGTGTGACCCCATGGCCATGCGCACGTGTGACCGGGTGTCGTTCATGATCCCCAATGAGATCGTGCTGACCGAGACCAAGGCGCGGCCGGCGGCCGGCGTGGTCGGGTGCCTCTACTCAGGCCGATAGGAGCCGGGTCAGACAGGCGTCCACATCGCCTAGATCGAGATCCGTCCACCCCCACGCGGTGAGCACCGCGTCGTCGAGATGCGCGAGCGAACGCCGCAGCTCGTGGGCGTAGGCGTTGGGTGGGGACGCGTGTTCACTCTGCCGCTGGAGCGCGGAGCGGCCCACACCGAGGGCGGCGGTGCCCATGGCCCGCGCGGCTTCCACCCGTCGGGCGGCCTCGGCGATGGCGTCGGTTCGAGGGGGTAGGGGATACGAGGCGAAGCACCGTGATGGGGAGTAGTTGATGCCCTCGCCGAGGGTGCTGGACAAGGCCCGAGCCCAGTGGGCGTGCAGCGCGCATTGGAGCGCGCCGTAGATGAAGTCATCGTCGGTGGCGACCACCACGACCTTGTGGTTGAACACGCGGTCGGTGGGTTGCCAGGACCACTGCACATGGCTGGAGACGACGGGGGCGACCAGGCATCGTTGAAGGGGAAGGAGCGCTCGCCGCATGTTCTGACGTGTGCGCCAAAAGCGAAACCACGGGGTCTTCTGCACGGCCGCGGAGCGGGTGGCGCGGTCCGCAGGGAGGCAGTCTTGAAGCCGGGCCATCAACTGCGGATGCCGCTCGCGCGCGGTCTCCAGGTCCAGGTCGCTGAGGTCCGCTACCCAGCGCGTGGGCTCATTGTCCGGGCGGCGGGTGAGGGTCGCGCCGCACACATAGGGTCGGACGATCTCGTCTAGGCGCGGATCTTGGCGTCGAAGGTGTTCCAGCACGGTCCGATCATGCTGCGCCCCATCACCGAAGAGAAAGCCTGGACCCTTTAGGTCGCAGCCGATGAACACGCCGGGTCGGGGGCCGGGTCGGGGAGGGGGAACGTGGTCCAGCGGGTCGCTGCGGAGGTGGCTTCCGATGTGTGGAACGGGGCGTTTATTGAGGGTTTTCTGTTCATCGCTGGGCCCGTGGACTGCGTGTACGACCGCAATCCGGACGCTGGCGGCGCCGGGCCACTCGGTCGACCGCTGGGCGCGAACCAATGTGAATGGGGTGGGCACGAGGGCGCCCAGCCCGGCTCGGTGGGTGTCGCCCTGGGCGATCGTGTCCGTCAACACCCACCCGGCTCGGCCTCCAGGGCGCAAAATCTCGGCGCTCAGGTGCAAAAAGTGAGCGGCCAGATCGGTGTTTCCTCCCAGGGCACGTCTGCGCAAGAGGGCGGTACGCACCGGGGCCCCGAGCACCGTCCGGATGCGCTTTCCACCTAAAAACGGCGGGTTTGCCACGATGGCGTCCGCACCGTGTGGCAGCAGATCCGGCCAATGCACCGAGCCGTCGGGCGTGGGCTGGCGCGGGTCATCGCTCGCGCCAAGCAGGGCATCCCCTTCGTGAATGTACACCTGGTCCAAGGGCAGTCCGCTACGAAGACATAGGGCCAACCTGGCGAGTCGACAGGCCCATGGGTCTCGGTCGACCCCCACCAGCACCCGTCCAGCGCACCGTTCAGGATCGGGAACGCCGCGTCGAGCCAGGTCCTGTCGGATCACACGGTGAGCGGCCAGCAGGAAGGCGCCGGCACCACATGCGGGGTCGACGATTCGTAGCTTGTGGACCGCCTCATCGGATGTTTGAGCGAGCAGCGGTGCCAAGGTGTGCTCGGCCACCTGCGACGCCAGTGGAGCGGGGGTGTAGTGGGCGCTTCTTCGGCGTTGGTGCTCCGGAGCGGTCACCTGTTGGTGCACCTGCCCCAACCAGGCCGCTGGGTCTCCATCGACGATGGGTGCCGGCTCGCCGGGCTGCGGCTCGGGCCAGGGCACGTCCTTGCGTCCAGAGGCCTCGATCGCCGCGAATCCGGCGGCGATGAGGGCGGTGCTCACGATCGGCGACGGCGGATCAGCAGCGCGCCAAGCCCGAACCACAGCCAGGCGGGGTTCGTATTTGTGCTGTTGCAACCCGTGTCTTCGACGGGAGCGCCGGGGATGTTGATCTGCGTACACATCGGTGCCGAGTGGGGCCCCTCAACCCCGCGGGCGTCGTGCCATGCGAGCTCGAAGCAGTACTCTGAGGGGGGGAGCGCGCCGATGGCGACCTGGGAGGCCAGAGCGCGGTTGCCATCGGCGGCACGACACACGAGGCGCGTGTCGGTCTCGGCCTCGTAGAGGCAGATGACGGCGGCGTTATCGACGGGACCGGAGTGTCGCACCAGCATGGACAAGAAGGGGGCAGCGCCGAAGCCTCCGAAGGTGTTGGTTTGCACGCTCACGACCGACGGGGCTTCGGTGACCGGTTCGGTCCGCGAGGTGCCAGTCGTGAAGGTGGAGGCCGGGCGCTCGGGATCGCTGATCAGCGAGTAGACGCTGTCCGCCTGAAGCTCTCCGGGGTCATTGTAGGCTGTTGCCGAGCCTTCCCAGACGATCTCGCTGTCCTTGGACAGCTGCAAGCCCCCGGTGCTGGGGGTACTGCAGAGGGCCATGATCAGCGTGTCGATAGGCACATCGACGGCATCGGGCGCTGGCCAAACGCTGGGGCAGGGGGCTTCTTGCGCCACGGCGGGTGAGGCGAGGGCAGCGAGGACTACGAGCATGACCACTCCCACATCTCGACGGTGGCGCGAGTCAAGAAGGGCTCATCGCGGATCTCAAGGGTGCGATTGTCGGTGTCGTAGTCCCAGGTCTGAACACGACCACCGATCCAGTCCAGGCGTAGGGGACGCCCGTCGTCGGTCCACTCTTGGGTGAATCCTCGGTCGATCGTTCCGTCATTGCCGTCGTCGATCCACTCCTTGACGGTGCGGCCGGCCTCGTCCAGCTCCACTTCCCATCGTTGTTCGGAGCCGCCGACCGTGGTGATCACTTCAGCGACGCGGTCATCGGTCCACGTGTAGGTGAGCACGCGATCGACGACCTCGTCCATGGTTTCGGTCACCGTCTGGGTGCGGCCTTGGGCATCATGGGTGTAGGTCACCGCTGTGATCGAGTTTCTTCGAGCTTCCTCGCGGCGGATCAGCAGGTCTCCGTCATAGTCCCATCGGGTCGTCGACCCCCGATCCCGTCGCTGAACCAGGCGCCCAAGGTCGTCGTAGTCATAGTTGGTGACCTCAATCCGGCCGCCCTCGGAGGGCGCCACAGTGGAGCGAACGAGCAGGCCATTGCGGTGGCTGTACTCATTGCGGACCGGTGGCACTCGGTCCAGGTCGACGCTCTGCTCCCAGACGGATGGAAGACCGTCTGCGTCGTAGGCGCGGAAGCCCACCGTAGAGCCCATGCTCTCGGTGATGGTGACTTCGCAATTGGCTCTGGCTTGGAAGGCCAGGCCATCGGGGGCCGGGGCGGGACAGCCGGCGAGGCCCCCCAAAATCGGGGCGCCGAAAAGCGCACAGAGAGTGGGCGCAGCGAACCGCGCGCGTGCTCGAAACATGGGTGCATCTCCTGCCTTGCCTTTACTTCGTTTCGTGCGGCTGTGTGAGCCTTCACGCGGCGGCGTTAAGGGCCGGACTCAAGGGAGGTCATTAAAAATGGCACAGGTTCGACCAGGTGTTGTGACGGGTGAGGCGTATCGTCAGGTCATCGAGGCTGCGAAGTCCGGTGGCTATGCGTTGCCCGCGGTGAATGTGGTGGGCACCAATAGCATCAACGCGGTGCTAGAAGCGGCGGCGAAGGCCAAGTCTGACGTGGTGGTGCAGCTGTCGAATGGAGGCGCCCAGTTCTACGCGGGCAAGGGCTTTGCCGATGGGTTCCAGGCCAAGGTCTTGGGCGCTGTCAGCGCGGCCCATCACGTGCATCTGATGGCCGAGCACTACGGCGTGTGCGTGGCACTGCACACGGACCATGCGAACAAGGGGCTCATCCCGTGGGTTGAAGCCCTGATCGGCCATAGCGAGGCGCACTTCGAGCGCACCGGCGCGCCGCTCTTTTCATCGCACATGCTCGACCTGTCCGAAGAGACGTTGGAAGAGAATATCGCCCTGTGCGCCAAGGCCCTCAAGCGTATGGCCCCCATCGACATGAGCCTCGAAATCGAGCTCGGCGTGACGGGTGGCGAAGAAGACGGAGTGGGTCACGAGATCGAGCTGGGTGCGGACAATTCGCACCTCTACACCCAGCCCAGCGATGTGCTCTTCGCCTATGACCAGCTTCAGCCTCTGGGCCACTTCTCCATCGCTGCGTCGTTCGGCAATGTGCACGGCGTGTACAAA
Source organism: Myxococcota bacterium (assembly GCA_045106515.1). Classification (GTDB taxonomy): domain Bacteria; phylum Myxococcota_A; class UBA796; order UBA796; genus REDI01. The sequence continues at coordinate 11,543 of JBGCER010000413.1, forward strand.
CCTGGAAATGTGCAGCTTCGACCCGAGATTCTCAAGAATAGCCAAGACCTGGTTCAGTCGACGCACAGCACGGCGCACAACCCGCTGCACTTGGTCTTCCACGGGGGCTCGGGCTCCGAAGCGGAAAAGATCGCAGAGGCGGTCCGCTATGGCGTGTTCAAGATGAACATCGACACCGACACCCAGTGGGCCTTCGCGAGTGCGGTGGGCGCTTATGTGCGCGACAACTCCAAGGCCTTCTTGCACCAGATCGATCCCGAAGACGGCACCCCGTACAAGAAGAAGTACGACCCTCGCAAGTGGTTGCGCGTCGGCGAGCAGCAGCTCAGCGAACGTCTACAGCAGGCCTTCGACGAGCTTGGCTCTCGCGGGCGGTCCGCCGCATTGTAGAAAAGGAGGCCGCCGCACCCC
>JBGCER010000414.1:0-7473 GCA_045106515.1 Myxococcota bacterium
AGCGTCCTGACCCCCCCTCCAAAGCGCCCCAAAACTAAACCCCACCCCAACCCGGCCGAACCACCCCAGCCCAGCCGCCTTCGGCTCGGCGTGCTATCCGCCCGAGGGCTCGGCCCAGGAGACACCCCATGCGCATCTCGATCGTCGGTACCGGCTACGTCGGACTGGTCAGCGGAGCCTGCTTCGCCGACCAAGGAAACGAAGTCTGGTGCGTCGACATCGACCCCGAAAAGGTCGCGATGTTGGAGCGGGGCGAGTCGCCCATCTACGAGCCCGGCCTGGCCGAAATGGTACGTCGAAACCTGCGTGCCGAGCGCCTGCACGTCACGACCCAGATCGAAGACGCAGTCGAGAACACCAACATCCTCTTCGTCTGTGTGGGCACCCCACAACAAGAGGAAGGCGGCGCCGACATGCGCGCGGTGTGGGCGGTCGTCGAGTCCATCGCCACGCACATGACCGAACACAAGGTCGTGGTGATGAAGTCCACCGTGCCTGTGGGAACCGCCGCCGAGGTGCGTCGCCGCATGGCCGCCATCACCGATGTGGAATTCGACGTGGTGAGCAACCCCGAATTCCTGCGCGAAGGCGCCGCACTCAAGGACTTCTTGGAGCCCGACCGCGTGGTGATCGGCACCTCCGACGTGCGCGTCGCCACCCTGATGAAGGAGCTCTACGCACCGTTCTTGGGGCCGGACCAGCCCATGCTCGTCATGGACAACCCCTCCGCAGAACTCACCAAGTACGGGGCCAATGCCCTGCTCGCCACGCGTATCAGCTTCATGAATGAGCTGGCCAACCTGGCGGGACGTGTGGGGGCAGACGTCAACCTGGTGCGCAAGGCCATGGGCTACGACCACCGCATCGGCCATCACTTCCTGTACCCAGGCGTCGGCTTCGGCGGCTCCTGCTTCCCCAAGGACGTCGATGCCCTGGCCTCGACTGCCAGCCAGCACGGCATGGATCTGAAGATCCTCGCCGCCACCAATGGCGTCAATAAGACCCAGAAGCGGCTGCTCGCCGAGTACATCATCGCGCGCATGGGACCTGACCTTTCGGGCCTCACCATCGCCATCTGGGGCCTGGCGTTCAAGCCCAATACCGACGATATGCGGGAGGCCGCCTCGATCAACATCATCGAGATGCTGCTGGCCGCGGGCGCCAAGATCGTGGCCTACGACCCCGAGGCCATGCACACGGCCCGCAAGGTCTTCGGCGACACGATCACCTACGCGATCCGCCCTTATGACGCTCTAAAAGGCGCAGATGTACTCGCCGTCGTCACCGAGTGGTCCGAGTTCCGCAAGCCCAACTGGGACCGCGTGCTCGCTGCCATGAAGGGTCGGGTCTTGTTCGACGGTCGCAACATCTTCGAGCCCACCGCCGTCGAGGCCTTAGGCTTTGAATACTACGGCATTGGCCGCGGCCGGAACGTGCATCGGAGCCAGCCAGAGCCCACAGCGCAGACCGCTCAGGATGCCCAGTCGGACTAGGGGTCACCCTCGTCCGACCGGCCTGTAGCCGCACGAACGTACCGTCGCCTGAACGCCGTGGCCCCCGATCCGACAGGCACCCAGGGTCACCCCTCCCCCCCTTGGAGGCCCCATGCCTGTCACCGTGATCACCGGCGGAGCCGGATTCGTGGGTTCGCACCTATGCGACCGCTTCCTGGCAGAGGGCCACGAGGTCATCGCTGTCGACAACCTGATCACCGGCCGGGCTCAGAACGTGGCGCACCTGGCACGCGACTCCCGGTTCGATCTGCTGCTCCGCGACGTGGGTCAGCCGCTGAAGATCCCCGGACAGGTCGACACGGTGCTGCACTTCGCGTCTCCGGCCAGCCCCAAGGACTTCGACGCCTTGCAGTGCGAGATCTTGTCCGCCAACGCCGACGGCACCCGCAATGGCCTAGAGCTCGCCCGGGCGAAAGGGGCGACCTTCCTGCTGGCGTCCACCAGCGAGGTCTACGGCGATCCCGAGGTGCACCCCCAGCCCGAGACCTACCGCGGTAGCGTCGATACGCTCACGGTCCGCGGCGTCTACGACGAGTCGAAGCGCTTCGCCGAGGCCGCCACCATGGCGTGGCGGCGCACCCACAACGTCGACACTCGAATCGTGAGGATCTTCAACACCTATGGCCCGAGAATGCGCCTGGACGACGGCCGGGTGCTCACCAACTTCCTCACCCAAGCCCTGCAAGGCCTGCCGCTGACGGTCTACGGCGACGGCAAGCAGACGCGCTCCTTCTGCTACGTCGATGACTTGGTCGAGGGCATCTGGCGCCTCGTGCACACCCCGGTGCACACCCCCATGAACATCGGAAATCCAGAGGAGGTCACGATCGCTGACGTGGCCCGCGAGGTGCTCGCCCTCGTGGGATCCGACGCCGGCTTGGTGCACCTGGCCTTGCCCAAGGGCGACCCGAAGCTCCGAAGGCCCGACATTCGAATCGCGCAGCGAGAGCTCGACTGGTCGCCATCGGTGGATCGGGACGATGGGTTCCGCTCGATGTTGAACGACATACAAGCACGCCTTGAAAGCGATCTATCCAAGATCCAAAAGGCGGCCTAGCTCAAGGGCTCGGCCACACGCCTTACACCGGCCTTTCAGGTGGGGCACACCGGCAAGATTCAGACGTAGAGTACAAGCGGTACGTCCCTCTGGACGTCATGTCGCTCTGACCATTCTGCTCTCCTCGGCCGAATCCATATGTCCAAAGCACGCCGGCTGGCTCCGTTATCGGAGTCGCCCACTACGGCTGCGTCCACCTCTGGTCCCCAATCAGAGGCGCCAGCTACCGGTCCGACCGTCGACCCCGCGTCGGCGGAGACCGCCACGCCCACTCTGGACGCGGCGGCCAAATCCACCAAGCCAAAGGGCGGCACTGGCGCGGCCCCCTCTGGAACCAAGACCTCGTCCGACAGCGGCGGTGGCGGTGGCGGCGGCGGCGGCGGCGGCGGTGATGCTGGCGGCGTACAAAAGGCAGGGATCTCAGCGCACTCTGGCGATGGTTCTGGAACCCGAGTTGAGAAGTCGACGCGAAAGGCCACGCTCACCAAGAGCCCCATCGCGTCCAAGGCCACGGCAGTCGCAACAGAGACCAGCGCCCCGGAGTCCGCAGCTCCGGCCACCGAAGGCGTGGGTGGCGGGCCCATCGACTATACAGAGCGCCCTTCCGACGCCCCACCTCCGCCGGACTCCCCCACCAGCGGCCTGAGCGCCATGGGTGCCACCGAGGTGGCGCAGAACGTGGACCAGCTCGGCTCGATGATGGAAGACCATCTGGACGCCGTGGCCAATGGGCAGGCGAGCGGCGGCGTATTCTCGACGGGCTCCGACGGCGACCTGGGCAACATTCACACCCAGTCCACCGTGCAGATCGGAACCGTGAAGTCCCTCGACGGCGGCGGCGCCTCTGGCTCGGTGGCCGAGGCCCGAGAGGCGGATGAGCGGGACCCCGAGCACTACAAGGGCAGCGCAACCTACGATCCCGCAGCGGATACCAGCGATATCGATGTCGAAGAGGGCCCGGCCACGCCGCCCAGCCGCGGAGATTGGTCCGACCTGCCGTCCCAGGGAGACCCCGGCTACCCCGACTGGATGATGCGGTACCAGATGTGGTGGCAAGAGTGCGTCGCATTCGACGGCCAAGGCAACGGCAACTCCATGCAGGAAGGAGATCTGCCCCACACCAACCATCCCGAGTTCGAGATGTTGTGGTGGGACTACCGGAACTGGTGGGAGCAGCACGTCGATGGCGGCGAGCCCTCAGCCGATGAACTCGCAGCGCTCAACGTCAACGTGGGCGGCGTCTCCGGGACCGACGAAGAGATGCGGTTTCACACCGACACCATCAGCGTCGACGAGTACCTGCAGCAAGGCGCGGACCCCGACCGAATCAACCAGACGGTCGAGGCGGGCGTCGCCGAAGCCGACGCCATGCTCGCCACGGCAAACGCCGACGCAGACGGGGCCCGCACCGGCAAATTCGCCGAAGCCGAATTGGCAGCAACAACGGTAGAAGCAGACTTTTCAACGGTTCTCCCCGAAGAGTCCACCATCGCCTCCCCCGAGCGGCCCGGCGATATGGAGGAGTACCTGGCCCTCATGGAGGGCGGCACCATCGAAGGCGAAGTGGCGGCCGGCTTCGACGAGCGCATGGCGCCGGGCCTGGACGCGAGCTGGGGTGCGCTCGAAGAGACCGTCGACAGCGAGGTGGGCGAGTTTGAGGGGAGCCGCGAAGAGGCCATCACCGAAGGGGAGGTCGAGGCCGAGGCCATGACCGCCGCGGCCCGCGATGAGCAAGCCGCAGCCGTCGACCAAGCCCACATGGACGCGGACGGCAAGCGCGACGAGATCAAGAACCGCCAAGAAGCGGCGATCAACGATGCCAAGGCCCAGATGGATGGGGCGCGGGACGAAGAGTTCAACAAGATCGACGCCGAGCGCAATCGGGTTCAGGGCGAGGTCGACAGCGAGCTGGCTGCCGCCGAACAGAAGGTGGATGAAGAGGTCGACAAGGGCAAGGCCGATGCCGAGAAGATCCGCGAAGAAGGCGAAGAAAAGAAGAAGAAGAAGCGCAAGTGGTGGCAGAAACTCTGGGACTTCGTCAAGAAGGTCGTCAAGTGGATCGTCGACCAGGTGAAGAAGGTCTTCGAGCTCGTTCGGACCGTCGTCAATACGATCGTCAAGGCGGTCGTCGACGTGGTGACCGCGCTCATCGACGCGGTGCGCACCCTGGTGGTGGGCCTCATCCAGGCCCTGGCAGAGGTGATGACCTTCATCATCCAGAACACCTTGGGCCAGATCTTCCCCGAGCTCGCCGCGGAGCTGTGCGCCTTCATCGACGTTGTGGCCGAGGTGCTCACCGAAGCGGTCAACAAGATCGCCGACAAGCTCATCGAGACCGTCGAGACCGTAGCCGAGACGGTGCTCTCGGTCATCAACGCCGTGCTCTCCATCGCCCAGTTCGCCATCGAGATGGGCCTACAGGTCGCCATGGCCGCCATGAGCGGCGAATGGGGCGAATTCCTGCTCTTCCTCATCGAGTCCGCCCTGGCCATCGCGGGGATCTCCGAAGAAGAGTTTGAAAGCTACTTCGGCGCAGACCCCGAAGTGCTCCAGACCGTGGTCGACGACCCCGGCGGCTTTATGGACCGGCTGGGCGAGAGCTTCGGCATGGGCTTCAGCCAGTTCGGCGACAACTTTGGCACCCACCTCAAGACCGGCTTCTTTGAGTGGCTCACCGGCGCCATGGGCGACGCTGGCATCGAGATGCCCGACACCTGGGACTTCAAAGGCATCCTCAAGTTGGTCCTATCGGTCTTGGGCGTGTCTGCCGGCGGCATCCGGGCCAAGGTCAAGGAGTTCTTCGGCGAAAAGACGGCCAAGATCGTCGATATGCTCATCGACTATGGCGCGGCCTTCAAGGAGGACGGGCTCAAGGGCGTGATCCGAGAGATCTCGCTGGATGTGACGGGAACCGTGCGCGAAGACGTGGTGGACAAGGCCGCCGAGGACGTGGGCGGCAGCGGCATGGGCTTGCTCGACAGCCTGCTCGACCTGCTCGACGCCTTCGCCAATGGCGATGGCATGGAGGCCTTGCTCGACTTCGCCAAGGACGACCTGGGTAGCATCCTCAAGGACCTGGTCGTCGACTCCATCGTCGACATCGTCATGAACCAGGTCATCAAGAAGGGCATCGAGTTGCTGGTCTCGATGTTCAATCCGGTCAGCGCACTGGTACAGATGCTGATCACGGCGTGGAACATCTTCCAGTCGGTCAAGCAGGTGCTCGGGCGGATCCAAGCCGTGGTGCTGTCCATCGTCGAGGGCATCATCGACGTGGTTCTGGGCAACCTGGCCGCTGTGGCAGACAACATCGAGAATGCGCTTGCAGACTTGATTCCCGTCGCCATCGAGCTGCTCGCCGGCGTGCTGGGCTTGGGCTCGCTAGACGACAAGATCCGCGATGCTCTGGAAGGCATCCGAGCCCGCGTCGACTCGATGATCGACAAGTTCTTCGAGCTGATCCGCGAAGGCGTGGACGGCTTGGTGAACATGGTCCGAGGCTGGTTCGACGACAATCCCCAAGATGAGGCGGCCGAAGGCGAAGGCGCGCTGATGGACCCCATGGGCCTCGATGCGGGCGGCGGCCCCGTTGTCTACTGGGTCGAAGCCGAAGATGGCTCCTTGCACCGGGTGGTGCAGGGTGACCCCGACGGCCTCACGGCGGCCTGGGGCGATGGCGTGGGCGGGCAGATCGAAGGTCTCGGCGCCTCGGAGGGCGAAGAGTACGGCGGCGGTGGCTGGACCCCAGACGGCGTGGGCAGCCTAGAAGGATCGGGCAGTGTTGAGGCGTCTACCGTGGAGCCTGGCGACGCCGCGTTCACCCCCTCGGCGATGAATAGCGACGCGGACACCCCCGCCGCCTACATGGCGGACTTTGCGACGGCGCTTCCCAGCGTGCAGTCGGCCACGTGGCCGAGCGTGGGCACAGATGTGGACGGGCTCGCGGGCGCGAATGTCGATGCCGTGCAGGGCGGACTGGTGCCCATCGAAGCCACCCTGCCCGGAGAGGCCACCGGCGGCACCATCGATGTGGACCTGCCGGTCACCGGCGCAGCGCCCAACGTGGACGTGCAAGGACCGACGGTCGACAGCATTCCCCTACCGGACTTCAACGTGCCCGGCGGCGACAGCCTGTCTGCCGTGGCCGAGGCCCTGCCCGAAGCCCCCAGCCTGACCGGCGCTCCCGACATCGGACCCGGACAGCTCTCTTCCGCCGCAGACACCGGAGTCGGCGCCGCCCAGAGCTCCGCAGAGTCCCTCCGCGACCGCATGGAGACCGTGGCCGCAGACGACGCCATTGTGCCCATCGCCGCCGACCACCAAGCCTCGGTCGATGCCCTCTCCGGCATGGACATCCAAGAGACCGCACCCCTCGACGGCATGACCTTGTACGCCTCGCTGGCCCTGCCGCAAGACGTGCACGCCCAGTTCGACAGCCTGATGCTCGCCGAGAGTGCCGACAGCATCGGCCCCGCACGGGACCAGCTCGACGGCGCCGAGACCCAGCGCGACGTGGGGATCGAAGGCGCCCTCACCTCCGTGGACGCCGACGCCAAGGGCCTGGTGAGCCAAGCGGGCCTCGACCAAACCAGCATCATGGACGAGCAGCGAGGCCGCATCGCCGGCGCTCGCGAGACAGCGCTCGACGAGCAAGGCCGTCAGCTCGCCTCGCTCGAAGGCGATCTGGACAGCGAGCGCAACACCCGCATGTCCGATGTGACCTTCCGCTTGGAGAGCGACCAAGTCCGGCTCGACAGCGCCTACTCCGACGCCAAGAGCGAGGCGGCCTCCGCCCTATCTGATGCCGAAAAGAGCGCCGATGACGCCGAGAAAGAGGCGGAAGACCCCAGCTGGTGGGACACGCTCGCCGACTATGCACAGCAAGCGGTGGACTGGCTCAAG
>JBGCER010000415.1:0-19292 GCA_045106515.1 Myxococcota bacterium
GCTGCTGCTGCATCATCAGCGTCTGCTCGGCCTGGGCCCGCGCTTGGTCCGTCAGAATAAGCTTTTGCTGCTCATATTGCGTCAACGCCTTTTCCAGTTGAGCCTTCTGCTTGTCGACCTCAACCTTGCGTGCCGCGTACATCTGCTCCAGACGCTTTTGCGCGCTCTGACCCTTGGTCGAGTCGTTGACCGCGGACTGGAAGTCGACGTAGGCGATGCCGCCCGCCATGGCAGGCAGGGTGAGACCAAGAGAGATGACGAGGACACACAAGCGGAGCATTAGCCCTCCGTAGGACGATGGCGCCGAACTAGCCGGCCACGATTGACGACACAACCCACAACAGCCCCATAGGCTTCCGAACCCGCACCCTACGCGCCTTCCGGGGGCTGCCAGAGCTCGATCTTGTTGCCCTCTGGGTCGACGACCCAACCGAACCGACCCTGCTCAGAGTCTTCGAGGCCGTCTTGCACATCGCACCCGGCGGCCCGGAGCTGTGCGAGCATGGCGTCTAGATCGCGGACCCGGAAGTTGATCATGAACGACGACTTAGACGGCTCGAAGTACTTGGTGTCCTCCGCGAAAGGCGACCACACCGAGTAGGCGTTGGCCGCGTCGGCTTGGTCCGCCCAGCGGATGACCGAACCACCCCAAGACTCGATATCGAGACCCAAGTTCGCCTTGTACCAAGCCCCTAAAGCCTTGGGGTCGGCGGCCTTGAAGAAGATTCCGCCAATACCTTGCACGCGTTCCATTGGGCCTCCGTATTCCTAGAAGAAGCTGCCGATCGAGAAGTCGAACACCGACTTCTTCTCGCCGTCACGCGGCTTGATCGGGATGCCGTACTCGAAGCGCAACGGCCCGATGGGCGACAGCCAGCGGATGCCCGCGCCAAACGCAAACCGCAGCTTGGTCGGGTCGATGAAGCCATTGCCCCACGGGTCTCCGAAGGCGTTGCCCGCGTCGAAGAACACCACGCCGGAGATGCCCGCGGCGCGAACGATGGGACTCTCCAGCTCCAGGTTGTTGATCCAGGTCTGCGTGCCGCCGACGGGGAAGCTCTGGTCACCCGAGCTGGGGTCGTCGGTGCCAAGGCCGCGAATCGTGGGCCCTAGGCTGAACCACTGGTAGCCGCGCACGGAGTTGATGCCGCCGGCTCGGTAACGATGGATGAACGGGATGACATTTCCATCGGTGGACCGCACGTAGCCAAGGGTCGTGTTGAGTCGGAAGACCAACCAGTCCGTGTCTTTGATCAGGGGCTGGTAGTAGCGGAAATTGCCCTTCACTTCCCAGAACTTGAAGCGACCACCGAGCAGGTTCAGCACTTGATCGTCGCCCAATCTGAAGCCGCCAGACAGATTCGCCGAGGCGCTCGCGAAGGTGCCTTTGGTAGGACGAATGCGGTTATTTCGCTTGTCCATGTTCACGTTGACACCGATGGTCGACGTGAGCCCGTTTCGGTAGAGATTGCCGCCGAGCAACTGTTGCCGGTACGTGTCGAGGGAGCTCAAGCCCACATCCTCGAAGGTGTACTGGAAGGCGAGCCGGAACTCGTCGCGCTTGTCGAGGTAGTGGCCCAGCTCGACGGAACCACCGCGCTGGTACTCATCCAAGCCCTGCACGAAGTTCTGGTTCACATTGTAAGCGTTGACCCGCATCGTCCATCGATAGTCGAGGAAGTAGGGATCAAAGAACTGGAGCTGGAACTGCTGGCGGATCCGCGAGTAGTTGATGGACGCGCTCATGATGTAGCCGAGCCCCAAGAAGTTGTTCTTGGAGATGCTGCCCGTGAGCACGAACGACTCGAGGTTCGAGAACCCGAGCCCCAGACTAAAGCTACCCGTGGGCTGCTCGGCGACCTGGATGTTGACATCGAGGATGTCTTCGCCGGCGCCGCGCGGGTTGCTCACCTCGACGGTTTCGAAGAACCCAAGCCGCTGGATGCGTGCCTTTGAGGCGGCCATTCGGCCGCCGCGATAGATATCGCCTTCGTCGACGAGGATCTCACGTCGGATGACCTTGTCGAAGGTGGGGTCGTTTCCGGTGATGTTGATCTTGCCGATGCGGTATTTGCTACCCGTCTCGATGCGGAAGACGATGTCCGCCTGACCCGTGCGCGGGTTTGGGTACGGCATAGGCGTCACGTTCACGAACGCGTAGCCTTGGTCCTGGTAGAGCGACTCGATGGCGCCAGACACCTGCTGCATCGTGGATGCTTTGAACGGCTCGCCGCGTTGCAGACGCGGTCCGCGGGCCCGCAGTAGCTGCAACCGGGGCGGCCGATCATGCGCTTCGCGCCACTGCTCTTCTTGGATGACATTGACCGGCGTGCCATCGATGATGCGTCGAACCACATCTTCGGTCAGGCCCTCTTCGGGCACAAAGTCGCCGTCCAACGCCACGTAGCCAATGTCGTAGCGCTGCCCTTCATCGATCTGGAAGTTGACGTAGATGTACCGCTTGTCCGGAGACAAGAACACCTTGGGAGGCTTGACCTGGGAGTCGAGGTAGCCCTCTTCCCACAGCACATAACGAAGCGCCTCACGGTCCATATCCAGCTTTTCACGCTGGAATGTGCCGGAAGACGTCAGCCATGGCAGCACGCCGCCGGGCTTGACCTGGAGGAAACGCTTGAACTTGGAGGCCGGGACGTTCTCATTGCCCGAGAACTCCACCTTTTGCACCACGACCTTGCGGTTCTCAAGGATGCGAAAGGTCAATTCCACTTGGTCGTCTTCGACGAACACGACCTCGGAGTCCACGTCGACCAGGTAGTAGCCCTTTTCGACATACAGCTCGCGGATCCGGTCCACGTTCTTTTTGACTTCGGCGTCATTGAGAACGGTGAAGCTGCGGATGTCGAGCACCTCGCGCACATCTTCCTCGTTCAGCTTCTTATTGCCCACCACCCGCACATCGCGGACCGCCGGCTTTTCGTCGACGCGCACGATCACGCGCACACCGTCTCCGTCGGGCTCGGTGAGGATCTGAACATCGTCAAAGAAGCCGGTTCCATAGACGGCTTTGACGATCTGGCGGGCGCGGGTACGGGTGAGGGTATCGCCTCGGCGAAGGTTGAGAACCGCCAAGACGGTGGCCTCTTCAATCCGAGCGTTTCCTTCGACCTTGACCCGGGTCACGGTGCCTTTGGCTTGTCCCACAGGAGCGGCCTCGGCGACTGTGGGGAGCGAGCCGACCGCCCCAACGCAGACGCCGGTGGCGACGATGAAGCACCCCAGGCGCAGCATGCGCATCCAGGGGTTTAGTGCGCTCATTGGCAGCCATCGGCTCATGGAGCATCCTCTATAAAGCGACCATCAATGAGGCTTAACCGACGCGGGAAGCGTGCGGATAGCTCCATGGAGTGGGTGACCACAACCAACGTACATCCGAGCTGTCGATGGAGGTCCAACAACAACTCGAACACGCCACCCGCGGTGCTCGGGTCCAAATTGCCTGTGGGTTCATCGGCCAGAATCAATCCCGGTCCCATCACCATGGCCCGCGCGATGGCGACCCGCTGCTGTTCGCCACCCGACAGCTCACCGGGCCGGTGATTCAGGCGACCGCCTAGGCCCACGGCACCGAGCAGCGCAGTGGCCCGAGCCGCCGCTTGCCGAGTGGACGCTCCCCCCAAGCGGGCGGGCATCATCACATTGCTGAGAGCCGTGTGTTCTGGCAGCAGCATGTGCGACTGGAAGACGAAGCCGACGTCCCGGTTGCGGATCCGGTGCAGCACCGTCTCTGGCGCGCGTGTGACGTCCACATCGCCAAAGCGCAGTGTGCCGAGGGACGGCCGGTCCAGCAGCCCCAGCAGGTGCAGAAAGGTGCTCTTTCCACATCCAGAGGGCCCGACGATGCTGACCCGCTCCCCCGCTTTCAAGTGCAGATCTGCCTTATCGAGCACGCGGATGACCTTGCCGCCCTTCACATAGACCTTGGACAGACCCGTGGCGTGGACCGAGACGGCGCGCTGGTCGCTATTCTCGACGGCAGTCCTGACCGAAGCGATGTTCATCACTCGAACCTCAGGCCTTCGACAGGCTCCATGAGCGCCGCCGACACCGCCGGGTAAAGCGTGGCTACGAAGCAGGTAATTACGGCACCAACTGCGATGCCTGCCACGTTCCACGGGTCGATCACGACAGGCAGGGTGTTCAAGAAGTAGACGTCGGTGTCCAGGGGCCATCCGTACTCGTAGAGCAGCCAACACCCGGACATGCCCAACGCAGTCCCACCGAACGCGCCGACCAACCCGATGAGCATGCCTTCGATGACGAAGACGCGCAGGATGCCCCACCGGCTCGCACCCATGGCCCGAAGAATGGCGATCTCCCTGCCCTTGGTGAGCACCATCATGGTGAGAACACAGACGATGAGCAAGGCTGCGATCATGACCGTGCTGAACAACACCATGCTGCTCACGGTCTTTTCGAGCTGCAGCGCCTCGAACAGGCCTTGGTTCATCTGCTGCCAGTTGCGGGAGTAATAGGCCTCGCCCACCGAGGTGCTCAAGGCCGAAGCGACCGCAGGCGCGGCGTAGATGTCGCGGACGCCGATTTCGACGCCCGTGACCGCGTCGCCCATGCGCATGAAGTCCTGCACATCTGCGTTGGCCATGTACGTCCACTTATTGTCGTACTCGTACATGCCGGACTCGTAGACCGCTGCGACCCGCACCGGCCGCACCCGAGGTGCGGGCATGCCCATAGGGCCAGGCGCCCCCCCAAAGGGGTCCATCAACTGCAGATCCGATCCCGGCCCGACCCCAAGGGTGCGAGCCAGCTCGATGCCGATCATGATGCCCGGCAGGGGCTTGCCCGAAGCGCTGGACGCGACAGGCTCGAACTCTAGCGGCGTGGCCAGCAGGTCCGTTCCATCCGAGTCGGAACCGGTTTCTTTGGCAGACTCGACCATGGCCAAGGCCAGCACGTCGGGCATGGACGGGCCAGGGGTGGCCTCCGCCATGGCTCGGAACACCGAGATGCGCTCTTCGGGCTTCGTCAGCGTGCCACCGGGCGCCACGAGCAGGTCATCTACTAGGGACGTGACCCGGTCGGTGCGCTCGGGATCGATGCCCTTGAGGATGACCCCCGCGTATTTATTGGTCTTGGCCGAGCGAAGAATGACCTCGGTGTAGACGAAGGCCGCTGCCCCGGACACCTCGGGCATTTGCTCAGCGGCATCGACGATGGTGTCAGCCCCCAGCACTTGGCCGGACTGACCCAACACCACAACGTGGGCGTTGGCCCCCAAAATCTTGTCGCGTAAGTCGACTTCAAAGCCGGTCATCACCGAAGTCACCATGTTGACCAAGGCGACCGACGCCACCACGCCCACCACCGCGAGAACCGCCACGATGGAGATCATGGCGTCGGATTTGCGGGACATCAGGTGGCGAACCGCGATCCAAAACTCCGCTGCAAACGGCACTCCGGAGCGGATTGGCGGCAGGTTCGCGAATTGCAGACCCGCGCCAGACTCTGGCGAGCCGTCAACGCCATCGGGCGTCTCTGCGGCTGGGATTTGGGTCGACATTGCGCTCCAGGGGCTGCCATGGGCCGTGGCGACGGGCCCCTAACGCGCCCACCTTCTACGGCGACCGCTGGACGATCCTGCACCAAACTGCCGGACGGAATCTGTCCGGGACTGTCACAGCCTGCGACCGAGCGTCGTCGCCCAGCCCTACTCGGCCGAGCCAGAGACGCGCCCCGGGCGCAGCGTCGGGAACAAGATCACTTCTCGAATGCTGGTATTGCCCGTGAGCAGCATGACGAGGCGGTCGATCCCAATCCCTTGGCCCGCTGTGGGCGGCATGGCGTAGGTCAACGCACGAACGTAGTCATGATCGAAGAACGAAGCCTCTTCATCGCCGTCCGCCTTGGCTTTGGCCTGCTGTTCGAAGCGACCGGCCTGGTCCACCGGGTCGTTGAGTTCGGTAAACGCATTGGCGATCTCCCAGGTGCCGATCACCAACTCGAACCGATCCGTGAGCTCAGGGTCGTCGTCATTGCGTCGAGCGAGCGGGCTGATCTCGGCGGGGAACTGGGTCACAAAGGTGGGGTCGACCAACTGATCTTCCACGTAGGCGTCGAAGTACACCTCCCACCACTTGCCCCAGGTCTTGGGAAGCGTCTCGTCTTCGGCGACGTCTTGGTTCTTGCGCCAGAAGGCTTCGAGGGCCTGGGGATCACGCAGGCTACTCGCGTCGATGCCGGCATGCTCCACGATCAAGTCGCCCATGGGCGCCCGTCGATACGGCGGCGAGAAGTCGATGAGATGCGCTCCGAGCTGAACCTGCATCTGCCCGACGACATCGCGGGCGAGCTCCACCAGCAAGGTCTCGGTGAGGTCCATGAGCTCGGTATACGTGGCCCAGGCCATGTAGAACTCAAGCATGGTGAACTCGGGATTGTGCTTGAGGCTGATCCCCTCGTTCCGGAAATTCCGGTTGAGCTCAAAGACCCGTTCAAAGCCGCCCACCACGAGCCGCTTCAGGTACAGCTCCGGGGCCACCCGCAAGAAGAGACCGATGTCCAACGCGTTGTGGTGGGTCTCGAAGGGCCGCGCCGCCGCTCCCCCGGCGATGGCCTGCATCATGGGCGTCTCGACCTCCATGAAGTCTCGACCTTCGAAAAAGCTGCGAATGTGGCGAATAATCTTGGAGCGAAGCCGGAACGTCCGGCGAACTTCCGAGTTCATGAACAGGTCGACATACCGTTGCCGGTGGCGCGTCTCTTGGTCCGTCACCGAGTGGAACCGGTCAGGGAACGGAGAGATGATCTTACTGGCGAGCCGGGCCTCCGAGGCTGCGAGCGTCAACTCGCCGGTCCGCGTGCGCACGACCTTGCCTCGAACGTAGACGAAATCACCGATATCCAGCTTCTTAAGAACTTCGTATGCGTCTTCGCCCACGTCGTTCTTGCGGATCATCACCTGAATGCGCCCACCCAGGCGCTCGGGCTCACCATCGGCATTGGTGGCCTCGATCCGGTCTTCCCCGCTGTCTTGGATCCGAAGAAAGAGCAGCTTACCCATCCGGTTTCGGAACATCACCCTGCCGGTGAGGCTCACATCGACAGACTCGGCCACCGTGGTGGGATCTTCGACGTCTAGGTACCGCTCGTGCAGGTCCGTAGAGATGTGGGTGGCCCGCATCCCTTCAGCCGTCGGGTACGGCTGCACTCCGGCGGCTCGCATCTCGGCGAGCTTCGCCTGAAACTTGGCGTCAAACTCAAACATGTCATCCCATCCGTATGTGCGCTACCACTGTTCGATCAGGCTAGCGAGCGAGTCATCGTCGACGTACAGCTCGGCCACCGCGTCTTGCTCGAAGAGCCACTCGGACAGAGCCGCTGCCCGAGCCGAGGGCGGTTTGGGTGAAGCGAGGATCGGCGCCGCGCCCGCGACCAGTTCGTCGACGGTGTGATCCGGCTCTAGCTCCAGCTCTTCGCGCTCCACCAAAAATTCGAGCAAGCCTCGTGCGTCGGCAGGATCATCGCCAATCGCGGAGCTCTCGATGGTCGCGTCGCCGCCGCCCAGAAGTGCCGCCAGCAGACTGGCGTGGCCCGAGGACGGCATAGCCGACGCTTCGGGCTCTGGGGCTGCGGGCGCCGCCGGCGTGGGCTCGGCGGTCGCTTTCAACACCGACTCGGTGTCTTCAGGACCGGAGTCCGGCGATAGGATCGCCTTGAACAGGCGATCGTAAGCCGCTTCCGAGACCTCTGGCCCGCCCTGGCCGGTTCCGCCTCCGCCCAAGAAGTCTTGGTCGTCTTCGTCGAAGTCCATCCCGGCCCGACCCGCCAACGGCAGCGGGTCCTCTTGGGTGAGTGGATCCTTGAACATCGCCTCGAAGGTGTCGTCGTCATCCCAATCGAGGTCCGCTTCATCGGCGGGCTTGGGGCGAGGACCGCCGACTGTGGGGGCGTCATTGGGAACAGTGACGTCCACCGAAACCTCAATGGGCGTGGTCTCTCCGCTCTCGGCATCTTCGACCAACGCCGTCAAGATGACTTGTTCGCCGTTCGCCCCGGGCTCGAAGCGGATGCTGGCCTCGGCGAGTTGCCCGGGAGCACCGCCCACGTCCACTTGCGCCTTGAACAAGATCTCGAGCTTGTCGAGCTCCAGCGGCCCCGCGCGAAGTTCATCGGTTCCGTCGGCAGGCACAGGCACAGAGACGAGGGTGAAGGTGATCTCACCGACAGCCCCGTTCAGGTCGAGCTCAAAGCCCCGTTCCGGGTACCAACGCAAACGCGAGACTGGACCCGCGGCCCCGTTCGGCCCCTCTTCTTGAAGATCACCTTGCAATGTCTAGTTCCAGGGAGGCGTCTGTGTGAGCCCCTGACAACGCGTGACCTTGACCGTGCCTGATACCGTCCCTGTGGCCGGGTCAGGGGTGAGGTCTTCGTAGATGAACTGACCACTGAAGTCTTCGCCCAGGTCCAAGACCAAATCGGGCGTGTTGTCATCGGTGCCGGCGGTGGTGGTGAATGAGAAGGTCTTGGCATTGCCCTGCCACCACCAGCCATCATCGCCCACATACTGGTAGCCCCGGTCCCGGCCACTGCCGACGAGCTCGAAGGCGCCGTCGCCCATGGCGCAGTTCACGTTGACCAAGGTGCCGACATCCGCTTGGGTATGCACCACGCCGTCCATTCCCTGCTGGTCGTCATAGCCAAACCGCACCGTGATCGAACACGATCCAGGGGTGAGAACATCGATGGGATTGTAGTCGCCACCTTTGTTCAAATACTCGGTCACCGAGTCGCAGGTGGAGTCCACGTTCGGCGACAAAAACACAACGCCAACGCCGTTTGTGGCGAACCCGAAGGCCCCGTAGGTCTCGACCAATCCGCTGCGTTCGAAGTCATCTGCCGTGATCGATCCGGTGGTGATCGGATCAACGGCGGTCCCGGTGTCATCATCCCCTGTGCACGCTGCCAACAGCAGGGGCAGGGTCAGCAAAGCAAGCGCCACTCGTTGCATAAGTTCCTCCGGGTCGGGCGCGTCTAACATGACCGAGCCTAGTCCGCCGTGAGAACGCACAGGTTCACACACGCCCTACGAGACCTCGACCGGCTCCCCGAGCCTGCCGTCGGCGCGCGCTGCGAGCCACGCCTCCATGAATCCGTCGATCTCTCCGTCCAGGACTTTGTCCAGGGAGGACTGAGTGTGACCGGTTCGCAGATCTTTGGCCTGTTGGTAAGGCTGCAAAACATAGCTGCGGATCTGGCTGCCGAAGTCGATTCGCTTCTTGGCTGCGTTCAGCTCGTCTTGCGCTTCGAGCCGCTTGTCGATCTCGAGCTGATACAGCCGAGCACGCAGCATTTTCATAGCTTTGTCGCGATTTTTATGCTGGCTGCGCTCCGCGGAGCACTTCACCACAACGCCCGATGGCTCGTGGATGAGCCGCACCACGGAGTCCGTCGTGTTGACGTGCTGGCCACCGGCGCCACCGGCCCGCATGGTCTCCATGCGGACGTCAGCCGGGTTGATGTCGATCTCGATGGTGTCGTCGATCTCGGGGTAGGCGCCTACGGCTGCGAAGGCGGTGTGGCGCCTCGCTTGTTGGTCGAAGGGAGAGATCCGAACCAATCGATGAACGCCGATTTCCGACTGAAGATAGCCAAAGGCGTAGGGGCCTCGAACGGCCATCGTGGCCGACTTGATTCCCGCCTCGTCGCCGGCGCTATACTCAAGGATCTCGGTCTTAAATCCGCGGCGCTCAGCCCATCGGGAGATCATGCGAAACAGCATCTCTGCCCAGTCCGCGGCGTCGATGCCCCCAGCTCCAGGGTTGAATTCGACGATGGCGTCCATCGGGTCCTGCTCTTCAGAGAGCAGTCGGCGCGTCTCTAGGTCACGCACGGCATCATCGAGGTCGCCAATCTTCTGCTTGGCTTCTGCAGCCGTCTCCGCGTCTTCCATCTCGACGGCGAGCTCCAACAAGGTGGCGATGTCATCGCGCAGCTCCGCCAAGGCGTCGAAGTCTTTGACGACCCGCTCAACCAGCCCCTTCTCTTTCAGGATTTGCTGCGCTTTGTTCGGATCATCCCAGAAGCCCGGCATGGCGGACTGCTGTTCGAGGTCATCTACGCGGCGCTGTTTGCCACCGATGTCAAAGGTGCCCCCAAAGCGCATCGACACGCTCCGACAGGGGATTGAGGACCGCAGTGATCTCATCGAACATGGGGTAGCTCCAGGCGCCGGGGGGTAACGCGTCCCTAGCGAGCCAGCCCCACCAACCCCACCACCTGCGCATCGGGGTAGAGCAAGCCTAGGAACTTTTGCTCGGCGATGCGCATGCGCTCGGCCTGCCCAGGCTCGTGGTGGTCGTGGCCCAGCAAATGGCACAGGCCGTGGACCAAGAGCACCCGAAGCTCAACGGCCACGTCGTGCGCTCGATCCGACGCCTGACGGGCCGCCGTGTCCACGCTGATGACCACGTCGCCTAGAAGCGGAGCCTCCTGGGGAAAAGACAGCACGTCCGTCGGCGCATCTTTGCCCCGATACTGCTGATTCAAAGACTGAATTTCCGCATCATCGCAAAGATGAACGGACAGCTCCAACTCGGTATCGAAGGTCGAGACGAGGCGAGCCGCGTCCCGCTCAAGCGCTCCAAGATCGACCGATGGCCGCAGGACCAGACCAGGGGCGACCGATAGCGCGACGGGCATCAGGCCTTGGGCTCGGAGCCTGGCAGATGCTCCACCGATTCGTAGTCGCCGGCGGTGGGCGCATCGACGTCGACACGGGCTTGTGGTTGCTGGGGCGTGTGGGTCATTGGCGCGACTTGGCGACGCTGGGCCTCCGAAGGCATTTCCAGCGTGATGATATCCGGCCGGTTCTGGCGGGGCGGAGGGGGCACATCCTTGCGGGAGGCGGTCAGGTGGGCCGTCTGCGGATACTCGATCCGCTGGTGGTGAATGCCCATCAGCACGCCGACGAACGCGTCGGAGATGGTGTAGAGCTCCTTGAAGGTCAGCGGGCAGTCCTCAAACTGATTGTCGGCCATCACCGAGTTGATAATCGCGTGAATCATAGAGCGGAACTTGTCTTCATTGGGCTCGGCGATGGTGCGCGTGGCCGCTTCGACCTTGTCCGCCAGCATCAAGATGCCCGACTCTTTGCTGTCTGGACGCGGACCGGGGTAGCGGAAGGCCGCCTCGTCGACAGCACTCTCATCGCCGCCGGCCATGTCGACCGCTCGAGCGTAGAAATACTGCAGCAACCCGGTGCCGTGGTGCATGTAGATATTGTCGATACAGGGCTTAGGAAGTCGATGTTGCCGAGCCAGGTCCGCGCCATCGGTCACGTGGCTGACGATGATGGCTGCCGAGGTATACGGGTCCAGCCCCACGTGCTTATTGCCGCCTGAACCTTGATTTTCCACATAATACTGCGGCTTGAGCGACTTTCCAATGTCGTGGAAGTAGGCCGCGACGCGGGTCTGGAGCGCATTGGCGCCGATCTCCTCGCATGCGGCCTCGGCGAGGGATCCCACCACCACCGAGTGGTGGTAGCTGCCGGGGGCGCGCAGCATGAGCTGCCGCATCAGCGGATGGTTGAGGTTGGCGAGCTCCATGAGCCGGTAGTCCGTCACGAAACCAGCGCTCTCGAACACGGGCATCAGGCCCAGCACCAAGAAGCTACCGACCAAGCCGCCGAGGAAGGCGAACGCCATAGACCACACGGGCAGGAGGCTGACCGAGCCGAGCAACTCCCCCTCTCCGGAGTAGAAGCCCAGGAAATGGATCAGCAGCGCCATCGCCGCGTTCGCCACGCCGACCACGAGGCCCGCTCGTAAGACGCTCAGCCGCTCTCGGGTTTGGTGCACCGAACCGGTCGCCACCACACCGGAGAAGAAGACGAAGAGCACCATCAGCGCGTCTAGGTCCATCATCAGCCCGCAGACCGCAGCCACCACGACCGACGTCAGCAAGGCCCAATTCACGCCGACCAGCAGACGCATGAGCATGGGCGCTGCCGCAACCGGAATTGCGAACCAAACGCTGCTGGGCGCGCAATCATAGCCAACGAGCGTCGCGACGAGCCCGGACAGGCCCACGCCAGCCCGCGTCAGCACCGTGGTCAGCAACACCAAAACGCCGGCGGCCGCGACGTCGCGGACGCTCAGGCTGAACCCTCGAAGGTTGGTCGACGCAAACTGAACCAGCCCAAACACCAGTAGCGCCGCAAAGAAGACGACGCTGAGCACTTGGAGCCACAACACATTGCCACGGGTGTTGGACATGGCGCGGTACCGCAAAATCTGCTGCTCATCGAGCTCTTCGCCGTCGCGGAACAGCACGGTGCCTCGTTTGACGAACACCTGCACCGGAGCGACGGCGGCAGCGGCCGCCTCACGACGGGCCGACGTCTCGGCGGGACGCGCCAACAAGTTGGGCTCCACCAGAGCGCGAGCGATGCGCTGGGCCGACCCGGCCCATCCCGCGGAGACTGGGGACATGGCGGCTCGCACGTCGATCTCGCGCCGGATCTCCTCCGGCACACGCACGGCTTCGTAGTCCCCTACGACCCGCTCTGTGGTGCCTTCGTCATTGGACTCGACCACGGTCATGGGCACACGGCCATCGGGCAGATCGGCCCGGTCCGCGACGATCAGCCCCACCACCGTCTGGCGCAACAGCGTCACCATGCGCTCGGCGGCCTCTTGCGGCATGTCAGCGTCGATCAGTACGTCTAGGTCGCGGTCCTGGATGGCCACTCCGAGCTTTTGCTGGAAGACCTCACGAACGGCGGCGCGCGCTTCGGGCGACAGCGGCGTTGGCTCCACGTTCGGGTTGCGCGGAAGTCCAAGGTCCTCGCGAGCGGCCACAAAGGCCCGACGAATCGCATTGGTTTGCGCGCCGACAAGGTCGGACTGATGCTCGTAGACCGGGTGCACCGCCGCCCGAGCAGCCGACTGGCGAATCGCGCGCTGAGTCTCGTCATTATAAGGGTATGACCTGGGTGCTTTGACAGTCCGCGAGGCCACGTCTCCAACTTCTAGTGGCTCGGAAGAGCCGCCTCCATAGTCCACAACCAGCAGTCCGATGCCCACGCAGACCAAGGCCAACAGCACCACGCGCACCGCGTCGCCGCTCTTGATGCCCAGCAGCTGCCAGACCCGAGCCAGCCCCCTCACGAGCGCCCCCGCTTAGGCCCATCTGCGCGCAGACGAGCCGCTTCTTCGCCAGCGGCGCGGTTTGAGTCCAGCTCATAGGCTCGAACGATCCGTCCCACCATGGGATGACGCACCACATCGGATGCGGTGAGCCGCACAATGCCCACACCAGGAACGCCGTCTAGCACCGTCAAAGCGTGGGCCAACCCACTCCTAGCGCCCCGAGGCAGGTCCACCTGGGTGTCGTCGCCTGTGATGATCATGCGGCCCTTGTCACCGAGGCGCGTGAGGAACATCTTCATCTGGGCAACGGTCGTGTTCTGCCCCTCGTCGAGGATCACATAGGCTTCGGCCAGCGTGCGACCCCGCATGAACGCGAGCGGAGCGACCTCGATCACTTGCTTTTCAAGGAGCCGCGCGGTGCGCTCCGGCGAGAGCATGTCGTAGAGCGCGTCGTAGAGTGGTCGCAGATAGGGATCGACCTTCTCGTTGAGATCTCCGGGAAGGAAGCCCAACTTTTCGCCTGCCTCTACCGCCGGCCGAGTCAAGACGATCCGCTTCACATCGCCTCGAAGCAGCGCGGACACCGCGACGCCGACCGCCAGATAGGTCTTGCCGGTTCCGGCGGGCCCCACCCCAAAGGTGACGTCGTTGCCACGGAGCGTGTGCAGGTACCGCTGCTGCCCTTGGGTGCGTGGCGAAATCGTGCGACCCGAGGCGGTGACCGCCACGGTGTCATCGAAGTAGGACGACAGGTCTGCGCCAGGTTGTCCGCCCAAGATGCGCAAGGACTGCTCCACATCAGAGGCGTGGAGCGCGTGCCCTGATGCCACCAGACTCAAGAGCTGTCGCAGAGCTTGCAGCGCGCCTTGGGAGCCGTCCCCTGGCCCGACAGAAAGGGTGCTTCCCCGCTGAGAAACGGGCACATCAAAGTGTGACTCAACAAGCTTCAGATGTGCGCCAAACTCACCAACCAGCTCGCGTAACTGGCGATTGTCCTGCACAATGAGCTCTAGGGGCTCTGCTACGATAAGTCACCTCTCGACAAGCACAGCCTGCCGCACGATGGACTAACCGTGCGTGGCTCAGGCACCCACTTCGCCGAGCTGCGGCACAGGCCGTACGAGCGTGGGCGGCGGCCTTGGCGACGTGCGCTTAGCCTCGGCCACCAGCGGCTCCGGCAGCACATCATAGTGGCTGTGCTCCGACGTAAACCAAGCTCTGCCCGCTGTTAACGCCCCCAAGCGCCCGACGAGGGTGCGGGTCTCCCGCTCGGGACACTGAGCCACGACCACCGCTTGGCGCTCGACCCGAACATCGACGATGCGACCGCGGTGACCGGTGACGTCTTGCAGGACCGCGCCGACCGAATCCGCCGGTGCGTGAATCGTCACCTGCATCCAGGGCTCAAGCAGCCGCGTGCCGGACTCCGCCAGCGCCCACAGCACCGCCTGTTTCGCAGCCCGCGCCACGTGATCCGCAGTGCTGCAAAGAATGTCATAGTCCCCTTTTGTGCAGGTTATTCGCGCACCCACAATCGGATATCCCGCGAGCGGCCCCGCCTGACCGGCGTCTCGGGCGCCCTCGGCGACTGCGCCTTGAAACCGCCGCGGCAGGTCATCGTCTGCGCACGCTAAATCCACGGCGATGCCGCTGCTGTCGGCATCGGGGTTGAGATCCACCGAGCAGCGCCCATATTCTTCGACGAGCCCAGCCGCGCTCTCACGCCGATGCACGCCTTCAATCCCCGTCAACCCTTGCAGTGGCGCTTCTCGGTACGACACGCGGGGAAGCTGGAGCTGCACCTTGACGCCCATTCTTTCGCGGAGCCACCGCGTGGCGCGGGAGAGCTGGCCTTCGGTGCGAGCGCCCAAGAGCGGCTCACCGCCCAATGCATCGCGTTCGAACTGAAGGGCTGGGTCCATCGCCAATAGAATGGGCAGCGCCCGTTCGAGGCGTTCGGGATCCGACACGCGGGTTGGCGAGAGGACCCGTCGAACCATCACCGGGGGTAGGGCCGGCTGTGGCAGCGCCAACCGCTCGCCGTGAGTGAGCGTCTCCCCTGGCTTTGCCGAGAGTAGATCCCAGGTTGCGAGGATGGCGCCTGCGGTGGTCGTGTGCGCCACCGCCCGCCGAGGTCCGCGCACCGCGAACAGCTTGCGAACCTTGTTCTGACTCCCACTTTCGCCCGTTGTCCAAGTTCCGCCTCGATCGGCATCGCCGGTCCAGACCCGGATCAACGAATAGGGACGGCCTTCCGCGTCGATGCTCGTCGACAGGACCGACGCCACAAAGGACCCATCATCTGGGCCGAAGGCCCGCGGGCGCGACGGCGCAGGAAGAAGCTCGACAAGGGCGTCTAGCAGGGGCTCGGCGCCGACGGCCGCCGTGGTGGACGTCAGCAAGACGGGCAAGAATACGCCAGCGCGCACGCCTTCGGCGAGGCCGCGCAGCACGTCTTCGCGGGGGAGCTCCAAGAACTCCAGGTAGCGCTCCAAGAGGTCTTCGTCGGCCAATGCTACCGCCTCGACGACCCGCTCCCACGCCGCAGCCGCACGCTCTTTCAAGCGAAGGGGCAGAGGCTCCGGCGAGTAGGCTCCCGTTCCGTCGGGATCGTAGCGATAGGCCCGCTGCGACGCCAGATCGATGAGGCCGGCGAACCGCCCCTCGTCATCCTCGAAGGGAAGCTGCAGCGCGAGCACCTTGCGGCCCGTACCTGCCGCGATCTCGTCGAGCACGTCCGAGAAGCGATGGGGCCGGTCGGCTTTGTGAACGACGGCGATGCCAGGCTTCTTGGACTCGTCCACCTCCTCCAAGATCTGCTGTCCGAGTTGCCCGAGACCGTCGTTGGCGGCCACGGCCAAGACGAAGCCATCCACCAGCCGGAGGGCGCGCAGCGTGTCCAGGTGCAGGTCCTGGGCGCCGGGAAGGTCCACCAAGTTCAGCAGATGGTCATTCCACTCCATCCACGCATGGCCCACTTCGAGCGTTTGGCGCTTGCGCCGCGATTCGACCGAGTGATCGAGGAGGGATGAGCCGTCATCAACACGCCCCACGGAGCGGGTCACCCCGGAGCTTTGAAGGAGTAAATCACCGAGCGATGTCTTGCCGGCGGACCGGTGGCCAACCACCGCAAATGTTCGAGTCGTTGGAGGGTTAAAGCCCTTCTTCGCCACGAATCACTCCTGGGAAATGCTTTATTTAGCGTACTGCCCAAGCACGCTTGAGGTCAAGGAGGGCATCGGAATCCAAACGCAGTTCCGGTAGTGCGCACGTCCTGGCCGCTGGCAAGTGCGGGGCCTAGGTTGGACGCAACGGAGCGCCAGATGAACGGCACATCGCCGGCCCAGACTCTCACCAGCCCCACGTTTCGGCTCTTCCGTCCCACGGATCAGACCATGCGCGCCTTGGCGTCCAGCGATGAGGGAGCGGACTTCAGCTACCCCGATGTGGGCTCAACGCGGGAAGGCGGCCCTGAGGGATGGGCCACCGACGAGCAAGAAGCGGTGGTCGGATCGGGGAAGGAAGACTTCGAACGGGTGAAAGAGGCCATCCGCGCTTGGACCATGTTCGACCTGCCGTGGGTCCACCTGGTGGACCCGGACGGTCCCCCCGAACCCGAAAAGATGGTGACCTTCTCATCGCACCAGCTCGGGCTGTGGATCGTCAACAGCTGCCGGGTGGTCTACATGGTCGATGACGTCGACCCCGCCGAAGAGCGCTTCGGCTTCGCCTACGGCACGTTGCCCGGCCATGCCGTCGCCGGCGAGGAGCTGTTCTTGGCCCGATGGGACCGCAGTACGGACGAAGTCTGGTTTGGACTTCAAAAATTCTCGCGTCCCCGCCACTTTTTGGTCCGCATGGCAGGTCCGGTTGGCCGCGCGATTCAGCGGCGCTTCAGCCGAGACGCCATCGAACGGATCCGCCTCGCCGTTCAGAGTCGCTCATGAATGTCGTCATTGCCGGAGCGTCTGGTTTCGTTGGAACAAAGCTTGTCCCCGTTCTTTTAGAGCGAGGCCACAGGGTGCACTGCGGGAGTCGCCGCCCCGAAGCCGCCGCCCAGAAGTGGCCCGAGTGGTCCTGGGTCCGCCTCGATCTCGACGATGAGGCCTCGCTCGGGCCCGCTCTCAACGACTGCGACGCCCTTGTCTATTTGGTCCACGGCCTCGCCTCCGACGCCCCGGACTTACACGCTCGGGAGCAGCAGGCCGCCCAACGCACATTGGCCGCCGCCTCCGCAGCGGGCGTATCCAGAATTGTCTATCTCGGGGCTCCAGAACCGGTGGATGGAGCCTCCCCACACTTGATCGCACGCATCGACACCGGCAAGACTTTGCGCGGCGCGGACGTGTCCACGGTGGAGCTGCGCGCGAGCATGATCATCGGCGCCGGCGGCGAAAGTTGGCGAATCTGTCGAGACCTGGCCCTGCGCCTTCCCATCATGGTGGCCCCGGCCTGGCTCAGCAGCCGCACCGAGCCCGTGTTTATCGACGACGTGGTTCAAGCCTTGGCCCACGCGATCGTCGATCCCGTCAGCGGCTCTCACGTGTTCGACATTCCCGGGCCCGAAATTCTCACGGCCCAGGCCATTTTGGAGCGCGTCGCTGCTCAGGCTGGCATGCGGCCGGTGATTGTTCCCGTACCCCTACTCACTCCGCGACTCTCCAGTTTCTGGCTCCAGTTTGTGACGCAGGCCCGGTATAGGGTGGCTCGACAGCTGGTCGACGGCCTGACGGTAGACTTGCTCGCCACAGGCCAAGCCTATTGGCCGCGGGTGCCGAGCATGCAGCGGACGCCCTTCGATGACGCCGTCAAGCGCGCCCTCAAGGACGCAAAACCGGCCGAGGGCTTCGAACGGGTTGTGGAGGGCGTCGCGCGAAGAGTCGCTCGGAGAGCGAAGATCTCGGGTTAGACTGCCAGCGTGTTGAAACCTGGCGACATCCTAGACCACTACATCGTCGAAGCCATCGTCGGTGGCGGCGGCATGGCGCGCGTCTATCGGGTACGCCATCGGATCCTCGATCAGACCATGGCGCTCAAGGTGCTAGAGCCCGAATTCGTGGGCAAGGAACGGATCCGCAAGCGCTTCCTGTCCGAGGGACGGATCATGGCTCAAGTGCGCCACCCGGCCATCGTGATGGTGACGGACGCGGTGGTGGACCCGGTTCGCGGCGTGGCCGGCCTGGTGATGGAGTACGTCGAAGGCCCCGACCTCCAGCGGGTCATCTCGCGGATGAAGAGCCCACCGGCCGCCCGGTTCGTGCGCCGCATCTTTCTGCCCGTGCTCGACGCGGTGCACCACGTGCACCACGAGGGCGTCGTCCACCGCGACCTCAAACCTGCGAATGTGCTCCTGTCCCGAGACGCATCAGGCCACTGGTACCCCCGCGTCACCGACTTCGGCGTAGCGTGGATGGGCACGGCTGCTTCCCTGCGCGCTGGCCGCCCGCCGACCCGTGACGGGGGCCTGATCGGAACGCCGGCCTATATGAGCCCAGAGCAAGCCAGAGGCACCAGCAAGCCCGACCCCCGCTGGGATGTATGGGCCCTCGGTACCGTGCTCTACGAGCTTGCCACCGGCGGCACCCACCCGTTTGAAACGGGCGATGAAGAGAGCACTCTGGAGGCGGTGCGAAAGGGCGAGTACGTGCCGCCTGAGGTGGTGCACCCGGGCATGGACCCGCGAATCATCGCGGCCATTAACGGAGCCTTAAATCCCAATATCAACAAGCGCCTACCCTCGACCCTCGCCATGGTCGACCTCCTGGCCACCGAGGACGGAGCCCCGCACACGGGACCGATTCAAGTGCCAGGCCACGAGGTTGAAGATGCGGCTGGCGCTTGGCTAGAAACCGCCGACGGTCGGCAACGCCTGGTCTTGGGCACCGACTTCCAAGTGGGTTCAGGTTCCAGGGTAGACCTTCATATTCCCGGAGATGGGGTCGAGCCTGAACACTGCAGAATCAGCCATGTGAACGGCCAGTGGCTCGTCGCGGACCTGTCCGTTGCGGGCACCCGTGTCAACGGCGCCCGAGTGTCCAACGCCCAGCTCGGAGACGGCGACCAGATCCGGATGGGTAAGTCCGAGTGGCGGTTCCGCATCGGTGAGCCCGCAGCGGCCAGTGCGCCGCCGGCCGAGTCCCTGCCCATGTTCGGCACGCCTAC
>JBGCER010000416.1:0-4810 GCA_045106515.1 Myxococcota bacterium
CCAGTTCTGGCGGGTCCAGTCGCCGCTGTGGGTCTACCCGCTGGCCTGGGCCTTTCGCCTCTTTGGCGTGTCCTACACCGTGCTGCGCTGCATCAGCGTCATCTACGGCGTCATCGCCTTCGTCGGGTTCTTGGCCGTCGCCCGCAAGGGGTTGCCTGCGCCCCTGGTCGCGGTCGGCGCTTGGTTATTAGCGAGCAACCTCTTTTATTCGCAAGTGGCGCGGAGCGGACTCCTCGAGGTCGCCCTCAACGCGGGGGCCGTATGGATGGTCTACACCCTGCTAAAAGCCAAGGAACATCCGGGGTGGCTTGTGGCGAGCCAGGCCCTGTTCGTCACCGCCTTCTTCATTAAGGCGGGGATCGTCTATGCCTTCCCGCTGCTGGTCATCGCGAACCTGTGGACGTTCCTTCAATATCGGGCATCCGGCAGCTTTCCCCGTCTGCGCTGGCTCCCGCTGGTGACCGCCATCGCCTTCGCAGGGCTCGCCGCCGTCTGGGTGGCCCAGCCCGAATACCAGCGGGTGTTGGCCTGGAACACGAACCACCTCATCGCGGGCGGCACCAGCATCTACTCCGCTCCGTGGTTCTCGCGCTTCGATACCTACCGGATTTTCCAGACGGGATACCTCCTCTTTCCCGGACTTGGCCTATTGGGGATCCCCGCGATCGCGTGGCTGGCGACCCGGGTGGTGACCGAGCGATTCACCAATCGATTCGAGGTGCTTCTGCTGGCGTGGGCCGGGTCGTGCGCATTGGCGCTCATGGTGTCGCGGATCTGGACCATCCGGCACGCCTCGATCGTCTTCCTGCCCAACACCGTGGTCATCTTGTGGGCCCTGCGAGAGCTATGGCGGCTCGCCCAACGGGCCGGCGCCCCCGGCCGAGGCCTCCGCACCATGCTCGTGGGCGCGGTGGCCATCGCCTTTGCGGTGCAGGTCGGCCACCACGTGCGGCACTTCACCCACCTGGGCCACCAGCGGTGGCAAGTCTCCCAAGGGGTACAGAAGCGATTGGGGGATCAGAAGGCCGTCATCATCGGTCGCTTGGCCATGCCGGTGCTCCTCGACACCCCCTACGACATCTTCTACGTCAAACACGGCTTCAACACCGAGGCTGACCAGATCCGCGCTCTGGGGCCCACTCACATGCTGCGCCGGCCCGAAGACCAGACCGATGAGTTTCTCGAAGGCGACGTCTTGCCGCGACGCCGACACCTCAACACCTACTCGTTCTGGTCCCGACCGCTTCGGCTGGAGCGCGTGGGTGGACTGCCGGTGCGCCGTCGGCCCTAGGGCTCAAACGCCCGAAGTGCGATCCGCGCCTGAGCCCTCACCCCGGCCGCATCCTCTCCCGCCCCCAGCTGCAGAAGCACAAAGGCGAATTGGGTGTCCAGATAGCGCCCCGCCAGCTCTGGCGGGACCGACCCGTCCACCTCCCCGCGCCCCACGGCCCGCCGAAACCAGGCTTCGAAGGCGTCCTGGCGAAGCAATTCGATGGCGAGCAAACGGGCCTTCGTGGTGGGCCCCAAGCGCGCACGGACCAGTCGCATTTCGGAGAAGAGGCAACCAGCGGGGGCGTCCGAGTCCGTGGTCATCGCCACGATGAGCTGCTCAGCGACCTGGCCGAACGGCTGCTCGACCGACAGGGCCTTCAACACCGGCGCCACGACCAGGTCGTAGTAGTGCCCGAGGGCGGCGTCCATCAGCCCGTCTTCTCCGCCGAACTCCCGATACAAAGCCGGCTTCGAGATGCGCGCGCGACGACACACCTCGTTGAGCGACAAGGTCTGCACCCCTTCGCGCCAGTACGTGTCTGTCGCCAGCTCGATCGTACGCTGGCGATCGACGGTCTTGGGCCGCCCAGGCCGCCGCTTTTCGGGACGATCAGTCATGGTTCATACCACTCGATTCCACATGGCCTAACTCCCGAGAGCCAAGCAGGTTCTAACTCCATTCAGGCTCATGTCGCATCTATATCGTACCAATCGGAACAATATCTTTGGACGCCGTCGATTCACCGAGCTACTCTTATTTCGTTCCAAGTGGTACGAAATAGAATTCCGAGGCGCCGCGACCCCTGTCCGAACACCCGGATGGATCAGCGTCCTCAGGTCGGAGGACCCATGGTCGCAGGACACTTTGCCACCGCCCTCGTCGCCAAACAGCAAGCGCCCGCCGGGCCATTGGCCTTCTACTTGGTGATTTCCCAGCTCCCAGACCTGCTGTGGCAGCTCTTCCATTTCATAGGTATCGAGCCCACTCTGCCCCTGAATCCGATGGCGACGAGCCTGAACAATATGCAGGTGCACATGACGTTCAGCCACGACCTGCTTCCCACCGTGGGCTGGTTCGTGGTGGCCGTCCTGGCGGGTCGAGCGCTCTTTGGCCGCTGGCGGTCGGGGTGGATCGCGGGTGCCCTCGTCGTCGTGCACCTGCTCTGCGACGCGGTCAGCGGTCATACACACCATGTGTTCGGGCCGGACAGCACGCCCATCGGGCTGGGGTTGTACGCCAGCGCCCCTTACGTGGCCTTGGGAATCGAGGCCGTCTTCACCCTAGGTGTGATGCTCTGGGTCATGTGGACCGACGCCAAGAACTCCGTCCGACGCAGCCGAGCCACGTTGGCCGTGTGGGCCGTCGTCTTCGCCGGAGGCATGGTGATGCTCACGCTCTCCGCCAAGGTGACGGTGGAGCAGATGACGGGGCTCGCCCCCATCGAGGCCCTGAACGGCACCCTCGTACCCGGCCTGATCGCCATGTATGCGTCCATGTTCATCGCGCTCGTCTGGGCCGAGTCCAGACCGGCGACGCGGATCGACGAAGACGGAACGCGGGTGACGTCGGAGTAGGTGGAGATGTGGTGATTGATGGGTGCTTCGAATCTGCCCCCACCCACACGAAAGCCTGCCCGCGTTCGCGGACAGGCTTGATGTGGTCGGGGTGAGAGGGTTCGAACCTCCCCCCCACCCACACAAAAAGCCTGCCCGCGTTCGCGGACAGGCTTGATGTGGTCGGGGTGAGCGAATGGATATCGAACTTTCTGGGGCGATCCTGGGCCGGATTGGGATGGGAAGAAGCTGGCGACGTGGCGCCGACGCTTGGGGACCAGCGACCCGCCCTGATGCTCCTCCATCCCAATTGCGCATGCTAAGTTGACTCTTCACGTATTTCTCATGCAGATTTCGGATGGTTTATGAACGAAGTCGTGGCGATGCAGGCATTTCTCTCGGTGGTCGAGGTCCAGAGCTTCTCGGCAGCTGCACGCCTGTTGGGCGTCAGCCAGTCCAGCGTGAGCCGTCGCGTCGCGGACCTGGAAGACCAACTGCAGGTCGCCTTGTTGGTCCGCACCACCCGTGAGGTTCGCCCGACCGAGGCGGGCCTTCGCTACTACCACGCAGCGCGCGACGCGGTCGCGGCGGTGGAGGCTGCACGAGCGGTGGCACAAGAAGGCTCCATCGCCTTGTCGGGTACGCTGCGCATCGGCTGCGGCGGCCTGTTCGCCGACACCTGGCTCGCGCCGCGCCTGCACCTGTGGCTAGAGCGACATCCGGGTCTGCGACTCGAGTTCGAGCTGACCAACACCTACGTCGATCTCGTCACCTCTGGCCTGGACCTGGCCCTACGCTTCGGCGGACCGGCCACCCCGGAACTGCTTGGACGTCGCCTCAAGACCTTTTCGCGACACCTGATGGCGAGCCCCCAGTGGGTCCAGCGCCAGGGACATCCGTCGACGCCCTCCGACCTGCGCGACGTGCGCTGCCTGATGCTGGGGGGCCCCGACACACGCCAGATCGAGCTGCATCGCGGAGACGAGCGTGCGAGCGTGCGACCGGACCAAACCCTGGTCGCGTCTGCCGGCGCCTTTTTGGAGACGCTCGCGCGACACCACGTCGGGCCAATCCTAGCCCCGGAGTGGATTGGCGAGCCCCGGCGGGCAAGCGGCGAGCTGGTTCGCCTGCTTCCCGAGTGGGAGGGCTCGGCGATGACGCTGTGGGTGGTGTGGCCGAACCACAGCTTCCAGTCCGCTGCCACGCGCTCGTTCTTGGACTGGATGATCGAGCAGATGGGATGAACAGCGGCGAGTGCGCTCACGGGCAGACTAGATGTTCAGCTGGCTCTGGCGGGTGAGGTCGCGGAGGAGCTGCGACGGCGAGACTATCGTTCGACCTTCCGGCGCGAATGCGCGCGCCGCGGCCCGACTCCGTCTGAAGAGCTCCTGCCCGCGCTGCACCGTGTCGAGGTTGTACTGTGCCAGCCCCTGCTCGATGGATGGCGCCTGCATCAGGGCTTCTCCGAGCACCACGGCGTCCACCATGGCCGTATAGGCGCCGGCGCCAGTGCGCGGGCTGGCCATGTGCGCCGCGTCGCCGAGCAGCGCGATGCGCCCCCGGAAAACACGGTCAGCCGCGAGCTCCCACACAGGATGAGGAGAGACCTTTCCTTGTCGTACGCACTCCTCCCAGAACCGGGAGCTCCGCTCGTTGAACAGCGCCCTGGTGAGGGGTACGAACCAGGCGGGAACATCCTTGGCGGGCGTTCCCACCTGCCGGTTGCGCGTCGGCGCAGCCACTTCGGACTCCGGCGTTGCCAGATACACGCCGCAGTTCCACATCACCCCGCCATCGGGCCCCGCGGAGGGAAAGCCCAGGGTCTCGTAAACGACCCCGGCGACGGACCGGCGTCCTGAGGGTGGCCCCACGATTCCCTTGGCGGCGACCAGCCACCGCCACACGGTGTAGCCGGCGTAGGACGGCGTCTGGTCGGTGACGTAGGCGCGGATTACTGACCGCCCGCCGTCGGCACCGATCACGA
>JBGCER010000417.1:0-2818 GCA_045106515.1 Myxococcota bacterium
CATCCCCACCGCCGTCTCCGCCGGCACACGCAACGAGCAGCATCAGCATTGAGATCATTCGAATCATATGCCGCTCCCGGGCAATCTGCGTTCTGTGTCGAATGCGCTGCGGGATGCAGCGCGTGTGAGCACGACGTTCCAGAACCGCGCCGGGCGGACCCTATTCCCGTCGTCTCTACGCCGCCGCCCGCCACACCAAGACCGCGAACCTATAACTAATATCCTTTCATCCTATGTTCTTCGCGATTTGCTGATCGGCCGTGTCCCCTGGAAACTCGATGCGAAGGATGGGCTCTAGTTGTTCGGGGCTCTCGGCCGTTCAGCCGCGGTCAACCTCGATTTGTTCCGCACCTCGCTCGGCCCACCAAGCCGCGGTTCGCTCCGGATCGAGATTGGCATTGCCACCCACCGCATCGCGCAGCAGGAAGTTTGCTAGCCCCCATCCCTCATGACGCACTCCACTGCACCTTGGGATCTCGGGCTGCGCCGGGGTTGGATCGCCGTTTGCCGATGTTCGACTAGCTGTTGGCCTGGGACGTCAGCGTCTGCCACAGGGTCTTCGCTGCGGGGGACAGGGCGTTGTCCGCCGATCGCATTAGGGCGATCGTTCGCGTGACAACCGGCTCCTCCAGCGGTCGGCGGATGGTGTCATCCGAGACGATGGAGTGTTCGGGCAGTAACGCCACGCCGATGCCGGCACGGACGAGGCACTCGATCCAGGCTTCGCGGTCCGAGCGGTAGGTGGCATACAGCTCCACCCCACGGCTGCTGGAGGCTTCGGCCACCACGTCGCGGAGCTCGCACGCCATTCGGTCGATGTAGGGCTGCTGATGAAGGTCGGACAGGGCGATGGTGGTCCGGCCGGTGAGGGGGTGCGCAGGCGGCAAGGCCACCATGTATTGTTCGAGGTAAAGGCGACGAACAACGAGCCATGGTTGGGTGGCAAGGTCGGCGTTCCCAATGGCGATCTCGAGCTCTGCGTCCTCTAGACGCTTGATGAGCGGGCCCTGGCGCATCACCCGGATCTCGACTTCCACATGCGGGGCCTGTCGGTGAAAGACGTCGAGGTAGCGCGCGAGTTGGTGGGGCCCGATGGTGCACAAAACACCAACCCGTACCGGCACCTTTCGCAGCAATTGGTGGTTCTGCGCGATCTCGCGGATGGAGGCGCTCTCTTCGGCTAGCCGCATAAAGCGTGGCAGCACCATCTCGCCCAAGGTGGTGAGCTTGGCGCCGCTGCGCTCGCGATGAAATAAGGGGCCCCCTAGCTCCTCTTCTAGCTTTTTGATCGCCTTGGTGAGCGCGGGCTGGGAGACGTGGCTGTGTTCGGCGGCGCGGGTGAAGTTGCGCGTCTCGAACACGGCCAGGAAGTAGCGGACTTGATGTAGCTCCATCGTTCCTTTTCGTTCGACCTGGCCCAGGCACGAGCGGTGCGGTCATCGTTCCATAACCAGGCGGTATTGGGGCGGCGCTCGTGGACGGGCCACATTGTGGGGGAACGAGAGACCCCAAACCCGCCCTGCCCGATGCACAAGCTTCGAGCTGGGCAATACGGAGAGATACCATGAGCAAAGCGACCATGATTCCGATGCAGGCCACCCCGGACAATGGCGTCGCCCTACGCGCCTTCCTGAAGACCGGACGCGACCTGGTCGCCAAGACGGAGCCCGCCACCTTGAGTTGGTTCGCCCTATCCCGGGAAGGGGATGCCAACGGGGTGGCGATCTTCGATACCTTTGCTGATCAAGCGGGCCGAGACGCCCACTTTGGCGGCGTTGTGGCCGGAGCACTCCAGGCCAAGTCCACCGAGCTTGTGGACGGCGGTTGGGACGGGGTGCTCTCGGCGGTCGCCAACTACGAGCGAATCGCCAGCCTGGAGCGAGCCGGAGCGCCCCAACCCGGCAAGGCGACCTACATCACGCTGACCGCAGCGCCGGGCCGGGCGGACGACTTGGCGGCCTTTTTGACCGGAGGCTGCGGATTGGTCGAGCAGACAGAGCCCAACACGCTGACCTGGTACGCCCTCCGGTCCGAGACTGACCCCACCCAGTTCGCCATTTTTGACCTCTTCGCCAATGACGCAGGCCGAGCGGAGCACTTCGCCGGCCAGGTGGCGGCGGCGTTGAAGGCTGAATCGACGGCCTTGGTGTCAGGCGGCTGGGAGTCGGGGGTCCTCGCGAATGTGCATCACTTCGATGTGCACGCCGCGGTCTAGTTCGGTGCGTGCGCCGGGAGGGACTTCAGCATCCCGGCGTCTCGCAGCAGTACGGCGGAGGCCATGACGTTGAGGACGTACTTGGGCACCGCACCGCGCTCGACGAGCACCATCACGTCTCGCGTGCCCTCGGCCTTGATCGCCTTGTGTAGGGGCTTTGCGCCCGTGTTGTACGCGACCACGGCGAGCTTCCAGTCGCCGAACTCATCGTGAAGGTCCTGCAGCAAGTTGAGGGCGGCGTCGGTGGCTTTGTCGATGTCCTGGCGCTCATCGACGTTGTCGTCGACGACCAGCCCGTAATTCTTGGCGGTCGCTGGGATGAACTGCCACATCCCGGCAGTGTAGATGGGCTTCGGGCCCACGCCCAGGTTCTGGAAGCCGGACTCCGCCAGGGGAATGCCGGCGAGGTCTGTGGGCATGTTCCTCTTTTCAAGCGCAGCTACAACCTTTTCGATGCGTTCGGTTTGCAGCAGCGCATTGCGAACCCATTCGCTGTCCGCCATCCGTGCGGTGCGTTCCACCACCAGGTCGTGTTCGGTGACGAGGGCGGATGCGTGGACCTCGGGGGCGCCTCGCACACCAAAAGCGAAGGCGGATCCGGTG
>JBGCER010000418.1:0-2714 GCA_045106515.1 Myxococcota bacterium
CCGTACCTTCGAAGTCCTGTCCATCGACGCGGTTGGCCCGAAGGTCGGTGGCGACTTGCGGACACAAGGCATGCTGGCCATCCTGGCAACGCTGGCCCTCGTCTTGCTCTACGTTGGCTTCCGCTTCGACATCGCTTTTGCACCCGGCGCCATCTTGGCTCTGGTTCACGGCGTCTCGATTACCGTTGGCATCTTCGTCATCTTGCAGCGCGAAATCAACCTTCCGATGATTGGCGCCTTGCTGACCATCGTTGGCTACTCGCTCAATGACACCATCGTCATCTACGACCGCATCCGCGAGAACCAAGAGCGCTACCGTCGCAAGGACATGGCTGACCTGATCAATGTGTCGATCAACGAGACCATGGCCCGCACCTTGGCAACCTCGGTCACCACCTTCTTGGCCATCGTGCCCTTCATCATCTTCGGTGGCGAGTTCCTCCAGGGCTTCTTCCCGGGGCTTCCGAGCGCCGGCGATGTCATCTGGGCCTTCGCCTTCGCCATGCTCTTGGGCATCGTCTTTGGCACCTACTCGACGGTGTACGTGGCCAGCCCGACCATCTTGGTCATGGAAGACGTCAAGCCTTGGCTGATGAAGCTGCTTCCCAATATTGGCGTGGCCGGCGACGACGATAGTGATGGCGATGACGATCCTGCAGCGCTCACCGCCAGCGAGCAGCGTCGGCGTGAGCGCCGTGACAAGTCCGCCCGCGGCGACGTCTAGTCACGGCGAGGCGAAGCCCTCGGCCCGGATCGCACCGGGCCCATGTGTCTACGTGTCATGGACTGCGGTCGGCAGACCGTGGCCGGTGTAGACTGGCGCGGATGACAACCCGCGCCAGCGGGTTGTGTGGCGTCGATGTCCTCGGAGGTTCGTGTGCTGCTGCTCTGGATTGCCCTCACTCATGCATTGGCCGGTGTGACGCTCAACGGCGTGGACATCGACACGGTGCGAGATCAGCAGTTTAAGGCCGTTGATGTCTACATTGACGCGGACGGCAACGTGCACCTTCGCAGTGACCAGTACGAGGTTCAAGCGCTCCAGCCGGATGGCTCGACCGTCCCGACGAAGGCCGTCGCACCCAAGCCAGCCACGCCGAACGTGAGCAACCGGCCGGCCCGGGTCACGCCAGCGACGGTGGCGGATACGGGCCCAAAATCGGGCGCCAATGCGGCGGTAGAGCCGGGCTCTTGGTGGCTTGCGACGGAAGACAACGCCAGCCGGGGGCACGAGGCGCGGGTCTACATCAATGGCACGCTCGTGCGCACCTTGCAGAGCGGTCAAGAGCAGGTGATCGCCGACGTCAGTCGTCATTTGGTGCCCGGCGAGAACAAGGTCATGATCATGACCCGTTCGTTGAACCCGTCGGGAGGCGGTTTCTACGTCTACATTGGCGAGGGAAACAACGCGAACGGAACCGTCACGCTCGCCCAGCCCGAGATCCAGCACGGGCTCGGCGCGTCTCGGAAAGGGGACGATGTTCGTGAGTATTCTCTGAAGATCGAGTGAGTGGGCGTCGGAAGGATCCGCTTGCATGCGACGGCTATGCAAGCCTGCAATGAGACCAAAAAAGGTGCGCCGATGCATGAACTCCCTGCATTCGAGGCTCGCGTAGGCTAGAGTTCCGGCAGAGGCCCTTCCTCTGCTTCCCCCTCCGATTTCCTTCCCCAGCGACTCCTCTTGTCGCGCTTCCGTTCACGCTCGACGACTCGTTCCTCCATCAGGGTTGCACGGTCTAAGTCGTCTCCTCGCGCCGAGCCCCTTCGGCCACCCTTGTCCCATCACTATTGGTGCTCTCGCGCCGTCAATCGCCGATGCCTCGTGGGTCGGTGGGACGTGCCTCGCCGGATCCTATCGGCTTGCAGTCCAAGCGAGAGCTGTGGAGTCACCCGTGTCCGCCTCCAACCTCGCGTCCAAGACTGCGCTCCGGCGAATTTTCGTCCTCGATACCAATGTGCTGCTCTTCGATCCCGGTTCGCTGTACGTTTTTCATGAGCACGACGTCGTCATCCCCATGACCGTGATCGAAGAGATCGACAAGTTCAAGAAGGATCTCAACGAGACCGGAAGGAACGCGCGCACGGTGTCGCGGTACTTGGATGGCATGCGCGGAAAAGGCTCCTTGAAAGAGGGGATTGCGCTGGATGATGGTGGTACTGTACGGGTGGACTTCGCCATGGATCGGCCTGCAGTGCCCGTCGCTTGGGGTGCAAACACCAATGACAACCTGATCCTCCAGTGCGCCTGGCTGCTTTCCAAGGAGTCCGACCGTCCCGTGACGCTCGTGACCCGCGACACGAACATGCGTTTGAAGTGCGATGCCCTGGGCATCACCGCCGAGGACTACGAGCACAGCCAAATCGACGTGGACGAGCAGTACACGGGCATGGCGGAGCGAACCGTCCCGGCGGCCTACATCGATGCGCTCTACCAACAAGGCACCGCACCGGTCGCGGAGGTCGGCGAGTTTCACCCGCAGCAGTTTGTGGTGTTGAACGCCGACGATGGCAGCGGAAAGAGCGCGATGGTTCGGGTCGACGGCAAGATGACCCGCTTCAAGCTGGTCGGTCGGCACAAAGAGGGGATTTGGGGCATCTTTGCGAGAAATAAGGAGCAGCTCTTCGCGATGGATCTGCTGCTTGATCCGAGCATCAAGCTGGTGACGCTCAATGGCGTGGCGGGTACGGGCAAGACACGGCTGGCCCTCGCCTGC
>JBGCER010000419.1:0-5306 GCA_045106515.1 Myxococcota bacterium
GGCCTGTTGCAGGTTCTGCAGCTCACTGGCGGCGTGTGAACTGTGCCGTGGACCGGGAGGAGGCGGAGGTGGGGGGTCGGGTCCGATGCTGGAGCAGTGTTGGAAGTGGCGCCGAGCCGTCGGTTGGGGCTGATTATCGCGACGGGCAGCGAACTCCCGAACCACCGAGAGCAGGTCGAAGCGCAGCGAACCCGCGCCATCGATGTGGGTTGTGAGCAGGGAGTGCTGCACGAGCGACTGCACCACGTCGACGGCCTGCTCCTGGCGTCCCACGACGATGATCTGCTCGGCCGCGGCCAAGCTGAACCCACCGCGAAAGACGCTACATTGGGCTAGCGCTTGCTGTTCGGACTGGGACAGCAGATCCCATGAGGCCTCAAAGGCTAGTTCTAAGCTTCCGTGTCGTTCCCTGCGTGTGGGGTCGTGAAGCACTCGCGGTTGTGCATCGAGACGTTCGAGAAGCGCGGCGGGTGGCAAGACTTGGGCCCGAGACGCGGCGAGGGCGAGGGCGAGTGGCAGGCCATCCAACCGGCGGACCAGTCTGCACACATCATCCATAGGGTATGTGGCCCCTGGCACAACGTGGTGAACGGCCGCCAGGTACGCCGCGGCTGCAGGCGACTCCGCGCCCTGCGTCGACAGCGGATCGACGGCGCAGCGCCGCTCGCCAACAATGGTTAGTGGGACCCTGGACGTCACCACCACACACAGGTGCGGGCACGCCTGGCGCCAGTGAGTCAGCAAGTCTCGGTGTTCGAGCAGGTGTTCGAACTCATCGAGGATCAGCGCGCCTGTGGGCTGGGTTTTTAGGATCTGTGCCACCGCTCCGACGGGGTCCCCAGCCCCGAGGACCTGCCCGAGGCTTCGTGCGACGGCCGAGCACAGCGACGCGATGTCAACCGCCGATCGAAGGTCCGCGAACCACGCCAGATCGAGTCGATGGGCCAGCTCGATGGCCACGGTTGTCTTGCCGACGCCGGCCGGCCCGACGAGGGTATGAAGCGTGCCAGGCTGACACGCAGAAGCTAGCGACTCAAGTATATTATCTCTGCCAACGACCCCGATGGCTGGAATGGGAAGAGCCGGGGATGTGGCGCCGGCCTTCGTCGATGAGACGGGCTCCAAAGCCGGTTCATACCGATAGCCCTCCCCATGCACCGTGATCAGGTGCTTGGGCTCTTTGGGCGTTGTCTCTACCTTGATGCGAAGGCGCCGCATGGTGACGTCGCACGCCCGGCTGACCACCTGCTCAGAAAAGCCCCACACCTTGAGGTGCAGCTCATCTCGGCTCACCGTGCGGCTCGGGTTGGAGACCAGGTAGGTGAGCAGTGCGAGCTCTGTTGTCGTCAGGCGCACATCGCCACCAGACCCGGAGACCACGCCCCGGGCGAGGTCCACCTGGGTGTCGCTCAAGCGTACCAGCCTCGCAGCATCAGCCATGGGTGGGGCCGTAACCGAGCGGGCCAAGGGCAGCTTCACCGACTAGGCGCGGTGTCGCGATACCCCCCGGCCTAGCCCTCTTCTTGACCCAACAAGTCCGAGTGCATCCACTTCTGCAGCAGGGGTGAGATCGCCGCGAGCAGGATGGCCGAGCCGATCGCCATGATCGCGATGATTCCGAAGACATTGCCGTATTGACCCACTGTTTCGATGGGTGGCTTCACGGGCTCGCGCACCTCGACGGTGGCGGTGGTCTGGTCTTCTGTTGTGGTGGAGGCAGCAGCGGCCGTCTCCGTCGAGTCGGTGCTGTCTGCGGCGGTGCTGGCTGCCACATCGACGGCGCCGCCATCGGTGTCATCAGTGGCGTCGGAGGCATCGGAGCCGTCTGCAACAGCTGCGTCGGTGTCGTCTGTGGCATCGGAGTCATCCGTGGCATCGCTCGCGTCGGCGACCGCTCCATCGGTGTCATCGGTGGCATCGGAGCCGTCTGTGGCATCGGAGTCGTCTGTGGCATCGCTCGCGTCGGCGACCGCGTCACTGTCGGTGTCGTCTGTGGCGTCGGAGCCGTCTGTGGCGTCGGAGCCGTCTGTGGCATCGGAGCCGTCTGTGGCGTCCGAGGCATCGCTGGCTGCCGCAGGCACCGCTGGCGTTGCGCCTGCATCTTGGGTTTCAGGCGTGTCCTCGGTGCCGCCCTCGGCGCTGGCTGCGCTGCCGTCGCTATCCTCATCATCATGGGAAGACGGGCCGTGGCCACCGCCCGTAAAGGTGGCGATGATCGCGGCCAAGTAGGCGGAGAACGACGTTGCGAGGAACCAGCCGCCCATGACGGTGCTGACGAGTCGCTTGGGCGAGAGGCGGGTGACCATTGACAGGCCTACCGGAGACAAACACAGCTCACCCGTGGTGTGAAGCAGGTATCCGAGCAGCAGCCATCCCATCCAGACCATGCCGCGATCGTCGGCGGAGATCGCGCCGTACCACAGGGCCACGAAGCCCAGTCCGAGCTGGAGTAGGCCCAAGGCGAACTTGATGGAGGTGTTGGGTTCGATCTTACGCTTGCCCATCCACACCCAGAGTCCTGCGAAGGGCAGCCCAAAGAGAAGGATATAGATGGGGTTTGCCGACTGGAAGGTCGAAGCTGGGACTTCGGAGCCGGCTACGCCCATGCCGATGTGGCTGGGTTGCACGGTCCAGGTCTGCACCAGCGGGTCTTCGCCGGCGGGCTCTTCTGCGCCTCCAAAGAGGGCGTAGTACAGCGGTGGAGGCGTGCTCATGGCGCTGCTGACGCGCTCCATGAAGGTCTGGGCTTCTTGGCCCTCTGGGCCTGCTTTGGATTGGTCGCGCAGCTCGTCGAGCTGGTCCATGGTGAACACGGTACCGTCGGGCAGCACGTGCCCCAGCTGCTCCTGATTCAGGCGGAAGGTGACGTCGGTGCCCACCTGGTCGGGCCTGATCTGGAACTCTTCGGTGACCCGGTCGACGTTGCGGTCGGTGAAGGCGTTGACCGACGATCCGGCTTGCTCGAAGAAGGCCCAAAACAGCATGGAGAAGAACATCAAGATCAAGATGACGACGATGCGGTGGCGCTCGATGATGTTGGACTTCACAGCCTCGAAGATCAGGTATCCAACAGCTCCAATGCCGATGATCAACAGGATCAGTCCCGCTGGACGGCTGACCTCCTTCAGCAAGGTGCCGAACAGGATCGACAGGGTGTCGCCCTGGTCTTTGAGAGCCTTGATGTAGTCGCCGTCGATGATCTCGACGTAGAGGTTGGACCACACGAGCAGGGCGAGCAGCGGCACCACCAAGAGGGCGCCGAGGTAGGTGAGGTGGGCGGGGGTGATTGGACCCAGGATGCCGCGGTTGAGCAACTCCGGGTTCGGTGCGCCGCCGGCTTCGGCGGGCAAGCCCGCGCGTCCCATGGCCACGAAGGCCACCACGGCGGCCGCAGCGAGGCACAGGGCGACAAAGCCGTTGACGCCGGCCAGGAGCAGGTTGTCTTGCAGCAGCACCATGGCCGAGGCGGTCGCCAGCGCGCCACCCAGCGTCAGGAAGCGAGCGATGCCCGCAGGCAGGATGAACACCGCCAAGCCCACGAGCATGCCGATGGTGGCCAGGCCGAATCCGTAGTGCCAACCGAAGGTTTCACCGATGTATCCACAGAGCAGGGGAGCGGCAGCCGCGCCCAGGTTGATGCCCATGTAGAAGATGGTGAAGCCACCGTCTCGTCGAGGATCGCCGTCGGAGTACAGCTTTCCAACGATGGAAGAGATGTTCGGCTTGAAGAAGCCGTTGCCCACGATGAGCAAGGCGAGAGCGGTGAAGAACACCAGCTCACCCGCCGATTGCAGCCCCGCATTGGCGGCGATGCTGCCCTCATCTAGCCCCATGAACCAGCCGATCACACCAGGTTCAAAGCCCATGACCAGGTGGCCTGCTGCCATGAGCAGCCCGCCGATGATCACGGCCCGACGGGCGCCGATGAGCCGGTCGGCGATCAAGCCACCGAAGAACGGCGTCATGTAGACCAAGGCCCCGTAGGCGCCGTAGACCACATAGGCATTCTCGTCGTTGTACGACAAGAATCCCTTGAGCATGTACAAGAGCAACAGCGCTCTCATGCCGTAGTAGGAGAACCGCTCCCACATCTCGGCGAAGAACAACATGAACAGCCCGGTGGGCTGTCCAAAAATGGTTGCTTCGCCGTTGTTCGCTGTCGGATTGTTGGAGTCTGACACGGTGTTCTCGCTGGTTCTTCAGGTGTAGGCTTGTCAGCGCGGCAGTGTGACCCTTCGGAGTTTGTGACCGGAAGGAGGGGCCGTGTCACAACGGGGGTCGCGCAGGGCGGTCCGCAGTGTCACCACACGGTTTGGAGCAGGGGGTCGGGTGCCGTGACGAGCGAAATTCAAGGGGAAATCCATGCGGGCCCGGGAGTCCGGCGGTTTGCGCTACCGGTGGCCCGAGCGGACGGCTGTCGGGCGCCTGACCCAGCGGCGCTGGACGACGACGCACATTGCCACGAAGGTACAGGCGGACGCAATCGGAGTGGACTTCGCCGGGCAGCTTGCAGACATGGGGGTGGTGGTTGCGCCAGGCTCTGTGCCAGTGTCACGATCCGTTATATGGCTCGGGCGAGCTGCTCTTAGAACGGAATCCAGGTGAAGTTGGCTGTGCGTCCATTGCTGGGCGAGGGCGCGATGGGATGGGCGTCTCGGGCATCAGCGATCCGCCCGCACATCGCGGTTGTCGGTCGCACGTTTTCCATGGCAGGCTCGCCTGGACCACGGGAGTACTCCATGCGCATGTCCCTCGGGATTCCGGCCATCGCGCTCATTGTTGCGTGCGGACCTGGGACCGGCAGCGCCAAAGACACCCAGCGGAGCTGCCCCGCAGCACGCGTAGACACCCCATCCATTTCGCTGAACAACGTGATCTTCTCGGACGACAACTCGACCATCGTCGAGTTCCGAAACGGGTGCCGAGCCAACCGGGGCGACTTGGTGCTCGGGTTGGCGCTGGACGTGGACGTGGCGTTTTCCATCGTCGAGGACTCGCTGACCTTGGCTCCCGGTGAGCTCCGCTCCATCGAAGTGGACTTGAAAACCGGAGAGTACGCCGCAATATCGACCACGCTCACGGCCACCACAAACGACCCGGACGTGCCTACCCTGACGATCGACCTGACCGCGACCATCGATCCCGACCAAGACCAAGACGGCTATCGAGCCGCCGCCGTTGGAGGAGACGACTGCGATGATCTAGACGCCACCATCAAGCCGGGGGCGACCGAGATCTGGTACGACGGCATCGATCAGGATTGTGACGGCGGCAACGACTACGATCAAGACGGTGACGGGATCGGC
>JBGCER010000420.1:0-3201 GCA_045106515.1 Myxococcota bacterium
TCGTAGAAGTAGGGGCCTTCTGCGCGCTGGAAAGCGA
The DNA here is from genome assembly GCA_045106515.1 of Myxococcota bacterium. Taxonomy (GTDB): domain Bacteria; phylum Myxococcota_A; class UBA796; order UBA796; genus REDI01. Next base: position 38 of record JBGCER010000420.1, read on the forward strand.
CGTTCATGCCCCCCATTTCCATCATCCGCATCATGCGGGGGTGGATGTGCTTCTTGGTGAGGTGGTCCGGAGATGTGAGGTGGTCCTCAACGATGTCCTTGATGGAGCTCATGGGCGGTACTCCTTGTCGTAGCCGTAGGTGTCGTAGACGATGCGCCAACGGTCGTACACATATTCTTCGAGCTCAGGCTCGATGGTGAGTTTGTTGACCTTGTACCCAGAAATACTGTCTAGGTAGGGTTTGATGGTGGCCTCGTAGGCATCCCAGTCGGGGAGTCGCAACTTGCTGTAGACGCCGCGAAGCACTTCCAACTCATTGCCGGTGAGGTCGCTGTAGGCGATCTCGACCAGGTTGTCTTTAGGGATCAAAGCACGATCCTCGATGAGGCGCGTGTATAGGCGCTCACCGATGGTGGCAGTGTGCTCCATTCGAGAGTCGATGAAGCTCTGGTCCGGCCGCTTGAGGAAGTTCTCCCAGTCGACCTTGCTGCGCATATGCACCATGGAACGGAAGGTCCGGGCGGGGTGCCGGTGAATGTGTACGAACTTGGCGTCCGGGTACAGGTCCAGGATCATCCGGATCCGCGCCGAGTGCGCGCAGCTCTTGACGACGACGCGCTTGCCGCCCTCGTCGATCATGACCTTCTTGATGAAGTAGTCCAGCGCCTTCTTCCACGCGGTGCGCTCCTCTGGGCGGGCTTCCAAGAAGTCGATGTACTTCTCGAACTCCGGGTACCGGTCGGGGAACATGAGGGCGGTGTAGAAGGACAGGCCCTTGGTCAGCTTAATGAGCGCGATCTCATCTTCGGCGGCAGCGTCCCAGCCGTGCTTGACGTTGTCGTAGGACCGGGTCTCGGCCAAGGCCCCGGACAGGAGCTTGGGGCCCACTCGACCTGTGGTCAGGAAGTGGTCTGCGAACACACACTGGTAGATGTTGGTGTAGCAGTGGTTGGGGTCCCGCCCGAGCAGGTTGTGCATATGGGTCGTGCCCGAACGCCAGTGCCCCACAACGAAGAGAGGGGTGGGTTTGGTGTCCATATTGGCGATCTGCCGGCCGAATCGCGCCTCTTCCACCCGCGCCAAGGCGGACATGGGCAAGGACATGCCGGTGATGAACGCCAGCCGGTGCAGATATTCCGGGCCTACATCCCAGCCATTCTCCGACAAGATCTCGATCCACTTCGAAAAGCGGACGCCGGTGATGAGCTGTTCTTGCGACCAGCGTTCTTCGAGGTGATCGACGCGCATTTAGGTCTCCTGGGGGGGGCTCAGCGTCCAACCGGCGGCGGTTAGCCGCTCGAGCACGCTCGTTCCCCGCTCCACACCAATGGATTGCTCTACGTCGGGGTTGTCGACGTAGGCCCATAGCATGAGCGAGCGGATGGCCTGGAAGACCAACCGTCGGTAGTAAAGTCGGCTTTTGTCCCATCCAGCGAGGTTCTTGGACCGCACCTCTGGCGAGGCTCGGCTGAACAAGGACGGGCGCTTGAACGAGAAGACGAGGCTCTGAACTTCGACAAGCGCGAAGAGCGAGCGCATCATAATGCGCTCGCGAGGCTCAATTTCGGCGAAAAGGTCGTCGAGGTATTCAACGATCTTGGCGTCTTCGACGGACACGCGTCTAGCGTCTCCCTCTGGGAACATGGTCTCGGCGATGGCCAGGACCACACGCGCTTCGCGCGCCGTGAGAACCTTGAGCTTCGCGGTGATGGCGTCCTCCCGGACGGGGCCGGCGAATCGGGGAGGGGACCCTCCCGTTAGCAGCGGCGGTCTATCGCCCATACCAACGGGGAGCAACCGCACCGGATCGCTGCAACGGTACGCTCAGTGACGGTCCAGGCGCTGTAGTCTGGCCCGCAGCTCTTCTTCGAGATCCGGGTCCGCGACGATCCGCAGGGCTTCGGACAACGCGGCTCGGGCTTCCTTGGGGCGACCCAGGGTTCCTTCGCAGTCGGCGATACCGATGAGCCCGTGGATGCCGTCGTTGTTCGGTATTGCGGCCGCGAGCTTGAAGGCGGCCAGCGCCCGTTGGATCTCGTCGGCCTGCATCCAGCGGCGGCCGGTCTCGACGAGTAGGCGCCCACGGTCGGGATGCTTCGGGTTGTGCTGGAGCAGGCCGAGCACTGCGCGCTCGAACTGGAGCCGTGTGCCGTCGCGGCGGCTCACGTCCACGCGCAGCTCCATGGCCATGGGGAGCAGGTCCGCTTCGCCGGATTGCCTCACGAAGGCGTCCACGTCTTGCAGTAGCGTTCGGCTCGACTCACCGGCGCTGAACCGCTTGCGAAGCTTCAGCAGCTCGGGAAGGGCCAGCTGGGACCTCGAGGTGGTGGGGGCGTCGTCTGCCAGGCCTGCGTCCGTTTGGCGCGTCGGCGGCTTCTTCTGTACAATTTCAGCGGCGGAGACGGTCTCTGTGGTGACCCATGGGCCCGCTGCAGACTCGGGGATGCCTTGAGGCTCCGTGTCTGCGGGCTCGCTGCTGCCAGCATCCGGGGTGTCCAGCGCGGGCGGGTCCTTCGCTGCCACAGGTGCTCGCGGGGCTGGCGTGACCACAGGCTCGGCTGGCGGCTCCTCGATGGGTACAACGTCTTCGGGGGCTTCGGGCTCTACGAACGGCTCGACGATGCCCAAAGATGCGGGCTTGCCCGGCTCACCGAGCGATACGAGGCCATCGCCGCTGTGCCAGCGCTGACCCGCGGTGAGGTAGAGGGTGCCTTCTGGGCTGTCGACCTGAACTTTTCCTCGTTCGACGAAGACTTCTACGCCATCGTCGAGATGGTCGACCGAGAAGATGGTGCCGCGGACGTGAACGGCCACATCACCGGCGCGCACGGTCAGATCGCGGTGCTGCCCCTTGGGGTCCACCTCGAATCGCGTGCCGCCCTCTAGGACGTCGACGATGGTTCCGGAGGCGGAGGCGGCGGCGACGTGAACGCGGGGGGACTCGTAGCCCTGCACGGCTCGGGGCATCAGGTCGATGCTCGGTCCCAAGTCGATGACTTCGGTCGTGGCTAGGGTGGTCGTTTCACCTTGCACCAGGTCCGGGGTTCCGTAGCTCGAAGGCCAGCTGACGGTGGCCACAACCACGAGCGCCGCAGCAGCAGCCGCGGCGACGCCGATTCCTAGGCCTCGAAGGGGCCAAGCGGATCCGGTCCACGCCGAAGAAC
>JBGCER010000421.1:0-2509 GCA_045106515.1 Myxococcota bacterium
ACGGCACCAGCGGAGTGATGGAGTCCGGCGACTTCGCGTCGTGTGCCGAGTGGGGGGCGCGGACCGATGATCTGATCGCCGGCAATCAGATCGAAGACTGTTATCCAGAGGACACGCGAGACCTGCAGACGCTCACCATCATTACGATGGGAGGCAACGACCTTTCGAGGATCGCCCAGAACTCGGGCGCGGGCTCCAAGCCCGGCGAAGCCTGGGACCTGGCCGAGTCCGCGGTGGATCACATGCGGGAGAGCACGGAGTGGCTCAAGGACGAGGCGAACTTCCCCAACGGGCACCACGTCGTGTTTGCGAACGTGTACGAGTACACCGACGGTACCGGACTCGTGGAGTCCTGCGAGTTCTCAGGGCTGGCAGGCTTCGAACCCATTGAGTCCCTCGGAGACGCGTTGCTGGTCATCGGATGGATCGAGGACCAGTACGCCCGCATCGCGCAGGACACCGGCTCCGATTTCATCTTCATGTTCGAAGAGTTCATGGGTCGCGGGTTTCTCTCCGACGACCCGTCCGCGCCCGGCTATCGCGGCCCTGGCGAGCCGACCTGGTTCGACCTGACCTGCATTCACCCCACGCCCACCGGGCACGGGGCGATCGCGGACATGTTCTTGGCGACTGTCGCCGGGTAGCTGCCCGCTCCCGAGCTCCAGTCCGTCTCGGTTCCGCGCCGGGGGGGCTGCGTCGGCACACCCCGGCAGGGGCGCGCCGAGACGCTCGGCACGGGCCTCCAGGGGGCCCTAGTTGTGGAACATCGCGTAGACGCGGCGGACCATCAGGTAGGCGACCCCGGCAAACAGCCCCAGCGACGCGAGGAGTGCGAGGGGGCCGGGCACCCCCACCAGCTGCAGGACCGACTTCAGCGGCACGGGGAGCGACTGCAGGATGTAGAACGGCAGCGAGAGCTGCCCGACGGTCGACAGCGCGTTGAGCACGGTCCGACCGCGGGGTGAAAGGTCGCTGTAGCGCCGAGTCAGTGCCATCAGACCACTGATCGTGAACATCACGAGCCCGGCAAAGAAGACCCACTTGGTCAGACAGTTGCTGGAGGGCCAGTAGGTGAGCTCGACGATCTCGCCGGTCGCGAGTCCAAACACGAACGACGCCCCGATCACCGCTGCAGCGGCGTACGCCATCAGCTTGGGCGCATCGTCTCGCATGCCTTCGTGTTTGATCCACGTTCCGAGCGCGAGTCCCACGAACACCAGGCTCATCATGTCGAAGTACGCGAACTTCGCTTCAAGCAGGAGTCGCAGCAGCTGCAGGAGTCCGCGGACCTCGACGTCGGCGAGGACCACGTCCAACACCATCTGCAAGGAATAGCTGGCGGCCGCCATGCCCAAGAGCAGTCGGATGCGCTCCTTGGGGGTCTTCGACAGCTTGGTGATCAGCGAGAACCACGCGGGGATCGAGGCGACGGCGATGGCGTAGAAGGCCAGCGGGGTGAAGAACGAGACGAAGAAGACGTGGTCGTCGAAAGGAACCTTGCGCACAAAGACCTGTGCCGCAGCGCCGAGCAGTCCCAGCATTGCAGCCCCCGAGCCCACCAGCAGCACGCCCGTGCGCAACGACTGCTTCACCCGCTTGGGGTTGCGTTCGTAGATCGGAAGCTGCAGATAGCCGAAGCCGACGCCAAACGTCACGGCAAACCCCGGCGTTCCGAAGAGGAAGAACGGGCTCATCACCTTCTTGATGAGTGACATCGACTCGGGAAGCCGATCGAACAAGCCGATCGACCAGTGCCCAAGGATCACGGCAAGGATCAAGATGCCGCGCACCGCGTTGACCATGATGTTGTTGGCGTAGCCAACGTTGATGCCGCCGATCGTCTTCTTCTTGGGCGCGTCGGCGGCTTCGGTCGCCGCGGTGTCGGTCGCCGCGGTGTCCTCCGAGCTGGGAATGGACGCCTTGGCCAGCTCTGCGATCGTGGCTCCCTGGAAGATGGAGCGACAGATCGCGGGGTCGATGCCGGCCCGGCCCATCCGCATGATCACGTTCAGCGCGGTGAGGGAGTCGCCGCCGAGGTCATAAAAGCTCTCGTCCGCGGCGATGTCGTCGGTGCCCAGAGCCTCTTTCCAGATCTCGGCCAGCTCGGCCTCTCGCAGCCGGAGCGCATCCGATGCCGCAGGCGGCGATGCTGCGCCCGTGGTCTCGGGAACGGCAGCCTTGACCAAGTCTCGAATCGTGGCGCCTTGGAAGATGGAGCGACAGATCGCGGGCTCGATGCCTGCCCGGCCCATCCGCATGATGACGCCAAGCGCCGTGAGGGAGTCGCCTCCCAAGTCGTAGAAACTCTCGTCGAGCCCGATGTCGTCGGTGCCCAGCGCCTCGCGCCAGATCGCCTGCAGCTCAGCCTCTTTGACGGCCCGGGGGTCCGCCTCGGTGGGCGTGGGTCCGGCGGGCATTGAGGCCTCCACCAGGTCGGCGATCGTCGCCCCCTGAAAGATGGAGCGACAGATCGCGGGTTCGATTCCGGCCCGACCCATCCGCATGATGA
>JBGCER010000422.1:0-15375 GCA_045106515.1 Myxococcota bacterium
CTGGACAAGGTCTACTTCGAGCTGAACTCCGCCCAGATCAAGCAAGACTCGTTTGGGCTGCTGGACGAGGTGGCGGCCACGCTGCTGAACCACCCCGAGCTGGAGCTGCTGGAAGTTCAAGGCCACACCGATCAGCAAGGGTCAGCCACCTACAACCAGGGCTTGTCCGAGAAGCGTGCCGTGTCCGTACGCACCTACATGATCAGCCAAGGCGTCGAGGCCGAACGGCTCCGCGCCAAGGGATACGGTGAGGCCGAGCCCTTGATCAACGAGACCAATGCGGCGGCCTATGCGGCGAACCGTCGGGTCGAATTCCACATCCTCAAGCGCAGCGCCGCCAAGTAGGGCGCCGTCGGCTACCGCTCGGTGGGGCCGTCGGACTCTGAAGCGCGAAGCAGCATTTCGGCAGCTTCGCCCGCTGTAATCTCGCCACGAAAAACGCGATCTTGTAGCTCGGGACCCACCGCCTGCACCCTGGGGTGGGTTCGAAGACGACGCACCGCCTCGTGCTCGACGATCTGCCACATCCATTGCTGGCGTTGGTGGCTGCGCCGGGCCTCCAGCCCACCCGACTCCCGCAGCGCATCGCCGTGGCCTTTCACGGCCTGCCACACCTCGTCGAGGCCCTCTTCCGTGAGCGCGCTGCACGTGAGTACCGGCACCGGTTCATGGCCCCGAAGGAGCGAGAGCGCACCTTGCAGCTGGCGACGTGCCTGGGAGGCCCGGAGCACATTGTCTCCATCGGCCTTCTGCACGGCGAGCACATCCGCTAACTCCAAGATCCCCCGCTTGATACCTTGCAGATCATCACCCGCACCAGCCAGCATGAGCACCAGGTAGGTATCGACCATCTGTGCCACGACGGTCTCGGACTGCCCGACGCCCACCGTCTCGACGAAGACCAAGTCGAAGCCCGCCGCCTCGCACACCAAAATGGACTCCCGCGTGGTGCGAGCCACCCCGCCCAAGGCGCCTCCCGAGGGAGAGGGGCGCACAAAGGCTGCGGCATCGGTCGAGAGGCGGCCCATCCGAGTCTTGTCCCCCAGGATCGAGCCTCCGGAAACACCGCTGGTGGGATCGATGGCCAACACCGCGACCCGGTGACCTGCGTCGATGAGCCGACTGCCGAGGGCCTCCAAGAAGGTGCTCTTGCCCACACCCGGCACGCCAGAAACGCCGATTCTAAGACCTGTACCGGTGTGCGGAAGAAGCCGGCGAACCACCTCGTTGGCCCTCTCACGATGGTCCGGCCGCGACGACTCCACCAGGGTCAGCGTGCGGCCGATGACCGCCCGGTCTCCGGCCAGCACCCCGCGTACATGATCGTCGACGGTGAGGCGTGCACGCATGGGCTACGGCAACTCAGTCATCAGGCGATCAAGCAGGTCTACAGCCGCTTCTGCGATAACAGTGCCCGGCCCGTACACCGCCGCTGCACCCAGCTCCAGCAGCTTCGGCACGTCGTCTGGAGGCACCACCCCACCCACGACGATCAAGATGTCGGGTCGACCGAGCTCAGCCAGCGCATCGCGCAGCGCAGGCACCAGGGTCAGGTGGCCCGCGGCGAGGGACGACGCCCCCACCACATGGACGTCATTCTCGACCGCTTGCCGCGCGGTCTCCGCCGGCGTCTGGAAGAGCGGGCCAACGTCCACGTCAAAGCCCAGGTCAGCAAAGGCCGTGGCGATGACCTTCTGCCCCCGATCATGTCCGTCCTGACCCATCTTGGCCACCAATATCCGTGGCCTACGACCTTCCTTTTCGACGAAAGACTGGATGGACCCCTCGATGGCCGAGAGCTGTTCTGCACCCACGCCTCCCTCCCCGCGGTACACGCCGCTCACCGTTTGAATGTTGGCACGATGCCGACCGAAGACCTGCTCCAGGGCGAGGCTGATCTCGCCCACCGTGGCCTTGGCCCGCGCCGCTCGCACGGCCAAGTCCAGCAGGTTCCCCTCCCCCGACTCGGCAGACTGAGTGAGAGCCGACAGGCACGCTGCCACGTCGTCCGGATTTCGCGCAGCCTTCAGCGACGCGAGCCGTTCGAGCTGCGCATCCCGCACGGCCTGGTTGTCCACCTGCAAAATGGGGATGGAGTCCTTGGACGTCGGCACAAATTTGTTCACACCCACGATCGTCCGCTGGCCCGAGTCAATTCTGGCCTGAGCACGGGCTGCAGCCTCCTCGATCCGTAGCTTTGGCAGACCACTTTCGGTCGCCTTTGCCATTCCTCCCAGCGCCTCCACTTCGCTGATGTGGGCCCAAGCCCGCTCCACCAGATCATGGGTGAGCCGCTCCACGTAGGCGCTGCCAGCCCACGGGTCTACCACCGCCGTCAGGTCGGACTCTTCCTGCAAAAACAGCTGGGTATTCCTGGCGATCCGAGCACTAAAGTCCGTGGGCAGCGCAAGCGCCTCATCCAGGGAGTTGGTGTGCAGAGACTGAGTGCCGCCAAAGGTCGCGCCCATGGCCTCAAGGGCGGTTCGCCCCACATTATTGAACACATCTTGTGCGGTCAGAGACCAGCCCGAGGTCTGACAGTGCGTGCGAAGGGAGAGAGACTTGGGATTCTTGGCCCCCAATGGCAAGAGCAGCCGCGCCCAGAGCAACCGCGCCGCCCGGAGCTTTGCGATCTCCATGAACACGTCCATGCCCACCGCAAAGAAGAAGCTGATCCGTGGCGCGAAGGCGTCGATATCTAGGCCCGCCGCCATACCCGAACGCACATATTCAAGCCCATTCGCAAGGGTATAGGCCAACTCTAGGTCTGCCGTCGCCCCCGCTTCTTGCATATGGTAGCCGCTGACGCTGATGCTGTTGAACCGCGGCATGTGCTCGGCGGTATACGCAAAAATATCCGCGATGATCCTCATGGATGGGCCTGGCGGATAGATGTAGGTATTGCGGACCAGGTACTCTTTGAGGATGTCGTTCTGAATGGTGCCCGCGAGCTGCGCCGGCGCCACCCCCTGCTCTTCGGCCGCCACAACGTACAGGGCCAAAATGGGCAGCACAGCGCCATTCATGGTCATGGATACGCTCATCTCGTCCAAGGGGATCCGGTCGAAGAGAATGCGCATGTCTGCGATGGAGTCGATGGCCACTCCAGCCATGCCCACATCGCCGGTGACCCGCTCATGGTCGGAGTCGTAGCCTCGGTGCGTCGCCAGGTCTAAGGCGATAAACAGGCCCTTTTGGCCCGCCGCAAGGTTGCGGCGATAAAACGCATTGCTTTGTTCTGCCGTTGAGAATCCCGCGTATTGGCGCACGGTCCACTTTCGAGTGGCGTACATCGTGGCGTAGGGACCCCGCACAAAAGGCGGCAGGCCTGGCAGCGTGCCTAGGTGCTGTACGACCTGGCGATCTTCGAGCGTGTACCGAGCCGGAACATCGATGCCCTCAGGGGTCGAGGTCGCGCCAGCGGTGCTCGGAGCAATCTCTGGAGAAGCAAGGTCCGACCAAGAGAGTTTGGTGAAGTCAGGCAAGCTCATTGGGCCCCCTCCCCGCGCTGCGCGAGTCGGCTCAACACGTCGAACACATCGGCCTTTCGATGCACCACATCATCGACACCAGCCGCTCTCCACACTTCGGCGGACGCGGGCCATGCGCCGGCCACGAGTACGGACCGCGCGCCCGCCGCACGAAGCTGTGGAGTCAGAGTAGGCACGACGTCGAGGTAGGCCGCGTCCGTGCCGCAGAAGCAGACCCGGTCGCACCCGCTCTGCTCAAACGCGGCCACCGCGTCGTGCGGATCGAGGAACCCGTCATTGTCGTGGAGCTCAAAGCCACCGGCGCGGAACAAGTCCCGAGCAAAGCCGGCTCGGGCTTGGTGGTCGACCACCGGGCCCACGTTTACCAAGAACACCCCAGGTGTAGGCTGGACCTGGCGCACCGCGCGATGCAACGCCTCCCACTCTTGGGACACGCGGCGGGCCGACAGTACAGGCGATGTGAACGGCATCCCAGGGATGGCCCCAGCGATGGACGCCAAGAGGCAGCCCGCACGGGCCGCGACGAGCGCCGCCTGAACCCGATCCCCACGCCCCTCGCACAGGTCGCTCATGGCGGCCTGCACAACAGGGTTGAGCATCGCTCGGTCTTGCACCATCGACCCCGAATTCCAGCGACCCCTCAGCCGCTGATCATAGGCGCTTGGATCCTCGACTTCCCCAGCTTGAACCGAGTCATCAGCAATATAGCGAGACACCCCGATCACCGACTGGGCGCGGGTCCGCACCCGAAGCCGTTCCTGCTCATGGCCGTGGTCCACCCAAGACGCCACCGTGCCGTCGGCCAAGGCCGCGAGCAACCCGCCCGCCTGTTCGATCGCCTGCATTCGCGACCACGCCTGCTCGCACAGGGCCTCGGTCCACGACTCGATGGCCCCGCTACCCGCCGCCGGATCTTCCACCCGGTCCAGGTGCGACTCTTCGGCCAGCAAGCTGTGCAGGTTGCGAGCGATACGACGGGAATCCGCGGTAGACCCGCCGAGGGCGTGGTCATGGGGCAGCAACGTCAGCGCGTCGGCGCCGCCAACAGCACCCGCGAACCCAGCCTGGGTCGATCTAAGCAGATTGCTCCACGCATCTCGGGCAGACACCTGGCGTTCACTCATCGTGGCGTGCAGGGTCACAGGGGCGTGTCCACCGCCGCAGGCCAGCACCAGCCGGCCCAAGAGCCGACGGGCCGCACGCAGGGCGACGATGGAGCCGAGCAGCTCAGAGCCAAGCACGACTCCGAACTCCGCACGATGCATCCAATGCTCGGGCCCGATCCCTCGCGCCTGGAACGCCCGTGCGGTTTCGAGCGCGGACGCCAAGAGCACCCCGAGCTGCACATCGACGGTGCCGCCCGCTTCTGCAACCGGCGCCGCAGACACTGAAACCACGCGGACATGGGGGCAGTTCTTGCCGACGTAGGCCGAGCACGCCGCCAGATCATCGAAGGCAGCGTCGACACCGCGCGGAAGCTGACCCGTACGCATGAGCGCATACAGAGGGTCGCCCTGCACAACGGCCTTGAGTTCTTCCGGCCCCACACCCCGGCCCTCGGCGGTACGAATGAGGGATGAGAGCAAAGCTAGGCTATTGGCCCCCGCCTCCAAAACTACTGTGGAATGCCCAAAATCCATCCTTCTCAGCAGTCCCGCCAGATCGCCCTGGGTGAGCAACGCCACCCCCGGATTGCATCCGCCGTCCCGGACTTCGTCGGGGCGAACGCCCAGCAGGGTCGCGGAGTCGACGCGCACCCATGGAGCGTCGACCCCGCCGATGACATCTTCAGCCAGGTTCTTCGCCGCCGCCTTGAGTCGGGTCGAGCGAACTTCTTGTCGCCTTGCCCAGGGGCCCGAGCGACCCGTCGGGGCCACATCTTTCGCTTCGCCCTGCACCACATCGATGTGGATGCCGGACGCCGATCGCCGCGCCAGCGACTCTAAGCTTCGTCCGCGCAGCGTCTTCTGCACCACCGCATCCCACGCATCGGGGGACGGGGGCTCGATCCACTGGGACAGGTTGAGGGGCGGTTGCGCCGAGCTCATCGACTCCTCCGAACAGAGCCCGACCGTAGCCCAGATGGCGGCGCGTCGGCACCCGGCTGCGTCAGGTGCCGGTGCCACGGAAGGTGGTAATGACGCCACTCCCCGCCGACGAATCTGGTGTAATCACCATGGAATCAGCAAAATCACCCGCACGCGGCGGTGTGAAGGTGATCTGAACCGCCGTGGGCACCCGTGGCTCCAACGTCAGTGTCATCGCGCCTTCAACCTGAAATACACCCGAGTGAGGTTCCTGCCACTCAAGTTGCACCTGGATGGCGTCTGGGCATTGGGCCTCCAAGATGAAGTCGCCGGTTGCGGTCTGGCCCGAGGGCACTTCCGAGAAGGTGAACGTGGACACTGGCAGCACAAATCGGCAGCTCGTATCCACCGGATCCGTGTCCGACTCATCTGTCGAATCGCCGTTACAAGCCATAATAACAGCCAGCGCTAACCATCGAGTCTTCATCGTTTTCTCCGGTCGGCAGGCCCGCGCCGCAAATAAGCGCCCCGAGCTTGCGTTGTCCACCGCACGGGCGCCTTCTGCGTCCATCGGAGGTTTGGTATGCATCTACGTTCTATCGTCGCCCTCGCCCTGGTGTTCACCGCTGTGCCTGCGACAGCCGCCCCCAAAGCAAAGAAGCTCGCCGAGACGGACCTTCGCGACGCCAAAGACTGGGATGTGATGCGCCTGCCCGCATGCAGCACCCCCGGCAACATGCCGGTCAACCGGCTGCAGCTCGCGGTCACCAAACACCCCGCCGAGATCGACCGCCTCAAGGTCACCTTCTTCGACGGGTCCTCGGAAGTGCTCAACGTGCGAGACCGGTTCAAGCCAGGCACCACATCCCGGTGGATCGATGTGCCAGGCGCGCTGCGGTGTATCAAGACCATTCGCGTTGTTGGCGATACCGATTCGCTGGGATGGAGACCGGGCAAGCAAGCCAAAGTGAGCGTATGGGGCCTAAAGTTGCAGCCAGGCCGCGCCCGATCTCCACGGCGCAACGCCCGATAGCGATCCGGGCTAGGCAGGGAAGCGCGACAGGCCCTGTTTGGCGAGCTCCGCCGACGGCCCACCGCTGGCCACGACCGCCTCCAGAACTCGACGGACCTCGGGCGATCGCGCGCTCGACGCCTTTCGAACCCGGGCACACAACGCCTCTGTAATGGCCGATTTAGGTCCTAGATCCATACCAAACCATCGCACGAGGGCGTCGACCGCCTCGGGCTCACGCCGGCGCCCCAAGCTCCAGATGATCTGCTGCCGGAGCCGCGGATCTGGGTCGAGGCGCACGCGGTCCTCGTAGGCCGCCCACACGAGCGCTCCCGACTTGCCAGACAGCCCCTTCACGGCAGCCGCCCGGATCTTTGGCACGGGGTGAGCCGCGCCCGCGGACAGCGCCTGGGTGGCGACCGGCAGCGAGGATGCAGCGAGTCGACCCACCGCCGCGATGAGAGCGTCGATCTGACACGCCAGCCCCAAGCACAACGCAGCCCGAGCCACGTCGGCCGGATCCGCATCATCGAGGGAGCGCACCTCGTCCAGGGAGCGCGGCACATCGTCTTGCCAAAGTCCCGGCACGTCGGCCGCGGGGGCGAGCCCGCGGGCAGAGAGGGCGAGGGCTGCTTGGGCCACGACGAAGGCGCTCTTGTGCTCTAGCAATGCGTCGAAGGCCGAGGCCGGCACCTCCCCCGTGTGGGCCCGCAGCGTCGCGGCCGCCCACCACACGAGCTCCGTCGACTCGCTCTCCAAGGCGAAGGCCAACCGGTCGATCCACTCCGGTGAATCGCCGGCCTCGCCCAACGACGCCACCGCGACCGCCCGCGCATGCACGTCCTTGGTCTGCCAAAGCCGTAGAGCGGTCGCCCCCGCCGATAGACCCGCCCGCGCCCGCTCCCGTCTAAGCCAGGGTTCAGACTCCATATCTAGCCCACCGAGCACCACCTCGATCACATCGGGTCCCCGGCATGTCGCCAGCGCGGAGGCGGCGGCTTGACGGACACCGAGGGGTCCAGAGCGTAAGGCCAGAGCGAGGGCGCCGATCGCGGAGCTGCGGGCCAGTGCCAGCGCCGCCAGACGAGCCTCGTCATCGCTCGTGGCGGCGAGCAAGACGTCCACAACCTGCTGAACGCCGGCTTCTCCCGACCGCGCCAGGGCAATGAGCGACTGAGCACCGGCCACGTCCACCTCCAGTGGCGGTGCCTAACGTGCAACGAGGCTCACCACGCACGAATCGCGACGGCCACCTCACATTTCAGCCGAAACGGTCCGACCCTGTTCAGACCACCTGGGGAGCCGACATGCGATGGCTGATCTTGCTGATGATGATGTCGTGCTACTCCGACAACTGGTCACCCGCCGACGAGGATGACCTGGGCTTTGGCTGGGACGAGTTGAACCTGCCCATGAGCCAGGGAGACGTCGTCCGGTCTGAGCCCGACCGGCTCGTGGTCGACTTCCCGGACCAAGGTTCCTCGCAACGACAGCGCCTGTACAAGGGCTGGTACAAGGCTTTGATTGCCAAAGGATGGGCCCCGGTGGAGAGCTATGGGGACCTATCGACCGGCAAGGTGAGGCGCGCCAACTTCTACAAGGTCGATGACACCAAACATGGCCTGCTCGAAGTGACGCGGCGGGACAAAATTTTGCGCGTCAGTGTGCGCAAAACGACGGTCGGCATGAAGTGGGAGAAGTCGTCTGGCTAGCGTCGGTTATCCGGGCCAGCCGGAGGTTCGATGCTCGCGCTGCTCTCCCCTGCCAAGTCCCTCAATGACGCGCCGGTCAGCGACGCTCTCGCGCTGACCCAGCCGCAGTTCATGGAAGAAACTGAACGTCTCATGGTAAAAACCCGCTCGCAAAGCCCTAAAAAGCTGCGAGAGCTCATGGGGATCAGCGAGGCCCTGGCGACGCTCAACCACGAGCGCTTTCAACAGTGGCAGTCCGAGCACACCCCCCAGAACAGCCTGCCGGCCGCCCTCACGTTCAACGGCGACGTCTACCTGGGCCTCGACGCCCGGAGCCTCGACCCAGACAGCCTGGCCTGGGCCCAAGATCGCGTGCTCATCTTGTCCGGACTGTACGGCCTCTTGCGTCCACTCGACCTGATCCAGCCCTACCGTCTAGAGATGGGCACCTCACTCAAGACCCGCCGGGGCAAGAACCTATACGCGTTCTGGAAAGACCGGTTGGCCAAGCGAGTGAGCGAAACCGCCCAAGAACACGCGGACCCGACCGTCCTAAACCTGGCGTCTAAAGAATACTTTACCGCGGCCAACACCAAGGCACTCAAGAGCCCGGTCGTCGAGGTGGTGTTTCAGGACATCAAGGCCGGCAAGGCAAGGACGCTCGGCTTCTTTGCCAAGCGCGCCCGCGGCAGCATGGCCCGCTGGATCATCGACAACCGAGCCGACCGCGCCGACGCCATCAAGGACGCCGTCGTCGATAAATATCGGTACAAAGATTCTGAATCTACGGACACCCGATGGGTGTTCCAGCGGAAGCAACCGCCACCCGTCAAGTAGAGCAGAGGACCCGAGGCGGTCACCTGCGCCCCCATATCGGCGAGTCGAGCACAGCTTGGGCCACGACGTGAGCCCAAGCCATCCGGAGCCGATCCAACCAAAAACGCTCCGAGGAAGTCTTGCGACAACCCCGGAGCGTCAATGCAACCGGTGCCCAGTGAAAGACAGGTGAGTTCAAGATCGGCTTCGCACACGCATGCTGCGATGGTACGTACCGGACCTTCCAGGAGATAAACACTTCACTATCGTTAGATAGGTGGCAGCGTTCGTTCGCTCGACGTTGTGGGTCGTTGGTCTTCCCCACGTCCCCCATGAGCTTGCACTGTCTCCAGTGCCTCCCCTCGAGGATATACGCCTGCGTTCCAGCGTTCCGAAGAACACTTATCGCCCTGCATGATCTTGGCGCCGCACAACCGCGACACCGACCTTGTGCGCCAAAGCGCAACTCAAAAGTCCTGTTCCGCCTCTTCACTGTACGATTGTCACGGGCCGAAACCCGCTCCAACACCACGCGTCCACTCCGAGCAACTCCGAAAAGTCACTGTCGGGAGCCGGTACCAACCGGCTCATCTCGTTCCGTCCTCGTGGTTTCTCACCACCTCGACGGCTTGCTACGCGTCGGCTCTGCGGGCTTGTTGCATCCCGCTGCCAGTCATGAGGTTCACCACGTTTCGAACAGTGGGCTGACGTGGCGTCTCCCCCAGTGCAAGCACTCGGTTCATCGCTTCGGTCATCCGCACCGCGTCCCCGCAGCGGCTTCCAGGACCCTTCGAAGGTCCAACGTCGATAGCCGTCCCCGGTCACGCCGAACCGGTCGGGTTTGCACCCTTCCAAATCCAGCTTCACCCTAGGCCATTGCCACCTTGGCGTTTCGAGACTTCCTTGAATCAACCGTGCACCTGAAACCAGGCACCCACCGCCAGCGAAAGAGCGAGCAGCTCGACGAATCACAGCTTGGAAACCTGCAATCCCCAGGGACCGAAGCCCCCTGACGATGCCCCCCGAGAGGGTACCGCCGACAACCCACACAGGCTGCCGTTCCCGTTGCCCCACAAGCGAACTTGCTGGCTAGGACCGCGCAAGGCGGACACCACCGACACCCGGGAGAGCGCCGCTGGAGGAGAGCGGCAGAAGCACCCCACCGCCCCCGAAGGGGATCGAGTCGACCGCGCGGACAGACGCCCGGTCGCTCTGGCTGCTGCTCCCACAAGTGGGAGCCACCGTCTGGAGAGGCTGGCAGGCCTTCCCTTAGGCTCGCCGGCCCTAAAGCCGGCTGACGCGCTCCGCCGAAGCGGGCTCGCCGACACCACAACCGTCGTTGTAGCGCCACGCTTGCTGCCACGAGGGCCACGAGCGTCCCCTTCCCACCGCGAGGATGGGTGAGCGACCGAGGTCACCCTCAAGCCCAGCTGGGAAACTGGACTTTGGACTGCAAAACCGACCGAAGCCGCCTTGCGCCATGCACCCGCCGCAGCTGCGCGGAGTGCACTGGTTCTGCGAGCAGAACCGCCCCAGCCACCGTCGTGCCGGGGTTCCGTTGGATTCCTCTGGGCCTGCTCTGCGCAGGTCGTTCCAGAGGCGGATGATTCGAGGAGAGGCAGATGCCACCGTCCGAGTCTTGCGACTCAGCCGAGTTCGTCACCTTCGAGGCCTTACTCCATCGACTTGTTAGTGGTCTACTTCCGACGTTTCCATCTTGGTAGACCCCTGTCCTTCCATGGGTTTTTGTCCCCTTCGAGGTGTTCCGCTGTCCATCGTTCGCCACGTTGCCGCAGCGCATCCCCTGTTCCGATTGCTCGGCTCCTGAATCGGGAATCA
This sequence comes from Myxococcota bacterium, assembly GCA_045106515.1. GTDB lineage: Bacteria > Myxococcota_A > UBA796 > UBA796 > REDI01. The sequence continues at coordinate 10,877 of JBGCER010000422.1, forward strand.
AGATTCCCAATCAATGTGCAATCTGCTGCAAGCAGCATCTACACCAGGCTACAGGTCTGTCCGATGGGAGCGTAGGCGCCTTCCATCCCGATGTCGAAACCGAAGCTTCGACACGTGTCGGGGTGGGACTCGCCGTCCTCCATGGGGTTTTTGTCGTCAAAGAACGTGCAGATCCCCCGTCTGGGACGGGACTGCCCTTACGGGCGTCCTGTACCAAACCGGGAGAGTTCTCTCGGACTGGCACCGGGCGACCGGTTGCACATTGGGCTTATGCACATGCCGTGCCAACATGAGGCCAACGTTAGAAAGCCCAATATTGTCGCACCCGTCGTGCGCTCCATTTCCCATCAGCTTTCCACAGGTCGCCACAGGATCCCGCCCCTCACGGCACGAGTTTTCCCCTGAAACTCGTGTCTGACGCGATAGTCGATGATGTGCAATCTATTTCACATAGTGAAATCAAGATCGCGCGAGGTTTTTCCCAATCGAGATCGAGCGCCTCGACCGCCGCACAGGAGTGCGTCGACGTCGGAGTGCACGAGGGAGCCGGAGGGCCGGAGGGCCGGGAGTCTGCGGCGGGGATTCACCATCCCCGCCGCGCTCAACCGAGCGTCGGCAGAACGAAGACTGTCTAGAAGGCCGACTTACGCGGTCCCATCTGTTCTGCTTCAGTCTTGCAATCGATGCACATGGTGGCCACGGGCCGGGCCAAAAGGCGCCCATACGTGATGGCGCCACCGCACCCTTCACAGGTGCCGTACTCCCCTTCGGCCATGCGGGCCAAGCCGCCCTTGATCTTGCCCAGCATGCGGCGTTCTCGGTCTGCGAGGCGGAGCATGAACTCACGATTCGACGCTTTGACTGCGATATCCAGCGTATCTGCATCGCTGGACTCTTCTTGGGTGAGCTCACTCACCGCGTCCTGGGTTCGACCCAAGATGCGAACCAGTTGGTCTTCCAGCACCGCTTTGAGCTCCAGCAATTCCTGGGTGGACAGGTACTCATCTTCGGGGAGAGCCTGGGTCGTCTGAGTGGTCGACATGTAGTCTCCTGTGTTTCGGGACGCGCACCCTACATACAAACGACCAACGCGCAAGGCTCTTCCAAACTGTGTCGACTATCACTCGATCGATCATCGGTCCGCGGATCCGCAGACGGGCGCAGTGTGCGGTGCGCCTGGACGGGATAGGCCGGCGGATGCGGCGCACTTTCCGGATTCTATGGCTCTTCACGGCGACTGTTGCGGTCGCCGAAGACTCGACTGAACCCGAAGAGGACGGCCCGGCGATCGTTGTGCAAGGTCGCCGAGATCCAGCCGATCCAAAGACCTCTGGATCCAGCGTCACCACCATCCAGATCGACGACCGCCTCCCGGTTGGTGACGACCTGTCCCACGTGGTCGAGCGGGCCCCAGGAACGACCGTCCGACGCCTGGGAGGCTTGGGCGGGCTGTCGGCCGTAAGCCTGCGCGGCTCCGCTCTGCGCCAGGTGCAGGTGTTCATCGATGGGCTGCCGCTAAACCCGGATGGCGGGTCTGCAGTCAACCTCACCGAGCTCCCGATGTCCGCCTTTGACCGAGTGGAGGTCTGGAGAGGCGGCGGACCAGCATCCCTCGCAGCATCGCCCATGGGGGGTGTGGTCTCGCTACACACCGCGGATGACGCTCAGGTACCCCTGACGATCGACGCAGGGCATGGCTCGTGGGGCAGCTGGTCCGGGTCCGTGCGTGGCGCAGATGCCCGAGGCCCTGTTCACGTCATGGGCAGCGTCGGCGGCCTCACGTCTCGGGCGGACTACATCAGCCTCGATGACAACCGCACCCCTTTCAACGTCACCGACGACCGGATCGGGCCCCGGCAAAACAACGACCGCCACCAACTCAACGGCGTGGTGCGCCTACGGGATGGAAACGGGGGCAGATGGAGCGTGCTGGGAGCCTTCGCCGCCAGAGAAGAGGGCATTCCAGGCGCTTTTGGCAATATCCCAGATGGCAGACTGCGCACGCGGTGGGCCCACGCCGCCGCCCGTCTCGATGTGGGCACTGCTGCGGATGTTCGCGCCTGGGCCCAGGTGCGGAACGAGGTGCGAACCCCCAAAAGCGCCTCCGCCACGCGCGAGGATCAGCTGCGGCTGGGCGTACATGGCCACGCGCGCGCGACCCTAGGAGACACCGTAGATGTGGGCGGCACGGCGCAAGCCCGCGTGGACCTTCGAGCCGGACGCTCAAAAGCGGATGTGTTCTCTGTGCCCGAGCGAGCGCGCCGACTGACCCAAACCGTGGTGGCCGATGCGCACTGGACGCCTCACACCAACCTATCCATGGACTCGGTCCTGCAAATCCAAGGATGGACTGAGCGGGGCTCCGGTTTGAACCGCTCCGACTTCGCGCTCAACCCTCGGCTCTCCGCTCGGTACACCGCCCACCGACGGGTCGTGCTTCACACCGCCGCGGGCCGAGCGGTTCGTCCCCCGGACTTCTTGGAGCTCTTCGGCGACCGCGGAGGCGTGCAGGGACGCCCAGACTTGCTGCCCGAGCGAAGCTGGTGGGCGGACGTGGGGGTCCGATGGCTGGGCGAGCCGGCCTCGGTCGAGCTGAACCTCTTCATAAATGACGCCTTCGATCGGATCGTCTTCGTCGAGAACGGCTCTCGCACATTGATCCCGATCAATGTCGGTCATAGCCGGAGCCAGGGCGTGGAGTTCGCGGTCGATGCGACGCCCACCTCGTGGAGCGATCTTCGGGTGTCCACCACCCTCACAGATGCCCGAGACCTTGTGAGCTGGCGCCCACGTCTCGCGCGGATTCCGCTGTTTTCAAGCCATATAGATGGCGGAGTCAACATCGGTGAGATCGCGAGGGCATCGTACAGCGTCGACGTGGTCGCCGGCACGCCCTGGGATTCCGCTGGCCTATTCATTGGGCCGACCCGTGTACTGCACAGCGCCGCCGTCCGCGTGCGTCCGCCAGCCCCGTGGCCCGAGGTGAGCTTGGACGTCCGAAACCTGAGCGATCGCTTCGCGCAGTTCATGCCCGCCGACCCCGCCTTCCCCGATGGCGACCAGGCGCTGCGCCCCCTCAACGACTTCGCCGGTTACCCCTTGCCCGGTCGCACCTTTATGCTGAACGTACGGTGGACGCCGGGAACGATGCCTTGATTTTCCGCATTCTTCCAATACTACTACTCGGCTGCACCACAGACTTGCCCGAGTGCACCAGCCCTGAATCTGCCCCCGGCGATGGGGCGCTGGTGTTCAGCGATCACACCTTGGACTTCACCGGCGGCACCCTAAGCGTGCTGGATCTAGACTCGCTGCAGGTCTGCAACCGCGTCGCCACCGCCACCGCAGACTCCGTCGTCGCGGTGGGACCGAACGACACCGTCGTCGAGGTTGGCCGGCTAGGTACGGATCGAATTCGCTTGTATACCCCTGGCGAATGGCAAAGGCCTGACGCCGAGTTCTCCGTGGGGCCAGGCAGCAATCCCCAAGACGCCGCTTGGTGCGCAGACCGATGGTGGGTCAGCCAGCTCGCGAGTCCATCCCTCAGGGCATTCAGCCCCCCCGGCGAGCCGCTCGACGCCATAGACCTCTCCGCCTATGCCGACGCAGACGGGATCCCTGAACTGAAAGATCTGGTCGTTCAAGATCAGGTCCTGACCGTGAGTGCCCAACGCCTGAATCGAGCCGACGCCTTTTCCCCCACAGATGCGGGCGCTCTGGTGCACATCGATTGCAGCTCCGGGCAGATCTTGCACACCGCCCAGACCCAACCGAACCTGAGCCTCAGCGAGGGCCTCGACGGCCTGATCTCTAGCGGTGCCGACGGCATTTTCCGCTGGTCCGACGATTGGGAGCGCACCCAGATCGCCACCTTCGACGACCCGGTCGTCGGCTCCGCCTTCGTGGAGAGCGGACACGGCATCGCCACCACCGTGACCGAAGGAGGCTGGTACAAGCTGCACTGCGTCGATCCTAACGGAGCGACAACGCCACTCGCCGCGACGGCCGCCTACGTGCCCGATCTGCAGTCCAATGACAGGGATGAGGTGTGGGCGGCCGTGCGCACCTCCTATGCAGACCCAGAGTCCGCCCCGCAGGGCTGGACTCTTTTCGACGACCTGGAAGACGGACTTCTGCTCATCGATCCGACGCAATGCCAGATTTCGGCGAGCGTTGCCACTCGCTTGGGTCCGTACTCGATCGACTTCTACTAGCGGTCGAAAGATGCGGATCCGGTCACTAATGCCACAATCTGCCGTTGGGCGTGCTACACCGTGCAACCGGCGCCTGACGCCGCGATGGAGGATACATGAACCGCGTGATTACCTTGGCTCTCGCCTCGGCCCTCGTGCTCGGCACAGGCTGCAATGACGACACCTCGGATACCAGTGACAACACTGACAACACCGATGACACGGATATCGAGCTGCGCTTGGTCAGCATCACTGGCATGACCAGCGAGCTGCTCTCGCCGACCACCAATGCGGCGGGCCTCTGCG
>JBGCER010000423.1:0-2540 GCA_045106515.1 Myxococcota bacterium
TGGCCAACCTGGACCACGCCCTGCGCAGCAACCGACTCGTGGTGCTCATCGGGCCTGGTGGGTACGGCAAGACCCGACTGGCCAGCGAAGTCGCGCACCGAGGCTTTCCCGCCGCAGCCTTCGTATCTCTGATCGGCTGTACATCGGCTTCGGAAGCTCGTATTCGAGTTGCCCGCGCCATTGGCGCCGAGTCCACCGGAGATGCGCTGCGGCGGGTCTTGCACCGGGTGCCGCTGCTCATTCTGGACAACGCCGAAGAGATGGCGAGCCAACTCGGTGACGTGGTGCTGGACTGGGCCCGTTCGTGCGCCGAGCTGCGCATCTTGGTCACCTCTCGACAGGTCCTGGGTTGCGCAGGTGAGCGCGTGGTGAACCTCGGCCCTCTCGATGAAGCCGATGCGCTTGAGCTGCTCGACCAACGGGTGTCGATCAGCGAACCGGACCCGATTCGGCGGCAGCTCGTCGCGGCTCTGGGCTGTGTGCCGCTGGCTGTGGAGTTGGGTGCAGCGCGACTAGTGACCTTGCACGTACAAACGCTGCTCGACCTGCTCCCAGGTGATCTGGATGTGCTGTCTGCCCCAAGGGCCGGCATTCCACAGCGACACACCTCGATGGAAGCCAATGTGCACTGGTCTTGGTCCTTGCTTTCGCCCAGCGGGCGAGAGGCCCTGGAGCTGTTGCAGGTCTTCGCGGGCGCCTTTGACCTTGAGGCGGCCAACCACGTGGTTGGCGCGCTCGCCTTGGACGCGATCACCGAGCTGGCCGAGGCCTCGCTACTTCGAAAGCGCTCCGATGGCCGCTGGGCCTTCGAGAGTGCCGTCCGCTCCTTCGCCCGGAATCAGCCCAGCACCCACGGCGCCGTAGCCCTCTCCCGATGGGCGGACTGGTTGTGTACCCAGGCCGAAGTCGCCACCCACCCGTCGAACGTAGCCTGCCGTCAACCTACGTTGCGGCGGATTGAGCCCGAGCTGCTGCAGGCTCGGAACTCGTCCTCGGCCGCCCTACGATCGAGGGCAAACCTTGCATTAGCGCTACTGTGGCGCGACGCCGGCCCCATGGGAGAAGCCCTAGACGCCGCCGAAGAGTCGGTGAAGGCGGCCCGAGAGACCGACGATACCGTCCTTCTAGATCGAACTCTGGCCGAGTGGACCTTCCTGAGTCACCTGCTGCTGCCGGCCTCGGAGGCGATGAAGGCCGCGGAGACCTTCCGCGCCTTGGTGTCCGACGCCTTCGAGCACGCGGCCCTGATCACTCACGCTGGCACCGTGCGAGACATCGGGCGTCCGGAGGAGGCGCTGGCCCTCTTGGAACACGGTGCTGGTGCCGCCAGAGCGGCTGCAGACACCCATTGGCTCGGCGTGGCCGAGTTGGAGTCCGCGCGGTGCATGTGGAACCTCAAACGGTTCGAACAAGCGAACCGCACCGTCGACCAGGCCGTGAACTCCTTGATGAGCGCCGGTGCCCTGGGTCGGCTGCCCTTCGCGCGCAAACTACAGGTCGTGTTGGCGGCTCGAGTTCGTGATTTCGCGCGGACCAGGTCCAGTGCGGACCTCTGCCTTCGCGACGCGACCACGCTCGGTACGCCCCGAAGTGAAGCGTGGGCCCACGAGGCCCTGGCCGTTTCGCTGCGCATCGAAGGAAAATGGGCCTCTGCCGCCGAGCACCTCCAAAGGACGGCACAGATCTGGCGACGGCTCGGCAACCAAGTCCACGAGGCCTCTGCGCTGACGAGACTCGGGCTGTGCTTCTTCCCTCTTGGCCGAGTCGAACAGGCCCTGCGCCACCTAAAGACCGCTACCGAACTCGCCGAAAAGGAGCCCTACATCCTCGCAAGAAGCAGCTACCAGCTCGCGGCCATGCAGCTCGCGTCGGGCCATGTGGCGGAGGCGGTGCAGAACGCGGGCTACTCGGTTCAGATCCACCCGAGCGCCCTCCTCCGGGAAGAGGCCAGAGTGGTGTGGGCGGCCGCTCTCGCGGAGTCCGGTGATCACGACCGGGCCCAAGAAGAGCTCGCCCGGATTCCCGCCGCGAGCCCCGACGAGCCGAACGTCGTGCTGTGTGCCCAGCTGGGCCGCGCTCATGTGGCGATCGCCCGTGGTGAGCCGAACGCCATGGAACTCGCAACACAGGCCCTAACGGCGGCCTCACAAACCGCCTTCGACGGCAGGGCCAACCGCGAGCACTACATTAGCGTCAATATGGCCACAACCGCACTCGAGCGCCTTGTGAACAGCAAGCAAGTGGGCGCTACGGCAAGAACGGTGGTTTACACCTAGCGTTTCGAGCACGTCGGCGGGGCCAGCGGCACTGTCGAAGTCCGATACCCCTTCTAGTCCGGATTTCGCCCAGCAAGTCTTCAGAATCTGTGCGACGGTACTCGCGGAGGTCTCATGAGACTCACACCGTGCCTCGCACTGCTGCTCACCTTCGCCTGCTCCGGGGGCGCCGACACGGACACCGAAACCGACGTGGACAGCGACACCGGGATCGAACCCTCCGAAGACCTGTCTCAGACCCTGTCCGAAGCGGGCGTTTGCCTT
>JBGCER010000424.1:0-11704 GCA_045106515.1 Myxococcota bacterium
CCCAATGTGCTCGCCTACGAGGCCCGGAGGCGGACCGCCTTCGCCGTGGGCGGTCTCAACGCACCCCCAGAGCGCCGCGTCGATGTTCTGAGCCGCTTTCGGCAGACCATGTGCAGCCGGGGCCTCACCCGCCAGATGCTCTTTCCCCTGCGCGAAGATGAACGAGAAGATGCGTTTAGCGCCGGTTTTCGGTCGGTCCAAGTCGGTGTGGAAGCCTGGCTTGACCTGGACGAATTCACCCTCACCGGCAAGCGTTGGGCCCACGTTCGACAGATGAACAACCGCGCCAAGGCCCGGGGCGTGATCGTCGAAGAGGCCGACCTGGAACAGTGGGCCGAAGAAATGGCGGCCGTGCACGGGGAGTGGCTCACCTCCAAGCGGCCGTCTTGGCGGATGAAGCTGCTGATTGGCTCCCCAGGGTTCGAGCGTCCCTACGACCGCAGGTACGTGGTGGCCCACGCAGACGGGGAGCTCCAGGGCTTCTGCACGGTGCTGCCTGGCCGGGATGGCGTGTGGGGCCTCGATGTGATGTGTCGACGGCCCAACGCGATCGCCGGCACCATGGAGCGACTCATTGTGGCGGTCGGCCAGACCCTTCGCGACGAAGGCGCCACCCAGCTATCGCTGGGCCCCTGCCCTATGGCCGGCGTGCCGATCGAAGGCCAAGGCCAATGGCTCAAGCGGATTTTCCACGTGCTCTACCACTCGTGGATCGGAAACCAGGTCTTCGGCTTCGCCAGTTTGCACCGGTTCAAAGCCAAGTTTCGACCCAGATGGGAGCCGGTATACTTCGCCGCTAGCCCCAAAATTGGACCTGTAGCGCTGTATCGTGGCTGCCGAATGTGGGGGCTGTACTAGCGGGTCACCACGTGCGCCCGCTCAACAACCCCGGTGTACCCAGTGAACGACCGCAACAAGCGCCGACGTTCACCCGAGCAAGGGGGCTAGCCCTTGCGCGCGGCTTGCTGCTCTGGAGACAGCTGGTCGAGCGGCGCATTCGCCACCGCAGCGTCCGAGTGAACCTCGAAAGCCGGCGTGGTGCCGTGGTTCGCGCGTGCGTTCTTTGCCTTGCGGCCAGCGCGACGACGACGAAGCTTGCGCTTGTAACGAGTGGTTTGGGTCAGCGATGCCATGGAGACTCCAAGAAGCGTGGTGGCACGTGGCCACAGAGCGCGGCACTCTATGGGCGCGCCACTCGGCCGTCAAGGACAAGCAGCACGGACCGAAGGACTACCGCGAAGGAGACGCATGTACCCCAGACTTCTGCTTTTGACACCCCTATTATTTAGCGCTTGTGACCTGTTTAATCAGGGGCGGGACCTAATTGGCGATCTGACCAACCCTCTCGTCACTCAGGCGCTCGTTCTCGGCGTCACGCCTCCCGCAGATGCGTCCAGCGTCGAGATGCCCGACGAGTTCTCCGAGGGTGCAGGGGCCACCATCTTCTTGGCCGACGCGGGCAATGTGGCGGATCTAGAGAACGCCCCCATCGGCGGCGCCACCGTCACCCTGCAGGGCGTCGACGCCCCCGAGCTGCAGGCCGGCGCCTACGCCATCTCGCCCGGACCGCTCTCCTACGAGGCCAACGCCGACTGGACCTTGTCAGTGGACTTAGATGGAGACGTGGCGACCGCCGTGGTGTCGCTGCCCCCTCCGGCCAGCCCCGACCTGCCCTCCCTGCACAGCGAGAACACCCCCATCGAGCTCGACCTGACCGCCGATGAGTACGACGGGGTGCTTGTGGTGGTCGTCGACTTCAACGGCGACATCACCTACGACAGCCGCCCCGCAGACATCCGCGAAGTCTACGACCTCGCCCGCGGCGGCCCCGTCACCACCGTCGAGATCCCCGCCACAGCCTTCCCGGCAGCGGGCGCCTACGCGGTCGGCGTGGCCGGTCTGCGCACCACCACGGGCCGCGATGACATCGAAGGCATGAACACGGTCCTCACCACCATGATGGCGGGACAGATGGTGTTCGAGCCCATCGGCGTGGGCGAGCCCGGCTAGGACTCAAAACCACAAGAGGGTGCACAGCAAGTCGCTGTGCACCCTCTTTGTTGTGTGGCGCACAGGCGCCTGATCCTATCGGTCGAGGATCGCCGTCAGCTCCGAACGGGTGCTGATGATCTTGGAGATCAGGCCCAGCTCGATGGCTTCGGTGGGGTCGATCCAGCGGTCGCGCTCCATGAGGGTGCGGAACGCGTCCACATCGCCGCCGGTGCGCTCGGCGTAGAGCCGATGCATCTTGTGCTTGAGCTCGATCAGGTCGGTCGCGTGGATCTCGATGTCCGACGCGGAGCCACGCATGGCACCACCGATGAGCGGCTGATGAATCAGAAGCTTACTATTGGGCAATGCAAGCCGATCTTCCTTCTCTGCAGCCAGCGCGATGACGGAGCCCATGCTCCAGGCCATACCCGCCACCACGGTGATCACACGGGGCTCGATGAATCGAGCCGTGTCATACACAGAGAAACCAGAATAAACGGCGCCTCCGGGAGAATCGATCCACAAGACGATGGGCGCGTCTGGGTTGGCGCGCTCCATGGCCAGGAGCTGACGGTTCACCTTGACCGCAAGGTCAGAGTCGACCTGCCCGCTCAAAAACACCGTACGGGTGTCGAACAAGTGCTGGTCGATGGGGGTGAACGGCTGCGGTGCCGCGGCGGCAGGAGCTGCGTTCTTGTCCTCTTCCTCGCTCATAAATGGCCCTCGGTATGGTCGGTCGTGAATCAGGTCTACGGGCTAACATCGGCACATGCCCAGGCCACGTCAACGGCACGGTCGGTGTGAAGCTCACATTCTTGAGCCCTACTCCTCGGCGCTGCCCGGTACGATCCCATCTAAAACCCCGGATCGAACTAAACTTCGAGCGGCTCCCGCCAGGTAGAGACTGCCGGCCACAATCGTCTGATCCGCTTCGGCATAAACCTCGGCCAAGTCACGATCGATATCGGTGCCGGCCGCGAGCACGGAATCCACATGGTCTTGCAGCCGCATGGCTAGGTCCATGGGATCGGCGGCTTTGGGGTGTGCACAGCGAGTGGTGACGATCTCGTCGACGAACGGCTCGAGCTGCTTGACGACCGGGAGAGGGTCTCGACCCGCGCCCATGCCCAAGAGCAAGATGCGCCGCTCGGGTCTGGGCTGCGACTGGAGCCACACGGCCAAGGCCTTGGCGCCGTCTTCATTATGAGCGCCATCCGCCACAAGCCCAGGGGCGAGCTGTTCGATGCGGCCGGCCAAGTCCACCGCTTCCAGCCCGGCCTTGATCGCATCGTCTGGAAGGTGAAAGCCTAGTTTTCGCAGCTGATGCAGTATGCCGATGGCCACCATGGCATTGTGCCCCATGTGCTCGCCGCGCAGCGGAAGATCGATACCACTGACCGACCCGACGGGGGTCGAGACCGACCACTGCTTTCGGCGCCACTCTTTGCGCAGCTGCGGTCCGGGTCGCCACAGCTCCGCACCCAACACCATGGCCCGAGCCTCGACCACATCGCGGGCCTCTGGAGGTAGAACGCCGCTAATAACAGCCGCCCCCCTCTTGATGCTCCCCGCCTTTTCGGACGCGATCTCGGGAAGGGTGGCGCCGAGCACGTCTTGGTGGTCCAGGCCCACTGTCGTGATGGCCGTCACCACGGGGCTCACCACATTGGTGGCGTCCAGGCGACCGCCCATGCCCGTCTCGATGACCGCCACATCCACGGCAGACTCGGCGAAGGTCCGCAGGGCCAGGACGGTGATGAACTCAAAGTAGGTGAGCGGCGCCTCGGACAGGTTCATGGACCGAGCCCAGTCCATGCGCACCCGGTCGAGCGAACCGATGGCCATGACCAGCGCCGTATCTGCGATGGGGGCCGCGTCGATCCGCACCCGCTCGTTGACCTGCTCCAAATGCGGAGACAGGTTGGTGCCCACCCGGTAGCCCGCAGCCATCAGGGCCGAAGTCACCATCATGCTGGTGCTTCCTTTGCCATTGGTGCCTGCGATGTGCACCACTGGGTATTGAAGCTGGGGATCGCCCAGGTACGACAGCAGCGCTTTGACGCGTCCCAACCCCATCTTCACGCCGAAGGCAGAGAGCTGGTCGAGAACCGGATGGCGGATCATCGGGCCTTGACGCTCGTGCCTTCGGAAACCGCAGGATCGTCGTCCGATGCCTTGTTTCGACGAGGCGGAGGCGTATCACCTGTGTCGAGGGCCGGCAGGTTGAGCAGCTGCCGCAGCACCATGCCGATCTCGTCGCGCAGATCCCCGCGACGCACGATGCGGTCCACCATGCCGTGGTCGAGCAAGTACTCGGACGTCTGGAACCCATCGGGCAGGTCTTGGCCGATGGTCTCTTTGATGACCCGAGGACCCGCAAAGCCGATGAGAGCCGCGGGCTCAGCCAAAATCAAGTCCCCGAGCATGGCGAAGCTCGCCGCCACACCGCCCGTGGTGGGGTGAGTGAGCAAGCTGATATAGGGCATCTTTGCTTCATCTTTGAGGCGCGCGAGCGCCGCGCAGGTCTTGGCCATTTGCATGAGCGAGAGCACGCCCTCTTGCATGCGAGCCCCACCGGAGGCGCTGATGACGATGGCGGGGACTTTGCGCTCCACCGCACGCTCGTAGAGCCGGGTGATGCACTCGCCAACCACCGAGCCCATGGAGCCGCCCATGTACCGAAAGTCGAAGGCGCCAATCTCTACCTCCACCCCGTGGATGGTCGCTGAGATCGCCAAGAAGGCGTCGTTGACACCAGTCTTGGCCATGGTGGCCTCGATCCGCTTGGTGTAGGGCTTGGAGTCGACAAAGCCCAATGCATCGACCGGCTTGAGGTGCACATCGTGCACGACCGCGTCTTCCGGCGAATCCACCAGCAGCTTGAGCCGCGTGCGGGCATCCACCCGGAAGTGATGGCCACACAAGGGACACACGCTCGCGTTGTCCACCAGAATCTCATTGAACAGCGGCTCGGCGCACTCCGGGCACTTAGTGAAGAGATCCGGCACGTCCGAAGCCTCTTCTCGCTTCTGTCCAATGAAGTCCTTGCGCTGCTCGAACCAGCGGCGCCCCTGATTACTCATCATGGCCTCAACTTGGGCCGCGACCTTATCGGATAGAACCTCCGCACGCTCCCCCGGAGGTGCTGTGTCGGACCCCCTCGCGTCGGACCCCGTCGTCGCCGTGCTCGACGAGATTGTCAAGACCACAACTATCCCCAGCGCTTCGGTCTGCGTCCGCTCACTAAAGGCCGGCGTGGGGCAAACCGTGGTTCACCACAGCGCCGGCATGGCTCGGCTCGACCCTGCGCAGCCGGTCTCCCTGAACCAGGTGTACGACCTGGCGTCAGTGACCAAGGCCTTGGCGGCGAGCACCGTGGCGGCGAGCCTGGTCGAGCAAGGCAGGCTGGACCTCCACAGCCCGGTGGCCGAACACCTGCCCATGGTGGACCCGCGCATCACGCTGGCGCAGCTGCTCACCCACAGCTCCGGTTTGCCCAAGTGGAACAACTTCTACGACCGCACCACCGCACCCTGGGGCACAACCGAGGCCCGACAACAGGTGATCGAGCTGGCGTTGAACACCGCAGTACAAGAGGAGCCCGGCTCCACACACATCTACACCGACATCGGCTTCATCACCCTGCTAGCACTCTTGGAAAAGGTAGGAGATAAGCGACTAGATACGCTCTTCTCCGAGCGGATATTGGCCCATGTGCCCGACGTCGATCTGCGGTGGGGGTGGCCTGAAGCCGCTGCCACCGAGGACTGTCCGGTGCGCGGAGGCGTGGTTCAAGGCCAAGTCCACGACCTCAACTGCGTCTCGCTCGGCGGGGTCAGTACCCACGCGGGCTTGTTCGGCTCATCCCTGTCTGTGGCCCTTCTCGGAGAGGCGCTCCTAGGCGCGACCGTGACCCCCGAAACCAGTATGCTCCCCGGAAAAACCCTAAAATCCCTATGGGACCTAAAGGGGGCGGGCAGCCATGTGGGGGGCTGGGACACCCCCACACGCGGTGGCTACACCAGCACCGGTCAGTTCTTCCCCGACGATGCCATCGGCCACCTGGGCTACACGGGCACGAGCTTGTGGATCGTTCCATCATGGGGCTTGGTGGTCGCGTTTCTGACGAACCGAGTCCACCCGGTCGACCACCTTCGGCACATCCGTCCAGCCCGCCCCCAGCTGCACGACGCCGTCGCCAGCCACTGCGTTAGGTCTGCCAAATGACCACTCGTACCCTCACGTCTCTACTCGGCAATTCTCAGAAGCTGGACGGCGGAGCCATGTTTGGCAACGCCCCAAAAGCCTTGTGGAGCCGGTGGATCGCACCCGATGAGCACAACCGTATTCCTTTGTCGTGCCGGTGCTTATTGGTGCGAGAGACCGATGGGGACCAATCCCGGTGGATTCTGCTAGAAGCCGGGATTGGCGCCTTTTTTGAGCCCAAATACAAGGACCGATTCGGCGTCGTCGAAGACGCGCATGTGCTGCTCGACGCGCTCAAAGAACAGGGCCTGACCCACCACGACATCGACGTGGTGGTGCTCTCCCACCTGCACTTCGACCACGCCGGCGGCCTGCTGTCTGCGTACGACCCAAACCACCCCCACGAGCTGCTCTTCCCCAAGGCGACCTTCATCGTGGGCACCGAGGCCTGGGAGCGCGCCCTCGCCCCCCACAGCCGTGATCGAGCGAGCTTCATCCCCCAGCTTCAAACCTTGCTCTCACAGAGTGGACGTCTGGAGTTGGTCGACGGAGATCGCTCGCCAACCCTGGGTGATGGCTGGCGCTTTCATCGCTCCAATGGGCACACTCCGGGCCTCCTCCTCGCCGAAATCGACCTGCCCGGAGGGCCCGTGCTCTTCGCCGGAGACCTCATCCCCGGCACGCCCTGGGTTCACCTGCCCATCACCATGGGCTACGACCGGTTTCCAGAGCTGCTCATCGACGAAAAGCGGGCCTTGCTCACCGATCTTCATGAGCGTGGTGGTCGAATCTTCTATACCCACGATCATCAGACGGCACTCTCCGGAATTGAGCTTGATGAACGCGGAAAATTCCGAGCAAGCCAGAATATCAAAGCCCTTCACCAGTGGAGCGCTTGATGCTGCGCCAGGGCGCTCGAATCGGGCTCATTGCCACCTCGCATCGCTACTTTGATGAGCCGTATGCGGCGGGAAAGGCCTGGCTGGAGTCCCAGGGCTACAAGTGGGTCGAGTTCGGTCTGGGCGAGCCACACCGCTACTTCGCATCGACCGATGAGCAGCGACTTTCGGGGTTGGTCCAGGCGTTTACCGATCCGCAGATCGACGCTGTGTGGGCCATTCGCGGAGGGTCCGGGGTCACCCGTCTGCTGCCTCACGTCAACATCGAGGCGTTCAGGCCGGTGCCTCTGATCGGGTTCTCGGACCTGACCCCGCTTCTCGACCGCCTCGGCCGCGCTGGGCGGCCCGCCATTCACGGTCCCGTCGTACATAGCCTCGGGCGGACCGACGCCGACAGCCTGGCGCACCTCGCCGACCTGCTCGCGGGCCGATCCACGGCACCGCTCGTCGGCGCGACCATGGTGCCCGGCCGGGTCACCGCGCCGATCGTCGGCGGCAACCTGTGCATGGTGGCCTCGACCTGCGGCACGCCGGACCAGCTCGACGGTTCGGGTCGGATCGTGTTGCTGGAAGAGATCGGCGAGACGCCCTACAAGGTGGACCGCATGCTCACCCAGCTGGTACAGGCGGGCGTGTTTCGCGGGGTTGCCGGCGTAGCACTTGGACAATTCACGGGCTGCGCGCCGCCAAAGGGAGTCGACTGGACGCTGCACCACGTCTTCGCTGAGCACCTCAGCGACCTGGGCGTGCCCGTCGTGACGGACTTGCCCATCGGCCATGGCGCTCAGAACCGAGCCTTTGCCCTGCACCAGACCGCATCTATTCATCAAGACACTCTGACCCTGTCCCCCCCGAGTCGCACGTGAACACCAACGACATCTTGCGCCGCCTGCGCTACGCCATCGACCTGTCCGACACCCACATG
The DNA here is from genome assembly GCA_045106515.1 of Myxococcota bacterium. GTDB lineage: Bacteria > Myxococcota_A > UBA796 > UBA796 > REDI01. Next base: position 8,023 of record JBGCER010000424.1, read on the forward strand.
CTCGACCTGTTCGCCAAAGGTGGCTCAGACGTGAGCAGGGCCCAGTTCTTGGCCTTCTTGGCGAACGAAGAAGACCCCGCCTTCCAAGATTGCTCCCCGGTGTACCTGGCTCAGTTCCTGGACGGACTCATCCTCGACAAGCGCGGCCCCAGAGATCCCAGCAAGCCCGCTCCCCCCCCAGCGAACCAGAACCTGTCCAACAATGATGTCCTTCGAAAACTAAGGATTGCCCTTAATTTACAGCAAGACCAAATGCTCGATGTGCTCAAGCGAGGCGGCGCAGAGGTGTCTCCCTCAGAGCTCAGCGCCCTGTTCCGCAAGCGCACCCACAAGCACTACCGGGCCTGTGGCGACCAGTTCTTGCGCAAGTTCCTGGTGGGTCTGACCACGGTGCTCAGGCCCGACAGCGTCGCCCCCGTCGAAGACGCCTGAGCGGCTGGGTCAGAGTCGCTCGGCGCCACGCCCGCCGACGCTCCACGTGATGCCCCACATGAGGGGTCGGACGAAGGGCCATTCCACAGGTCCCTCGCCCGGGATACGCCGGCCGTATGGAGCCCACCCCACGCTCGGCGCGATCTCCCATCCGCCGCGCTGAATCGGTAGCTCGACGCGCCCTTGTCCGCCGAAGCTCAGGGTGCGCTGGTCCGCCGCCCCGTCAAACCGGGCGAGCCCACCGGCCACCCCCAGGCCCACCACTGGGCGAACCCCATAGGTAAAACTTCGGAATCGGCCCACAACCACCCTCGGGCACGCGCTCAAGGCCACGCGCCACCGGTTGAGCCCGACGCCATCGGGGTGCTTGGACACGGTCCACCGATCCCAAGACGCCCGGACCTCCCCACACAGCGCGGGCGTCGGGGCGATGGCCAGGCCCACAGATCCAGCCAGCGCTGAGCGCCGAACAGGCAGTCCTTCGAATTGCTGGCGAATCATGGGCAGAGTCCACTGGACCCCCAGCCGCCACCGCAGGTGTTCCGGCTCGCGTCGGGGCCGACTAGACTCGGTGAGCGGGAGCGGATCGGCCTGGGCGGGCACCGCTTGGGCCCGGGCCAGTAGCCCCCGGATCTTCGCGAGCGGCTCCTCTTCGGGGGCCCAACCGCGTAGGGCGTCCAGTTCTGCGAGGGCCGCCTTGGCGCTGGCGCGAGCTTGCTCGGGGTCACCGGCTCGGATCAGCGCATCGACGTGAAGAACCCGGGCCTGAACCAAGCCGGGCCTGTGCAGCGCGACGAGCCGGCTGACCTCTGCCGCGTGGGACGCACCGAGCGGGTTGTTTAGCGCCTGCTCGGACCGAGTCTGGCGGGCGAGCAGGGCCAAGATGGTGCTGAGAGTATCCGCCGCCTCGGCAAAATCCCCTCCCACCTTAATTTCTCGTTCCACGACCGCAGATACGACCTGCAGCCGGTCGGCCCACTCCTCGAACGAGGCGTGGGCCGAGGCTGGCGCGGTAGACTCAACGCCGGGTTCCGCCTCAACAGCGTCTGGAAGCGGCTGGGCCACAGCCATGCAAATGGCAGCCCACACCCACACCTAGTTCACGCCCACCTGGCGGAGCTTGAGCAAGTGCATGGCGGCGCGCATCGGGGAGCGGCCGGCGAGCACCAGGTAGTACTGCCCCGGCTCCAGGCTGCCTCTCGCCACGAGAAGCTGCTCTCCGGCCAAGATCAGGTCATCGGTGGAGCGCACAGCCGGCACAACCAGCGGCGTGATGCCCCAGGCCAGCTTCAGTCGGTCCACGACCTGGGCATCGGGCGACAGGGCGTAAATCGGACCGCGTGGTCGGATATTACTCGCCTTTAACGCCGCAGAACCCGACCATGTGAACACGACCAAAGGCAGCTCTGGGTGCTCCTGCAAGGTGAAGGCAGCGGCCCGAATCATGGCGCCGTCCAGGCCATCTTGGGGCAGCTCCGACGGTGGCGTGGGCTTAAACCAAGGGCTGGCCTCGACCTCTCGGGCGATACGGTCCATGGTGCGGACCGATTCGAGGGGGAAGGCGCCAACGCTGGTCTCGCCGGACAACATCACCGCGTCGGTACCATCCAAGATTGCGTTCGCCACATCGGTGGTCTCAGCGCGGGTCGGCCGTGGGTTTCGCTCCATGCTGTCGAGCATTTGGGTTGCGGTGATGACCAGCGCACCCCGCCGATTGGCCGCAGCGATAATCCGCTTTTGATGCACCGGAACGCTCTCGATGGGCACCTCGACGCCCAGGTCCCCGCGCGCGACCATCAAACCCTGGCAGTGGTCGAGGATCCGCTCTAGGTTCTCGACGGCCTGGGGCTTTTCGATCTTGGCGATGACCGGCACGCGCTTGCCCGCTGCATCCATGGCCTCTTCGAGCTCGATCAGATCGCCCTTGTCGCGCACGAAGGACAGGGCCAGATAGTCCACGCCTACCTCTAGACCAACGATGAGGTCCGCACGGTCCTTTTCGGTGAGAGACGGGACCGACATGTCCGTTTGTGGCAGGTTCAAGCCCTTGTTGGACGTGAGCTTGCCACCAAATTCGATCCGTACATCGACCTCGGCGGGCTCCACGTCTCGGCGCACCGCAGAGACCTCGCCAATGACCGCGCCATCGGCAAAGAGCACCTGCTCGCCAGGCTGCACATCGAGGGCCATCTCTGGGTAGGTCGTGCCGACGCGCAGACCCGAGCCCACCACGGCCGGGTCCATGACCACCGTGAGCACGTCATTGGGGGCCAAGTCGAGCGCGCCATCCACTTTGCCAAGGCGAATCTTGGGTCCCTGGAGGTCGAGCAGAACAGCCACGGGCATGTTCAGCTGCATGGACACCCGACGGACCCGCGACACCTGTCGCCGAATGCCGGCGTGATCGGAGTGGCTCGCGTTGATTCGCGCCACATCGAGGCCGCCTCGAATCAGCTCCGCGAGGGTCTCCTCATCCCAGGACGCAGGGCCGAGGGTCGCGACGATCTTTGTTCCGGTCTCGAGCATAAGTCTCCCAAGCGATGCACAGGGCTAGCCCGGTTGCGATCACCTCGCCGACACGCCGCCCGGCCCAATTCGGCCTCAGACGCGATTGGGCCGGTCTACGGGTGCGCGGGGTAGCGAAACTAGGGTAAGAATCCAGGCACACCGAGGTCCTGTGGGTTCAACCGAGCCGTCGAATCCGTTCGCCGCTGCGCGTCCGTCTAGCCAGCGAAGGCCGCCTGTTCCGGCTCGCGTCTGGGCTAGCTTTCTCGTTCAGAGAGGCATTCGCCTCCTGTTGCTGCCCACCATTTTCTCGGCGTTCACCCTGCTGACGAGCCGCCGATTGGGCTTGCCCGGAGGTGCGGTCGCCGGAGTGGCTCTGGGGCTGGCGGCCATCTGGCTTCCCACAAGTCTCTGGATGACGTGGGCCCGGTTCTGGCGGCCGAGCGATGACGAGCACGGCCTCATCCTGACCTCGGGCGAGGTCTTGGATCGCGCTGCGTTTAAGCACTTGGTGCAGGCTCAGGTCGCCGAGGTCGCGATTGTCGCTGCGGGAATGCTCGCCATGAGCACCGCCTTCCCCCTACGCTTTGGCTGGGTGGGCGCACCGGTTCTCATCGCCGCCCTGGGGGCGATCGCCTGGGTAATTGTGGTCCTTCGCGCCCGGTTATGGTTCGCACACTCATCGGTTCGGCTGGCCGAAGGAGATGCACCAGGCACCCTCGTCGCGCTAAAAAAGGCGTCTATC
>JBGCER010000425.1:0-6914 GCA_045106515.1 Myxococcota bacterium
CGAAGAGGACCGAGGTGTTGTAGCAGCGATCGGGCTCGTCGCTGGCTTCGTTGTAGCTGCCCAGCAGGAGGTGAATCCCATGGTCTTTCGCCAGCTTCGCGAACCGGGCTACCGTAGGTCCGCTCAATGGTTCTGCAAGGCGAACCTTGTCTTTGTGGGGGCCTAGGTAGTTCGTCGCCTCGGGTGTCGCAACGAAGCGGGCGCCGGCTGCGGCGGCCCGTTGCACGAGGCTCTCCACCTGCTCCCAATTCCCTTGTTCATCGCTGGTGCTGGTCATCTGTACGACTGCGGCAAGAAACATGTTGGGCTCCTGGGGGTATGAGTTCGACAGCGCGAAGTCTGTGGCGCACGGTATCGCGGAGGGCCGTGGTCGGCGGCTTTCGTTGTCCCAGGGGGATTTCCCGACCCCAAGGAGCGTCGGGGTTTGTCCGATGCCCTCAGAAGCGGTAGCGTTCCGCTGTGTCGAGGTGTGAGTGAAGACCTTTGTAGTCAGTCCGGCTGGCAAGAAGCCAGTGCCGATTAAGGCGCCCAACTGGATGGTGGCGTTGGGCGAGGTGCTCAACGACCTTCATGCGTTGGACGCTCTACAGCGATTGGCGTGCGAAGTCCTTCCGAATGGCACCGTGATCGCCACCGACCTCAAGGGCGGCGGCCGCTTTGTTGTGCAAGAGCGCTTGCCGGTGACGTCGTCTCATCCCCTGATGGACGACGACAGCATGCTCACCTTGGATCCGGACTTGGACATGGTTGAGGTCGATGCCTTCGGCTCATGGCTCGCGGACATCGATGATGCCGGCTCGTCGGTATTTGCCTGCCAAGCCGCTCTGGCGGCTTCGCAGGTGGCGGTGCCCTGCGACAGCGCTTCGGTGCTGATCTTGGAAGACGCTGGCCTTCGCTTTGTTGCGGCCGCAGGACCGGTCGCGGACAAGCTGGTCGGCCGACACATCCCGCCTCACGCGGGTGCTGCCGGTTTCGCGGTGCAGCATCGCCAAGCCATGGTGCTCTATGAAGTGCCCGACAAACCTCGACATTACGAGGCTATCGATGAGTCGACCGGGTACGCCACGCGCAATCTGTGCTGCGTGCCAGTGCTCTTCGATGACCTGGTGTACGGCGTTATCGAGGTGCTAAACTTCCCGACGACCGAGCCATTCGACGGCGAGGGCATCGCCATGCTCGAAAAGGTGGCGTTCCGATTGGGTCGTCGCTTGGCGAGCACCATGGGTGTGGCTCAGCGAGCGCGGGTGGCGCTGTATTCGTCGGCGGACCCGCCCTCGGCAGATGAAGTGACGATGGACCCGGTGAGCTCACCGGACATCGCCTTGGCGCTGCCCGATGATGAGTACGAGACCTACGGCGACGAATAAGTCGGCTTTTCGGCTACTTATCGATGTCGATTTTGACGACTGCGCTGCCCTTGGCGGTCTCCATGACCTTCGCCTGCAGTGTGCCGTAGAGGTCGTAGTTTTCGACGCTATCTAGGCCCATGGTCTTGTCGTCTTGCTGGCGCTCGGGAAGCTTGTACACGTAAAAGTCGACGTCCGAGCCGTCGGAGAACGTGAACTTCCAGCGATTGCGGGTCGTCAGAGCCCAGCTCTTGCCATCGACGGTTTTGGCCTTGGTGGTCGTGCGCAGGACGCACATGTACATCCACGGCGTGAAACCGGAGTCGTACTGGCAGTCGATACCGTCGCGGTTGCCATAGGCGATATTGACGGTATCAACTTCCTCCCACGGCTTTTCGACCAGGTCGTTACCCGACTCCAAAGACACGACGAGGTCGTCCGCGTCGTCGGTCCAACCATCCTCGGCGTACCAGTCTAGGCCCCGTTCCACACGCGTGACCTTTCCGCTCTTGGTCGTACCGTCTGCCATGGTGAACGTGGCAGTGAAGTCCGCGTTGGACTTGGGGGGCTCGGGCTCGGGTTCGGGTTCGGGCTCTGGAGGTGGAGCAGGCGCTGCGGGAACCTCGGGGGTGACAGCAGCGACAGCGGCTTCGACGGGCTTCTTCTTTCCGCAGCCGGCGACAAGGGCGAGGGCGAGGAGCGATGGGATCAACAGACGCATAGGGCCTCCAACAGGGACGGCAGACTACCCCAAAGACCGCGTCAGGTCCCATGTGTTCCATCAGTCGAGCAAATCGTACTTGTTGAGCTTGTATCGAAGCGTATTTCTCTCGAGTCCGAGCAGCCGGCCCGCTTGGGCGCGGTCCCCAGCGGAGAGTCGCATGGCTTCTGAGAGGATCCGCCGTTCCACGCCCTCCAGGTGCCCTTGCAAGGAGAAGCCCTCTTCGAGGGTGGGAAGGCCCGGCGTCGCGTCGGTGACAACGTTCATGTCCAGCGCGGCGGTGCCCATCACTACGGCGCGCTCGGCCAAGTTCACCAGCTCTCGGACGTTTCCTGGCCATGAGTGTGCGCGGAGGGCGGCGCGCTGCGCTGGCCTGACGGTCGGCGTCGCTCGGTTGTAGGTCTCGGCAAAGCTGGACATCGCCTCGTCCAGCATCGGGAGGATGTCATCGGGACGTTTGCGCAGCGGGGGGACCTGGACCACGACTACGGCGAGGGCATAAAAAAGCTCTGGCCGCAGCAAGCCCTCCGCGACGGCGCGCCGGGCGTTTGGGTTGGAGGTCGTGACGAGGCGCACGCCCCGAGGCACCTGCTGCAGACTGCGGTAGAGCAGGCGCTGGAGGTCGTCGGGCAGGTCGTCCACACTGGGAAGCAAGACCGTGCCCTCTGTGGGCCATGGGCTCTGTCTGCCCAGATCTCGTACGGTGAACTGAAGGTCCGCGTTGGCCATTTGGTGCAGAGCGAGGGCGGTATGGCCGCGGCCTGACCCCAGTTCTCCCTCGATCCACACCGGCGAGGGCACATCGGCCGCCTGCTGTAGGGCGTCGAGTAAGGCCTTGGCAGCTGGGGACTCGGCCGTGAAATTTGCGGTGCGTGAGGACCCGCTGCTTGAAGCCGAACCTCGCCGGAGTTTGTCGATACGACTCTGGACCTGCTCCACCGTGACGGGCTTGGTGAGGAAGTCGCTGGCACCCAGACGCATGGCCTCGACGGCGACGTCGACGTCGCCGTAGGCCGTGAAGACCACCACCTCGACCGGAGGACGGTGCGCGCGGGCCGCTGAGAGCACCGCCATGCCATCCACCGGTTCCATCTTCAAGTCGGTGAGCACGACGTCGGGTCGACGCTCAGACAACATCTCGATGGCGGTGGCGCCGTCGTAGCAGGCTTGGACCTCGTCGCCGGATTTGGACAGCACCCTCGCGAGTGCGTCAGCGGCGGATCGGTTGTCATCAACAACGAGGATGTGCAATGGGCTCGCAGCCACGGCGCCTCCGGCGAATCAGGGTAGCGCATCCTGTGGCGGCGCTGTGGGAACGGTCAGGATGAAGCGACTCCCGCCGAGGGGGGAGGTGGTGTGGGTGGCGGTACCCCCGTGGGCTTCTGCCACCGCACGCACGAGCGCCAAACCGAGGCCATGGCCGCCTTCTCGGCCGCTGACGTTCGCCGCGAACACCTGGGTTGCGATGTTCGAAGCGACCCCCGGGCCATCGTCGTCCACGTGGAATGCGACGGCGCCCTCGACGTCAATGGCCTGGATTCGAACTCGGCTCTCGGCATAGTGCAGTGCATTGACCAGCAGGTTTTCGAGGGAGCGCCCAATCAAGGCGGAGTCCACGAGAATGTCGCGGTCGCAAACCCCGGTGACCTCGAGGTTGACGCCGCCGTCGTGCGCCGAGGCTCGGTGCATCTGCACCAGATGCTGCACCAGGGTCTCCGCCTTGGTGGGCCGCGGGTTGATCTCCAGGTCCGCGCCTACGCTTCGCTTGAGCAAGCGACTCACGACTTGGTCCAAGTCTTGGATCTCCTTTCGGATCGCTTCGGCGGTCTGCCTTCGCTCGGACAGTGAGTTCTCAGACACCATCAGCGAGGTCAGCAGCTCCACGCTCTGCAAGGGGTTGCGGACTTCGTGCGCCACCATCTTGGCCATGCGCTGCGCCACCCGGATCTGCGCCGTGATCGCGTCTTCTCGTTGTCCCATGGCAGCGGCGGTGTCGTTGATCTGGAAGATGATGTCGTCGAGCTCCGCGAGGCCGGTCGGTTGGAGAGTGACCCCACGCTCGCCGGAGCTCACCCGGTTGAGCGCCTGACTGACCTTGGTGAGAGGACTCAGGACTCGGAGCACCACCAATGCGGTCACCAATCCGACGACGGCCACCAGAATGAATAGGAGGAAACCCACAAAGGCGACACTGACGGTGTGAGGTGCCACGGCAGTGAGGATATGACCGCGGGGTGTGGTCGCGCAGGACCACGCCCAACGACGCCCGCCCAGGCTGATGAATTCATAGGTGCCGGGACGGTCGCACAGGTTGCCGAAGGCCGAGGCCTCCATGGGGATGCTGAGGTCTTCTCCGCGCTCCACGACTTGCTCTTCGCCTTGGATACTGACCATAAAGGCCACATCAAGTCGGTCGAAGAAGGAGTTCGGAAGCTCTAAGGTATCGCTGCCGGCTCGAAGCTCAGCGGTCGTAATCGCCTTCTCGCCGGCGAGCGAAAGGCCCGCGTTGGTGTCCCAAACGACCAAGACAAGCGCCACGGGCAGGATGGCCAACGCGGCCACGAACCCGGAAAAGACGCCCATGACCAAGGCGGCTGACGGCCGCCGTGCGCGTGATGGAAGAGTCTTCAGGACAGAACTAGTTTCCGAGCGTCGACCGCTCGGATTCGGCGTCGCCAGCTTCGGTCTCAAGGCGCAGACGAATCATCGTGCCCTCGATTCCTGTCATGCGGTACTGGGCGGCCGCGACGGAGGGTCGGGTCAAGTCCGCTTGGGTCTGGAACGACGCCGTGAACGCGCGACCAAAGTCGTAGCCGAGGTTCATCGGATTTCCGCAGCCACCCAATAGGGTGAGGCCTGCACAGACCAATAGGGTGCGTGTCATGGCGTGATCTCCGGGGATGCAGAGGCATCGAAGCGCGAGAGCGCCTCTTTGGCCTTGTTGTGGTCAGGGTTGATTTCGAGAGCGCGCGTGTAGCGGCTCTTCGCTTGAATCGTGTCGCCAGCGATCTCGTGGGCCACGCCTAGGTTGTACCAGGCATCATCCAGCGGACCCGCCGCGCGGAACGCCTCGACAGCGCCTTCGACATCGCCGTCGTTAAATAGGGCGAAACCAAGGTTCCGGCGAAACTTGGCAACGCTTCCATCGATCATGATGGCTTTTCGAAGCGCGGGCACGGCGTCGGGCGATCGCTGAACGCTGTACAGGAGGAACCCAAGGTTATTCCAGGTTGCAGCGTCGTTCTTGTCGAGCTCGCAGGCGCGGCGGAACGCGTCGATCGCTTCGTCGGGGCGCTTGGTCTCCGAGTAGACCAAGCCCAAGGTTCGCCACGGTCGGGCGTCCTTGCTGTTCACCTCGACCGAGCGGCGCAACGGGGCTTCGGCCTCGCTGTGCAGCCCCATCTGGTGCAGCGCTTGGCCGCTTAGGTAGTCCACTTCGGCGCCAGTCTCACCGTCTTGCCTCGCCAGCTTCAGCAGGGTCATGGCGTCTTCTGGGTAGCCCAGCTCAAGCATTCGCGCGGCGATTCCCATGCGCGTCTCTTGCTTGCCTTCCTCGGACTGCCACGGGGCCGGGTCGACGGCCTCCTTGCGATGCGAACCGCAGGCGGTGGCGGCCAAGAGGAGGCCGGTGAGCGGGATAAGCCAGCGCATTACTCGCTCACCAACGCTTCGCGGACCTTGATAATCGCGGGGCCCATCAGCACGATGACCAAGCTAGGCATCAGGAAGAGAATCATGATGATGGTGAGCTTGGGCGACACCTTGGCCGCTTCTTCCTCGGCACGAGCCATTCGTTTCTGACGGACCATGTCACCGTGGATTCGAAGTGCAGCGGCGATCGACGTACCAAATCGCTCGGCCTGGATCATCATATTGACCAAGCTCTTCACTTCGTCGAGGCCGGTGCGCTCCGCCAGATGACGGAAGGCTTCGAGGCGTGGGATGCCGGTGGAAACCTCGTGATTGACGAGCTGGAACTCCAGGGCCAACTCGGGCGCAGCGGACCGAATTTCGTCGGCGACGCGGCGGAAGGCCATGTCGAGGGCCAGGCCTGCTTCGACCGAGGTCACGAGCAGGTCTAGGGCGTCAGGGAAGGGTCCAAGCAGCTTGCGATGGCGGGCATCGATTCTGCGATTGACCAGGTACATGGGTAGCATGTAGCCGACGATTGCCGCGAGTACGGTCCCGCCCACCATGTACCAAATGCTAAATCGCGAAAGCAATGGGAGCGTCACGATCGGAAGCAGGAAGACGAGCGCCACGCGGATGCCATTGAAGACTTCCGCCGCGTTGCGGTTTCGGTAGCCGGCGTGCAGAAGCTTTTGGCGAAGCAAGTTCTGCTGCTCTTCGTCGCTCGGGGTGGCCAACTTGGCCAAGCGCTCTGCCAGGGCCTCGGCGACGCGAGCTTCCCGTGCGGCCTCCATCTCGGTTCTGGAGGTGCCGGCCGTCAGGTCTCGGAGTCGGTCCCCGGAACTCTTCTTGCCGCCACCCGCCAACATCAAGATGCCAGCAGTGCCGCCGATGGCACCTACAAGCATGATAAAGCCGAGCATTAAGATCATGCCGATCGTCATCTCAGACCTCCACGCGGGAGATGATGTACATCAAGAATCCGCCGATGCTGTACAGCGTCACCATGGCGGCGATCATCCATAGGCCCCAGGTGTGGGTCCACAGCGGCGTCAGGTACTCGGGCCGCATGAAGAAGAGGAGCGCGAACACGGCGAAGGGTAGGGAGCCCAAGATGAGGGCGGAGAACCTGGCTTCCGACGTGAGCGCCTTGACCTTGGCGTGGAAGAGGAACCGGTTCCGAATGGTGCTTGAGATGGAGTTGAGCACTTCGATCA
>JBGCER010000426.1:0-4595 GCA_045106515.1 Myxococcota bacterium
AAGTGGCATCGTGGCTCAACTTGCGCCATTCGTTGTGTCGGCCGGTGAGGACTTCACCGGCGAGGCCAACCGCGACACAGGTGTCGGGGCCGGCGCAGATGTCGTTGAGGATGATCTCGGACGGGCTGTTGATCTGCTGCCAGGACGTGCCGCCGAAGCTCCAAATCTCCCCGTGCCACCCAGCGGCGTAGACCTCGGTGGGGCCAAAACCGTCGATGCCTTGGAAGGCAGTGGGTTGGTCCGGATCGCCGTCGGGGGAGATGATCTCCCACTCGCCCTCGGTGCGTCTGTGGACTTGGCGGTCCACTCCGGCCGCGAACACCTGGGCGCCGACACGCCGCACGCAGCGAAACGGAGCCGAAGGGATGTTGCCGTCGGCGTCCTTCAAGAACTCCTTGCTGACGTTGTCGCCATCGGCTTCGTGGATGAAGCCCGTGGGATCCATCTTGAGCATCCTGGTGCCGATTTCGTTGGTTGTGGCGTCGAGGGTGATCTTGGGGGCCAAGCCGATCTCTACCCAGCCCTCAGCTTCGGACCAGTAGCAGAAGCCCGAGTGGGGTTGCTCCTCGATGTCGAGGCCCGGGTCCTGCGTGGTGACGATGAAGCGTCCGTTCGCAATCTCGATGCCGCGGATGAACGTCTGACCGGTGAGATCCATAGTTGCGCGTCGCTGTTGAGTCCAGTAGTCGCGGGTCGGTGGGGTCGTTCCCGACTCGCCCTGCGCTCGCCCACTATCGAGCTGGGCGGGCGAGTGTAGGTCAAACTGCGTTGTCCCATCCCAGGTGGAGGTGTGTCTGGCAGTCAGAGTTCGTGGGGGAGGGTGTCGGCTTTCGCATTGGCTCGATACGAGGAGGCCGTTTGCCCCATGTGCCGCTTGAACTGGCGCGCGAAATCGCTGTGGTCGTAGAACCCCGCCTCAAGTGCGATCTGTGTCACGGGGAAGTTGGAGCGCGACAGCAGCTCGCAGGCGCGCAGCACGCGGGTCTTGATGAGATAGGCTCGTGGGGTCATTTGAAACGTCGCGCGAAACCGTCTCGTGAACTGCCGTACGGACAGCCCGGCGATGGCGGCGAGGGCGTTGACGTCGAGGGGTTTCCTGAAGTTGTCCTTGAGGTGTTCGGCGACCGCTGCGAGCTCGAGGTACGGAGCCAGGGCGGCCCGTTGGCCCTCGTAGCTGCGCACGGTGCCGCACAGGCCGGTGATCTGACCCGCGCGGTCGAACAGGGGCACCTTGTCGGTGACGTACCACTCGGGCTTGCCGTTGGCGTTGGGGAACAATTCGATGAGCCCCAGCCGCGCCTCCCCCGTGCGCAGGACGAGCTCGTCGTCGGCTCGATACTTCTCGGCGAGGCTGGGAGGGAAGATCCGATCGTCGGTACGTCCAATGATCTCGACCTCGTGGTCAAATCCGCACCGTTCGACGAATGGGGCGTTGCCGAGCATCAGTCGATACTGGGCGTCCTTGGCGAATAGCATCGTCCCGGACTGGGCGTCGAACAGGTGCCGAAACTGTCCTGCCACGAGGGATTCGGCCCAGCTAGCGGCTTCTGGCGCAAAGCTCATCGCTGTATTCTACTCGGCAAGGTCAAAACATACAGGAGGGGCAGGGGCCCGCGAACCCGATCCGGGGCGCTGGAGTGAGCAGATCTGCGGCTACGGGCCCATCGGGGGAGATGCCCAGGGGCTCTGTGAAGATGGGAATGAGGTGGTGTGTGTCGAGTATGGCCGAAACATACACATGTAGGGCGGTATCCTACAAGCCTGCGGGCCGCGGTCACGGTTCCATACTTCACCTGACCCGACGCGCCACGTCCCGCAATGAAGAGAAGCTCCCGTCGCTCGATGATTCTTACAGCCGCCCTTCTTGTGCTGGTGGCGGCTGTTGTGGCCTCACTTACGTGGGGGCGAGCTCGACCGGGTGACCACCTGAGCGACCATCAGGCCGAGCGCCAGCGGCTGTCGGTGATGTTCTTTGGTTCGCCGACCAGCAATGGACCCCACCACGACCCGATCACGCGGTATCGGGTGCTCAAAAAGGGGCTCGGCACGCGCGGGATCGATCTCACCTACTTCGAGGATCCCGAGACGGCGTTCACAGAAGAGCGGCTGGAGCAGTTCGACGCCGTCCTTATGTACGCCAACTGGGCGCAGGGCGAGCCGATGCATCAGAGTCCGCTCGTTGCTCTGCTCAAGTGGGTCGAAGGTGGCGGTGGGTTTGTGCCGGTGCACTGTGCCTCGGCGTGCTTTGGTGGCTCTCCGCTGTTCGTCAAGCTCGTCGGCGCCCGCTTCAAAACCCATGGTGGGGAGGAGTTCACGGTCGACAACGCGGTGCCCGATCATCCGATCTTGAGGGGGCTCGAGAGCTATGCGGCGTGGGACGAAACCTACGTTCACAGTGACCACGGCGACGACCGGACCATCCTGCAGGTGCGCGACGGTGAGCCCTGGAGCTGGACTCGCTCGCAGGGCCAGGGCCGGGTGTTCTATACGGCGAGTGGCCACGACCACCGAGTGTGGGATCTGCCCCAGTTTCACGCGCGGTTTGGGAACCCGCTGGAGTGGGTGGTTGGCGAGGGGCGGCTTGAGCGCCTACGCGACTACAAGGTCCCGGTCCTCGCGACCGAACCGGTGTCGCTGCCGGGGTACCGCGACAAGAAAGAGATCACGGAGATTCAGACGCCGCTGACGCCTGAGGAGTCCATGAAGCTCGCGCAGGTTCCTCCGGGGATGACGCTTTCGCTGTTTGCCTGCGAGCCGGACATCGTCAATCCGATCCATGTGGCCTGGGACCAGCGGGGTCGCGCCTATGTCGTCGAGACCTTCGACTACCCCAACAACCTGGCTGAGGGCAACACCGGCAACGATCGGATCACGATCTGCGAGGACACGGACGGCGATGGCCGTGCGGACCACTTTGTGCGGTTCGCCGAAGGGCTGTCGATCCCCACCTCTATCGTGTTCGTTCGGGAGGGGATGCTCTGCACCAACGGCACCGAGCTTCTGTACCTTGCGGATACCGATGGCGATGATCGCGCCGATGTGCGAGAGGTCGTGTTCGACGGTTTCTCCATGGGGGATACCCACGCTGGCGTGTCCAACCTGCGCTACGGTTTTGACGGTTGGATCTGGGCCACGATTGGCTACTCGGGGTTCGAGGGCACGGTGGGCGGCGAGCACCATGAGTTTGGCCAAGCGGTGTTTCGCTTTCGCCCGGATGGGAGCAAGCTCGAGCTTCTTCAGAACACCACCAACAATACCTGGGGGTTGGGCTTCACCGAGGAAGGTGACGTTCTGGGCAGCACGGCCAACGCCAACCCAAGTTGGTATTTGACCTTCGCCCGCAGCGCCTACGAACGGGCGGGCCTCGACCCGCCGCGGACGCCACGGGCGGATGACAACCCCAAGTTCTTTCCGATGTCGGGCGACATTCGGCAGGTGGATCAGTTCGATCGCTATACGTCCGCCGCGAGTCATGCGGTCTACACCGCCCGCCGCTTCCCCGAGGCCTACCACAATCGTGCGGCGTTCGTGTGTGGTCCGACGGGCAAGCTTGTCGGGCACTTCGATCTCGAGCGAACGGGGGCGGGCTTTCACGCCAAGCATCTACCCAACAACCTCTACGGGTCAGCGGACGGGTGGTCGGCACCGGTGTGCGTTGAGGTGGGGCCCGACGGGGCCGTGTGGATTTGCGATTGGTACAATATCGTCGTTCAGCACAACCCGACGCCCAACCTCAGGGCGTCGGGTATTGACGCGGAGACGGGAAAGGGCAACGCCTATGTGACGCCGCATCGGGACAAGGAGCGGGGCCGCATCTACCGGGTCTTCCCCACCGGATCGAAGGATGACGTTGTGCCAAACTTGGATCCAAACAACCCGGTGGGTTTGGTGGCTGGGCTTGGGCACTCCAATCTGTTCTGGCGGCTGCAGAGTCAGCGGCTACTGGTCGAGAGGGGGGCTGTGGATGTCGTCCCGTTGCTTGTCGGTGCCGTCGGATGCGCCGACGTGTCGTCGCCCCACGCGCTGCGGGTCTTGTCTCAGCTCGGCGTGCTGGAGCCGCGCGTCATCGAGCAAGCGCTTCGTTCGACTCGGCCCGCGCTGCGCCGCGCGGCGATCGCGCTAGCTGATCCGCAGCAGCTTAAGAGCGTGTTTGTGGGCGAGGACGGCATTCGCGCGGACGGCCGGGAGCTGGGTGAAGTCCTTGTGGGGCTGTCGCGCGGCGCTGCCGATCCGGCGATCGGCGCGGCGGTGTTCGCCGTGGGCCAGCGACTAGGGGACGAGTTGCTGGGGGAACGGGCGCTGGGGGATGCTTGGAAGATTGCCTCGCGCCGGCAACGACAGGGGGTCCTGGCCGCGGCCGCAGCCAGTGGCCTTTCGTTTGACGTGTCGGAAGATGCCGTCAACCTGCTGCCCAACCCAGGGTTTGAAGAGGTGGAAGGCCATGTGCCCGTGGGCTGGGGCGACTTGCGGATGTACCGGGGAGAGCGCGACGAGGTGGAGCTGGAGAGTTCATCAGGGGGGCGTGACGGCAGCCTGTGCCTGCGTCTCGCTGCCGCGAACCGGACCGATTGTGGAGCGGCGGCGTCGGTGCAGCT
>JBGCER010000427.1:0-9919 GCA_045106515.1 Myxococcota bacterium
GCGTTGTGGTGTCGCCACTGCCGGCGAGCACCCCCTCAAACAGCGCCTCCAAGGATACGAAGGGCTGGGACCAGGCCAATATAATGGCGTATAAGGCCCCTTCTCGAAGGGCACCCTCATCAGCAGCAAGCCCGCTCACCAAGGTCGGGCCCAAGAACCAAAACACAGCCCCCACGCCGAAGCCCAGCACCAGCTGAGGGCCCAGCATGCGACGAATGGCCAGCCACGCCAGGTCCGGCCGCCCCGCTCCGAGGCACCGGCCCACGAGGGACTGCACGGCCACGGTGCAGCCCAAATAGAGCGGCCATGCGAAGGCTTCCAGACCCCCAAACCCGATGCCCAACCCCGCCAGGGCGTCCTTGCCAAGGGGAGCCAGGGTCGTGGCGATCATGGCCCAGTAGACCACCGCATAGAGGATCACGCCGGCCGCCACGGGGCTGCCCACGCGCACCACACGCCGAGCGCGCGGCCACAGCTCCATCCACGCGCGTTGCAGGTGCTCCAAACGGAGGCCGACGGCGGACCTCAAGAACCACAAGCCCGCCGCGGTGGCGAGGCCCTGGGAGAGGGTCGTGCCGAGGGCGGCGCCCGCGACCCCCAGATCAAGGCCGTAGATGAACAGAGGTGTGAGGCCCAGGTTTAGGGCGACCGCTATGGCCTGAAGAACCAGGGGCAACGTCGTATTTCCAAGCCCAACAAAGCAGGCGTCCACCAGCGGCCCCACGGCGATAGCCGCCCCCGTGACCAGCAGTACCGTCAAGTATAAGGCCGCGTGCGAAGCGGTCTCTCCCGTGAGGCCCAAGCCCCACACCACCGGCCAAACGAGGGCCCAACCGGCCACGGCCATCGCGAGCGCGACCCCGGCGGAGCCCAGCAGCCCGGTTGCCACGTGTTCTGCCTGATTGCGCGCATCGGCCGCTCCCACGGCCCTCGCCACCAATGGACCGACGCCGGCGGACACCAAAACGGCGCAGCCGTACAGGGCGATCAACACAAAGACGCAGGCACCCAACGCAGCTTGTGCCTCGGAGCCCAACCACGACACGAAGAATTGATCGACGGGTCGATACAGGTTGTGCAGCAAGGCGGCCGCCGCTGCCGGCACCGCCAGGCGAAGCAACGCCACCGGCCTCAACCATGCCTCCGGCTCCGTCGACACCGCGCCTCCACCGGTCTGCCACCGGCGCCGAGAGCCTACCTCGGCTACCCTCCACAAGCCTGCACGGAGTGTGTGTGTCCGGCCTACTCGTCGTCCTGTCCATCGTGCTCGCTGTGGTGCCCATGGTTGGGCTGCTTCTGCTGGTGTGGTGGCTCGACCGGTACGACCGCGAGCCCCTATGGCTCTTCGCGCTCACCTTCTTGTGGGGAGCCATCGGCGGGGTCGTCATCGCGCTCATCGGCAATGGCCTGCTCGACCTCACGCTCACGCCTGTCGCGATGGCCTTGGACGCGGCAGCACAGAGCGGCTCCATGCTCCAGTCCATCGTGGGACCCACGGTGGTCGCGCCTCTGGTCGAGGAACCCGCCAAAGCCGCCATCCTGATCCCCGTCATCGCCTCTCGAAGCTTCGACGACATCACCGACGGCTTCGTCTACGGCGCGGCCGCCGGCCTTGGATTCGGGATGACTGAAAACGCGCTCTACTTCCTCAATGCCGTGAACAACCCCGAGGCCTGGTTCGACACGGTGGCTGTTCGGACCGCCTTTTCCGCTGTTATGCACGGCGCGTGTACGGCCATGGTCGGCGCCGGCCTGGGCTGGGGGCGATTCCGTCGTTGGTGGGGCGGACTCTTCGGCGGAGGCTTGGGGCTGTTGCTCGCGATGGGTGTGCACGCCTGGTGGAACGGGTTGTTGAGCTTCGGGGCCGTCCTGCCCGATGGAGAGTGGCTGGCCTCCCTGGCCATCTTCAGCCTGCCCGGCATTATCGGCGCCGTATTTCTTGCGTTTCAAGCCACGCTTCTCGCGCAGTCTTGGCGAATTCGCCGCGAGTTGATCGCCGAGTCCGAACAGGGCCACGTTCCCAGGCCCCACGCAGGCATTGTCGCCTCCTGGTGGAGGCGGCAGGGCTATGACTGGCTCCCAGCAGGCGTCGATCACCGGCGCTACATTCGCGCTCTCACCACCCTGGCCCTGCGCCGGCATCAAGCCCGGCTGCCCGGCGGGCGAAGAGATGCTTTCTACGCCGATGATGTGGAGAGGCTTCGGCGGCACGTCGCCGTGATGCTTAAGCACGCCGACTACGACGGCGAATGAGCGCCGCTACGGTCCGTGCGCCGCCCGCACGAGCGCCGTGAGCCGGCGAGCATGGATCGACTCTGGTGTGATTCGCATCCGAGTCACCAGAGGCTGACACATTCCAATAGACTTCTTCAGTCCTCCCCTATCCGCAACCAACACACATGCTTCGCCATAGGCGAGCCAGGCCTGAATCAGGTCGAAGGGCAAGCGAAACTCACGCGCCCGCTCTGTCGCTCGCTCAGCGATTTGCAGGGCCGCTTCCGCGCGGCCAACCTCCGCCAAGCTCCGACTGACGAGCGCCGCCGTGGTCACACGATCTTGCGCTGGCATGTGCTGCGCCATGCGCTCCGCCCGTTCGGCATAGGCCAGGGCATCCCGCCCGCGACCCATAAGCAGCGCGTGCTCCACCCGTCCTTCAACAATCCAAGTCCGCCGATGCAACGCATTTCCCGGCGCTTCGAACGGCTCCAGGCCACCCAACGCTGAGTGCATGCCGTCGAGGTCGGACACACAGATGGCTGTGCGAAGCCTGGCGAGCCACCACAGGTAGTCCGGTAGTCCCAGGGCCAGCGCAGCATCCAAAACCCCAGTCGCAAGCTCCGGAACGCCTTGCTCCGCGTAGATGCCACCCAGCAACACCAGACCATCTCGGTGTGCGCGCGGGCGGCCTAGCTGGTGGGCCAGGTCGACGGAGGCTTTTGCACGTTGTATCGCCACATCCACACGACCGGCGATCCACGCCACCGATGCCCCGACCCGAGCGAGCTCCATACGGTTTTTCGGGTCCACCCCCGCGTAGGACCGACTCTGGGCCCAATCGAGGGCCTCTTCGGCCGCGTCCACGCGTCCGACCATATTTGCGCGCAAAAGGCGACACCACGCCTCGTCACCCACGAGTCCGTGCTCAGAGGAGAGCGAGATCGCTTGTTCAAGCAGCTCCAAAGCCCGTGGGCGCGTTCCTTCGTCCGCGTATCGACCTGCCAGCGTCCGGAGCCCAACCGCCTGCCCATGGGGGGTGGCGTCCACGCCGGCCAACGTGCGCTCAAGCCGCGTGATCGCCAATTGCTGCGGCGCACCTCGAAGGACCCGCGTGGCCAGCGCCGCCGCTTCGACACGAAAGTCCCCTTGAAGCCACTCTTGCCCCAACAGAGAGTCGGCGTGCCGGGCCGCCGACTCCATCGGCTGACTCAGCGATACCGCCTGAAGTTTCAACATCTCAAGCCGGGCCCGCGAGTCCACAGGAGGGTCGTTACGAAGAACCAAATTCGAGAGCTCGATCGCCTCGGAGACCGCCCCGACCTGCAGCAGCTGCTGAACCGCCTGCACCCCACACAACGCCGCGAGCCGCGGATCGGCACAGGTCGCAGCCGCACGGATGAGGTCTCGACGTCGCTCGGCACGTGGCGTGGCCAGGGCCCACTCCGCGTGCCTCGCCCGCACCTGCGTGGACGCCGGCATGGTGGCCCGAACGAAGCGTGCGATGAGCTCGGAGATCACCATCTTACCGCTCTTTCGCACGACGAGGCTACAGTCGACCAGGCGGCCGAGCGCCTCCCAGAGCTGCGCCCTGGGCAAGCCCGTGACAACGACCGCCCAACGCGCATCGAAGGGACCGGCGAACACGGTGAGCGCCGACAGCACGATCTGATCCGGCACAGAGAGCAACTGCCAGCTCCGCTCGAATACCTCGTTCAAGGACCGGTGACGCGGCAGGCGATCCACCTCCCCGGACCTGAGTCTAGGCAGGTCATCGTCTTGAAGTAGAGCCTCGCAAAACACGTCTAAACCGACACGGCTCGCCTGCGCCGCAGCGAGTTCGAGCGCGAGAGGAAGACCGTCCAAGCCACGCGCCACAGCGAAGGCTCGCGGATCGTCCACCGGCACAGACTCCCCGCGGCTCATCATGCGTTCGCAGAACAGGCGCGCGGCGTCTGCCGGCTGTAGGCCATCGAGCCGGTAGACGATTTCCCCCCGCAAATTCAAGGTGGAACGCCGAGTAGTCAGCGCACACACATTGGGACAGTCCCTGAGCAGCTGGGACAGCCAGGGGCCGACCTCCGCGCCGGATCCATCGAGGTTGTCCAGCACCAACAGCACATTTCCCAAAGCCCGCAACCGGGAGCGGAGCGCATCCGGCAAGTTCTCCCGGCTCATGGATAGGCCCAGCGCGGACGCCACGTCGACGACCCAAAATCCGGGGTCCGTCGCCTCATCGACGTTCACGTAGGCCACTGTGGGCCGGCCAGGAGCACGGAACAGCGCCGCCTGGAGGCACTCCACAACCAGGCGAGACTTCCCGACCCCGCCGGGACCCGTGACCGTCAAGAGCCGCTCACCGCGGGACACGGCGTCGAGCAGCCAAGCATGCGCTTCGGAGCGCCCGACAAAGGGATCGAACGGGGCCTCCGGAATCGAGGTCTGTGACAGGCCCTCTGGCGCCTCATCTCCCAAAACGTGCAGCACCCAGCCCACGCCATGTACGGTCTGCAGGTTGACTGAAGACCTGCTTTCAATCTCAATCTTTGGTCGAAGCCGACGCACGCACGCCGACACGGCTCGCGATGTGGCCCGCTCGGAGATGCCCCAGACCTCCCTCTCAAGCTCCCGAACCGGCACCGAGCGCCCTGCCGATGCCGCCAAATATTTTAAGAGCTCGCCTTCTCGGGTGGTCAGTCGCGCCCAGACCGCCCCGCCCCGCATCACCGTGCCGGCCACCAAATCCACGGTGCAGCCTCGAAGTCGCACGACGGTGCCCATTCAACGCCTCCCGGGGCTCTTATCTACACCAGCATTGTGCCATTTCGTGCCGCTGCGTTCCGTCGATCGAGACCACTGGTCGAATAGCCTACAGCTGCGAATGCAACCCCACGCGGCGACCTCCCAAACTCCCCCCCCCAAACTGGTGATGGTCGTCGCGTTTGGTGTGCCATCCTCAAATCGCGCTGCGGCGCGAGACGGTCAGTCCTTCGGGTCGAGCGTCTCGACCTTGGCGGTGACTTCCTTGGGTTCGTACAGGACGACCACAGAGCGTGTCGTGGTGAGACCGGCCACATCCGTGGCGATGACAGTCATCGTATTTAGACCAGGTTCCAGCTTCACTTCAGCGCTAAAGGGGATGGCCTTGAGGTCCCCCCCATCGGCGAGCGCCAACTTGTCATCGCCATGCCACACAGTGATGTGCGCCAAGCCAACGTCATCTTCGACCATCCCCGAGAACACCACGCCCTCGTCGTCGGTCGTGGTTGGATGTTCCCGCGACAGCGCGATCTGTGGCGGGTTGCGTACCCAGGCATCCGGCATGGGTTCGCCGGAAGGAATGGTGATATCGACCTTGTTGCTGAACGTCTCATAGAAGCCGGACCGCATCACAGCAGCGTGGTCGTACGCGCTCGCATCTCCAAACGACAGCGCAACCGTCCACTCCTCCGCCTCGTCTTGCAGGCGGATCGATAGGGAGCCGGTCCACGACTCCCCGGGTGCCAGCATGCGCAGGCACGTCGGGTCCGCGGGCGCCGCCTCAGGATCGTCGCTCGTGTCGTCATCGTCCGTAGGCATGGAGCACGGCTCGCCGTCCTCATTGCGCAAATACCCAGGCTCAAGGGAGGCATTGACCAGATCCACCGCGCGTCGGGATCGGTTTCTCAAGCGCGCGAAGGCCTCGGAGCTCGGGCCATCACCTTCGTTCGTGAGCGTGAGCTTGAGCGTGATCTCCTCTCCTTGCTCGGCGATGCCGTCCCCGTCGCCGCCGCCCTCATCCGAAACCTCGATCCGAGCCGCCAAGCGGGGTAATGCGCGACCGGCGACCGGCAGGTAGGTCTTCCATGTCGCCAAGTCAGGATTTCCAGCATCGCGGAACGTCACACTCACAGGCGTCCGTTCGGTCGGGTAGCCCTCGTTCAGCGACACATCCTGGGACCATCGAAGGGTCTCGCCGGGATCGAGGCGACCGAAGAAGAACTCACGGCCATCGAGCAATTCTGCGGACGACTCGCTGACCGCAGACAACCGGTAGATGGGCTCTGAGCCCTTGTTGGTCACGGACAGCCACACCTTCTCTTCGTCGCCTGCGATGAGTCGGCCATCGTCACCCAAGTCCAACTTCACGTCGAGCTGGGCTCCTTCGAGCGCCGGCCCGATGGACCAGTCGACGCCGATCTTCTCGAACGCACCGGCGATGGCAATATCGCCCTTCCGTCGCATACTCTCTACGACGCCACCCGCGCCGGCCAAGATGTCTGCGGTGCGGCTGCGTCGACCCGACGCGATCAGTACATCCCGGGCGAAGCGCACTTCAGGGTCTTCCCGCAGGTGTTTAAGCGTGGAGTCACGCCTTCGTAGATCGCTAGGTTTGAGGTAGCGGACCGACCACCGCGTCACCGTGTCGTCATCGGCGGAGCGCTCCAGGTGATTGTCGAAGTCCGACTCCCGGCGCACCCGCTCGCGCCAGTGGTAGAGGGCCGTCTCGACCGAGCCAGACGCATCGGACGTCACGAGCGCGGGCACCAGCTCGAGGTCAGCGGGGATGCCGATCGACTGAATGCTGCGGTCAGCCGGGCCCGTATAGTATTGGGCCACCGTCAGTTTTAGCTTTGAACCATCATGCAGGCCTTCAAGATTCTGGACGCTGCCCTTACCGAAGCTGCGCTCGCCAATAATGACGGCTCGATCATTGTTTCGCAGGGCGCCGCCCACGATCTCCGATGCGGACGCTGAGCTGGCGTTGACTAGGACCGCGATGGGATAGCGGGGCTCAGTGCGGGCAGGCCGAGCCTTCTCTTCGTCGTCGACCTTTCCCCTGGCCTTTGTGCGCACAATGTCGCCGTCCTCTAGGAACTTATCGACGACGCGAACCGCCTGCTTCAGGTAGCCGCCAGGGTTTCCGCGCAGGTCGAGCACCAGCCCGCGAAGCTCGCCATCCGGAGCCTCTCGGGCGAGGCGAGACAAGGTGGTCTCTAGGTCTGCCGCCACGTTCGCGTGGAAGCTCTTGATGCTGACAATCCCGATCCCACCCGAGAGCAGCTCCCCCTCGACCGGGTTGAGCTTGATGCGATCTCGCGTGACAGACACCTTGATCGGCGCCGGCTCAGAATCGCGCTCGATGGTCAGCACCACCGTGGAACCCACGCGACCGCGCAGTCGGTCCACCGCACCATCCAGACCCATGTTGATGGTGGACTCTCCATCGATCCGCAGAATGCGATCATCTGGCAATAGTCCGGCTTTGCTCGCAGGAGTATCGGGGAGCGGGTAGTCCACGGTCAGCTGCCCGCGGCGATCGACGATGGTGATGCCAAGTCCGCCGAACTCCCCAGAGTTCTCTTCGTCCATGTCCCGACTGTCTTCCGGTGGCAGCAGTCGGGAATGGGGGTCGAGCGTGGCGAGCATGCCGTTGACCAAGGCATACTCGATGGAGGCGAGCGGATCGGCGTCATCGTCGACGCGCACATCATCGGGGTCCACATGTTCCGCGACGATGAGCACAACCTGACGTAGCGCATCGATCAGATCGCCCACATCTTTGAGCTCAGCGACTTCGACGACGGTGCGGTGCTCCCCGACTTGAACGTGGACCAGTGCGCTGCCATCGACCCTACGGAAGAGCGCGGTGGGTACGCGCCGTTCGATAGCCGACAAACCGGCCATGTACATGACGTCGAGGTCGACCCGAGCCGGGTCCACATAGCTGCGGTCCACTTCGTAGAGCGTCGCCTCGACCAAGTCGAGATCTTTGAGGTCGTAGCCCCCAAGGCCGAGGCCTCGAGCCGGCGCGGTGAGTAAAGAGGCGGTTCGACCATCGGGATCGCCGGGGCCGAGTAGCCACCAACTCGACACGCTCGTGAGGGCGGCCGCGCCAAATAGAACCAGGGGCTTCACCACCGCCTTCATACACACTCCGCAGCCGAGGAAGCTGGCCCCTAGCCACATTGAAGAGGGTAGGTCCGCATCTGCAGCACGTCAACTACAGCTGCCGTACAGACCCGTCGGTCGCGGGCACGCACGGTTGAGGTTAAGGCTCGGCATCCGGGCTCCCCCCGCCCGCTCCCGCCACTCCCCCTCCCTCGGCCGCCCCATGCCTTTGAAGCTCACCTGCCCCAACTGCGGCACGCCGACTCGCGTGTCCGAGCCGTATCCAATGCCTGGGGCGGAAATCCAGTGCGTAGGCTGCGCAACCGCCATGGCGGTCACGTACCCAGACGGCGTCATCGACATCCTGCGCGGGCGTGGAAAGCGCTTCGCAGACGACCCGCCCTCACCCCTGCCGGTGTCCGCGGTCCCGGTTCCAGACGCCACACCCGTCCCTGCCCCCCCGTCCTCATCGAGCGTGGATCCGCTGCCCGACAGCGGTTCTCTTTCCGATGCCCGGACCGAAGTCTTTGAGGAGCCGCCCCGCCGGCGTGGCCCGCCCATGCCCTCCGTCCCGGCCTTCAGCTTCGCCGCAGACAGCCAGAGCGACGAACTCGACGAACCCCTGCCCCGGCGCTCCGCCTCGGGTCGCCCACAAGTTCGCGTTGCAGCTCCATCCCCGGTCGCTCCACCCCGAGCGCCGTCCCCCGCACCGCCTCACGGTGCCACACCGATCGGGGCTCCGCGGCAACCCCCTCGCTCCGCCGGCGCTCCAGCGTCGCCGCCGCCACCTGTCGGTCGAGTCCAGGCCACCCCCACACGCCCCGACGCCTCGCGTCCCCAGCGTCCCGCACAGGCAGCCGCTCCTTTGGCCACAGCCAATCCGAAGAAGCGCAAAAAGAGGAAGACCAAAGAAAAGAAGAAGCGAGCTCCGTTCATCGTTCGATGGGGGGCACGCCTAGGCTGCGCAACGGTGCTCGGCGTCGTACTCGTCGGCCTATTGGGCGCCGGGGCCGTCGCGGGCGCCTACTGGTACTACGGCAAGGACCTGCCCTCAGTCGAGAGCCTGCAGGAGTACGAGCCACACACGGTTACCGAGGTCTACGATCGCAATGGCAACCTGATGGCCGAGCTGTATGAGCAGCGCCGGTACGTGGTGCCCCTCGATGACATCCCCGAACAGGTTCAGCAGGCGTTCATCGCCGCCGAAGATGGGGCGTTCGAAGAGCATAGTGGCGTAAATTACCTAGGCCTCGTCAGAGCCCTGCTCAACGAGGCGACCGGCGGCGACAAGCGCCAGGGCGCCTCCACCATCACCATGCAGGTGACCCGGAACTTCTTACTGACGCGAGACAAGACGTACGAGCGCAAGATCAAAGAAATCATCCTCGCGCAGCGCATCGAGACCGTCTACGACAAGGACCGGATCCTGTGGCTCTACCTCAATGAGCTCTACCTGGGATCGGGCGCTCACGGCGTAGAATCCGCCAGCCGGGTGTACTTCGGCAAGCACGTCAACGAGCTCACCCTTGCCGAAGCCGCGCTCATCGCCGGTTTGGCGCCCGCGCCGTCCGCCTACAGCCCGCATAAGAGCTGGGATAAGGCTCAAACACGCCAACGTTATGTGCTCGACCAGATGCGTCGCAACGGCTTCATCACGGACGCCGAGTTCGACGCCGCCAAGGCCGAAGACATCAAGATCGTCAAGGAGGACAATCCCTTCTTGCTGATGGCCCCTCACTTCACGGAGCACGTGCGGCGTCACATCCTCGACACCTACGGGTTCGACCGCGTCTACAACGAAGGCCTCAAGGTCACAACGACCATGGACCTCAAC
>JBGCER010000428.1:0-3045 GCA_045106515.1 Myxococcota bacterium
TCGAAATCCTGGTCATCGCAATCGAGGGTGGCTTCCACCCCATCGCCATCTTCATCGACCAATTTGGGATCGCAGGCCGCCGAGACCATCGCGAGGCCGACGAGGACAGAAGTGAGCGCAGATTTGGTCATGGTGTTCTCCCAGCAACCGACAGGAAGCGTCGTTCGTTGCACACCCAATCCATGACTCGGCTGCGGCTTTCCGACCGTTTCACCGTCTTTCGCGGTCTTTCGCGGGTGGGGAGACTGGAGCCAAGGGGCCGGCCGAGGCGAGCCGCCCCCCTTGGCGCATCTCCTGCGCCATTTGAGGCATTAACGAGATACGTTCATCCACACCGAAAGGGGGGGGGGTCGATGACCGTTCGACATCCCGGCCGCATCTTGCGGGAGGACTTTATGGTGCCACTACAGATGAGCGTCGCCCACCTGGCCGACCTCGCTGGGGTGTCACAACAACGGGTGTACCAGCTCCTTCAGCAAAAGCGCTCCATCACCCCAGACACCGCGACGCGGCTCGGCCAGGTGTCTCGCATGAAACCCAAACATTGGCTCGCCATGCAGGCCGCGTGGGACCTCGACCAGCTCGACCCGCCGGCCGACGCCCGCTCCGCTGATCTCCAGGGGTTCGTGACCGGCCCCCACGGTGTACTGCCACTTCCCGCACGCAAACCTAGAGCCCCGGTGGACATGACGTTCTCAAGAGAAATGGCACAGGCGGTTCGTCAGGCAGCGGCACTCCTCGCCCCCGTCAAGGCACCCAGATGAGCTGGCGCGACGTGGCAGCGGTGGTGGCTCCCGAGGTGCTGAGATGCACGCTCATCAGACCTCGGATCGCTTGCGTAAACTCGGCGTGCCTCACGCCGTGTGCGGCGGCGTCGCTGTGGGCGTTCTGGGCTACCCAAGGGCGACCCGTGATGTAGCCTTTTTGCTGGGGAGACAAGCGGAGGACCCAAGCAATAGTCACGGGTTTTCTGCGGAGGTGATGGCTCTCTACAACAAAGACGTCATCCACCTTGTTTTGGTTCGGCGCACCGAACCCGAGCAAGGGCTTCTCCTACACGCGCTACAGCGACAGACCCCCGTCGCGACCACCATACCGGTCGTTGGACCGCTGGAGCTGGTTTGGCTCAAGCTCAGCACCCCAGACTATCGACGTGAGCACGATGACAATGACATCCGTCAACTGCTTCGCGTTGGAGCCATAGACGCTGCGGAAGTCTTGGATTGGCTGGAGCTGCACGACCCGTACAAGGCGCAG
Organism: Myxococcota bacterium; assembly: GCA_045106515.1. Classification (GTDB taxonomy): domain Bacteria; phylum Myxococcota_A; class UBA796; order UBA796; genus REDI01. Next base: position 1,258 of record JBGCER010000428.1, read on the forward strand.
GACTTCGCCGAACTCGTTCAGGACGCGACCCAAAGGCCGTGACACCAGACCCGACACGGCCCCCAGCCAGATCGGTGCTCGCGGTCTTTCGAGGGGGGGCAGAAATCGGCCAAGGGGCCCCTACGGCCGCACCCCGAACTCCGCCAAGAGCGCGTCGACCTGCTTGGCGCTTCCATAGGACCGAGACCCCGTTTCACAGCCGCGCTCTCGCGAAAACACTTCGTAGCCATCCGCCACCTTGCGCACCCCCATTGGCGTGTCGGCGAGTGGAAACTTGGCTTCGTACTGCAACGCCCGCTCCACGCGAGGGTAGATCGTCTTTTTGCTCATGAGTCCTCCGTCGCGAACAGGGTCTACGTACAGACCTATCCGTCCTCCACCCGCTCTGCGTTCGCGCGCCCATCACAGTCCGCGAGACCGGACGCGGGCCATGCGGACCGTTCACCGATGGCGGACGTCTGCGGTCACCTCCGACCGGCTCCAGAATTCCGTAGACAGCCCCTTGCGAAGCCTTCACACTGCGCACGCGACGCGGCCGCCATGCGGTCGCCCCCCTGGAGAAGACGCATGCGACCTCTGTTATTACTCGGCCTAATGGCCGGGTGCCCCTCTGCTGATCCCGCGGATACCGATGTCGACACGGACATGGACACCGACTGCGACTCGGACACCGACACCGACGTCGATACGGACACCGACACCGGAACAGAACCCGAGTGCGGGAATGGCGTCGTCGAGGTCGGCGAGGATTGCGACGACGGCAATGACGAAGACCTGGACGGCTGCGATTCAGACTGCCAGTTCGCTGACGACGTCTGCGCGGACGCCTGCGGCGCCGTCGAAGGCACCTGCCTAGACACCGTGACCCAGACGGGTTTGGCCGCAGGAGACTGCGAGGTCATCGATGGGCAGCCGGTGTGCGACCAAGAGGTGACGGGCGAGGTTCAAGACTGCGCGGACCTGGGAAATGGCCATCTGTGCGACGCCGGCGTCTGCGAGAGCGTCGTGACCTGGTTCCAAGGCGGCTCGTTCTCCCGCGACCCTCAACGTCGGCTCCTTGTCGTCATGAGCGACGGCACGATGCGCTCTCGCACGGCGAGTGGGTGGTCGACCTTCGGCGTCGGCCGGGTCTCGCAAGCGGACCTCGTCATCGACGATATCTGCGTCCGCACCTGGGATGATGAGGTGTGGTGCGAAGGCTCCAACCAGCACGGTCAGCTCAAGTTTGATCGCCAGCCCGTGGCCGGGCCCGTGCAACTCCCCCTCGCCAAGGGCACGGTGCCTGTTCGGGTGAGCGCGATCGCCACACAGAACTTGGTACACACCAGCGATGGCGATGTATTGCTCTTTGGAAAGAGCTTTACGACGCGGTCTCCAGCCGTGGCCGAGGTCATCGCCACGGACATCGCCCACATGTCCGACGGGTTGTCTGGGGTCCTCATCACCTCCAACACGGGTTCGACTCAGCAGTTTAATGGCGGTCTTTGGGGCGCATTCCCGGCCACCGAACTGGGCACGGATGTCACCTACGCCCACGTCAGCGACGGGAGCGGAGGCGGCTTGTACACCAGCGGACAGGTGTGGCACGTCGGGCGAAACGAGGGTCGAGCGGGCAATGGCCCCTCATCTGAGCAGTCCACGGGCAACACGCTCCTGGCCGTCTCCGGTCTGACCAACGGCACCGACGTGGCCCACTCCAGCAGCAACCACTGCGCGTCGTTGACCGATGGGTCGCTTCAGTGCTGGCGAATCGATGAAACCCCGAGCCCGGTCACCATGAAAGACGGC
>JBGCER010000429.1:0-8821 GCA_045106515.1 Myxococcota bacterium
AGGGGGGGGGCACACCGACCCCTCTCGACGAACCGCACATCCAGCAGCGCTTCGATGTGGCTCGCAGGCGTGGCCAGCGCCAAGGTCGCCCCGATCCGGGCGTGAAGGAGCCCCACAGCGGCCCCTCGCTCGTCCCGAAGCACTGCGCCCGAGTCCCCGCCAGACTGCCGGAGGTTCACCACGAGCTGTTCTGCGAAGACAAACTCGCTGCCTTGGCCCCGCAGTCCATAGTCCCCGGTCTTGACGATCCACACCGCACGGCGGAGAACCACCGGGCCTCCCCGCAGGCGAGGATCGCCAATACCGCGCTTTGCGACCAGTAGACCGTGAACCCCCTCGGTGGCGCCCTGGCACTCGTGCTGCGGCAGGTGGGTGTGCCAGCTGGCTACCGCGGCGTCGGCCACGTTGACGCCTCGTGGGCCCGAGACCAAGGGCATGAATCGGTCGACCCGCCCGCGGGCGACAAAGGCACGCCCAGGAGCCACCGGAGTCCCGACGGCGGCCTCTGCCCCCCAGCAGCTCTGGGAATTGCTCGGCTGAACCAGCGCTTGTGGGGGGACGATGACGTGGGCATTCGAGAGGACCAACGGTTGACTTCCACGCCAAACCACCGCCCCCAAGGTGCCCGCCGGACGGTGCGCACCGCCGATTCGGATCGGCTCAGGCAAGGTCCAACCGGCGATGGAGGGGGGCTCGGGGGCGTGTTGAGGCACGACCGGAACGCCCAGAGCCCTGTCGGGCAGGGGGATGGGCTGGCCCCGCTGGGCTCTGACGGCGATGCGACCGCGGCCGTCCAAGCCGAGACCTTCCACCGCCGGCAACTGCTGCTGCAACGCGAAGAGCAGGTCGATGAGGTCTTGAGTGGACGGCTCGCTCGTCACGGCGTCGCGTCCAACGGCGGCAGCATGAACGCTTGGGCGAAGGGTTCGTCCGCACGAAAGGGGCTGCGCGTCGGCCACAGCTGACTCGCCGAGTCATACGCGAGCTCGAACGCCCTAAGGCAGCGTTCTACGCCCGGATTCTCTCGCACGTCTAAGCGGAGCTGCCAGGTTCGGGCCCACGCCGCGCCCCACGGCTCCAGCTCGGCGGCGGTCGGGGACTCTGGACCCTCCAGAATCCACCAAGGAAGCGCGTAGAGGCGGCCTTGGGCGGCGGAGATTTCTTCGATTCGGGCGGGATCGTCAAAGGCTCTGGACTGGCCTCGGGCGGCGACCGCGAGCACGCCGAGTACCCGTCCAGCGGCGTAGGTGCCGTGCAAGGTGTCCCCTGCAAAGCCTTGGCTCAGACTCGTGGTGGCCGCGCCGACGAGCAGGGCGGGCATGGCGACCAGGCGCTCGCGTCCGATCCCGTCGTAGTGGGCGGTGAACGAGCGGCCCAGCTGAGCATCGAGCTCGGCATCCGCGACGTTGTCGGCCAGATCGACGGCTAAAAAGATGATGTCCATCACCACGCCACACCGCTGTGCGAAGACGGCGTCCACCCCGGACTCTCGGGCCAGCCGAGCCAGCCGCCATCCGTGTGAGAAGCCGCCCCCGGCTCCCGCGAGCTGCTCGTCGGAGGCTCTGGCGATCCGCTGGATGACCTGGAGCGTCTCCACATCGAAGAACTGGCCGAGGAGCGACGCGGTGTCGAAATTGTACAGCGATGCTCGCCGGCCCCAAGGCGCGCCTTTGGGGGGGGCGGGAATGGGGGGCAGGGCTGGACGGACCATGGGGTCTCCAATGAGGCATGCCCCGCAGGGCGAGGCATGCCTACGCGCTAAGGGACGGGCGTCGCGACGGTCTCGGACGACATCTCGACGTTCCAGTCGTCGATGACGGCCTGGAGCTGCTCGAAGGCGAGGTCGGAGTCGAGGCCATCGACGTTCAGACGATGGAAGAACGCCGTCCAGAAGTTGGCGTCGTGACGGAGCACATAGGTGCCGTCCTCACGTTGGGTCACGAGGGACTCGACGAGTCCGCGGAGCCAGGCGTTCATGCTTGCGGGCATGTCTACCGACACCATCGTGCCACTCGGGGTTGCTGTCTGCATAAGACCTCCTTCAGGCCGCGCGTGAAAGTGCGCTCCTGACCGTACAGGCCCCCTCACGGCCCACGCTGGCGTTGCGATGGACTGGGACAAACTGCGATGAGGTCGTGTTGCGGGGGTGTGGAGTCCCGGTCGCGGGGTCTACTCTGGACACCACCGCAGGAACCCAGCCGCCGGCTCGGGGTTTCGGTCATCAAACCCGCCCACGAGGTAGACGCAGTTCTCGACGACGACGGCCTTCGAATACGCCATCGCGTACGGCAGCGCCGGCCCCTCACTCCAGCTGTCCCCATCGATGTCGTACACCCAAGTGCGGTCCGTGATTCCGTCCGACAAGTAGCCGCCCATCACGTACATCTTGCCGTCCAGGACGGCGCCTGTCGGCCCGTGCACAGGCACTGGCGCAGACGTGAGCGACACCCAGGTGTCGGTTGGGATGTCGTAGGCCACGGCGGTGTTGAACGGGTTGTTCGAGATGCCTCCACCGAGCAGATAGATCCGGTCGCCCTGCGCTGCGATGGCCGAGTACAAAGGCCACATTGTGCCCGTGGGCATCAGGCTCCCCGCCCGCCAGCTGTCTGTCGCTGGCGTGTAGATCTCGACCGTGCGGTTGAAGGTCTGCCCCGAGATATTGGGCCCGCCAATCGCGAATAGCTCGCCACCAACCACGGCAGAGGTGACGTAGCCCCGCGGGGTCGGGAGCGGCGCACGGTCGGTCCAAGTGTCCGTCTCGGAGGACCAGGACCGCACCGTGTCGAGAGAGTCCAGGGTCGTTGGCCAGCCCCCGCCGAACACGTAGAACTCACCGTCCACCGCGTTGCCGCCCTGGTAGTAGGCACGATCAGGTAGCGCAGCGGCCTCGTCCCAGACCTCTTCGGCGAAGTCGTAGGTGTGGTGGACCGACTGCCGTGCGGGGAGCACGTGGAGCGTGTCGCCAAGCACCCCCACCGCCGGCCATGGTCCTGCGCCCTCCAGCGAGGTGAGCACCTCCCACGGGCCTTCATAAGGTTCGATCTCGTCACCCGTGTCTTCGTCGCACTCCAAATCGGGACACACGATGCCCGACTCCGTGCAAACGCAAGACTTTCCAGGGCATTCCTCTACCGAATCACCCACGGCAACGACCGTGCCTTCATATTCGCACTCGGTCCCCTGCGTGTCCGGCGTCCCCGCACATCCAGCCACAACGAGCGCCAATATGATCCTTCGCACCGCCACCTCCGGCCCCAGTGTAGGCGGAGCGCTGCCAGACAGCACCCTGATGGCGCGCAAGCTGGCTCTCGCAGCAGGAATCCCGTCATGAGAACGCGGTGGACTGCTCGTTCGTCGCTGGGCGCGGGCCGGCTGGTTCGGGTGCTTCCCACCCCCTCGCGGTCGCCTTCGCCGCGCGGCAGGATGCGGATCCGAGAACCGGCCCACATCATTGTCGAAGTACTGGCCCGTGCGTTCGGCGAAGCGCTCGCCTAGGGCGGCGTCTATGAGGATGTCGGCGCCGATCCCCACATCGTTCCCCGACATCCCGAAGCCCTCCCGCACCATCTTGGTGGCGAGCAAAGAGCCGGGATTCACCGCCACGATGAGCGGGCCTGCGGGCAGCCGTGCCGCAAGCTCCCGGGTTCAGATGGTGATGGCCAGCTTGCCCTGGGAATATGCACCGTTGCCGAGACCTCATCGGCCATGGCTCCGACCGCTCGGAGGTCTGCGATCGCCACGGCTTGTCTGCGCCTTAGGCGAGGGAAATCGCAGCTCGCCGGCGCGACCGTGCGCACTTTTCTGCTGCGCAAGCGTTGTCGTAGGACACGTCGCCGTGGAGCCGTCTTCAATCCCGCTCGCACGGTTCCCGATTGGTTTTTGATGACCGCGGGTACGAGACGGCGTGGTTGCGCAACGAGGCGGAGGAGTCGGCGCCAGTGTTCACCCCAGGTCGTCTCGAAGCAGGGCGTCTAACAGGCCCATCTTGCGAAGGATGTTCAAGGACATATGCCGCCGATTCTTCGCCGATGCTGGGGCCATGCGCTCGTCCGGTCACCCGCCTGCGTCCAGCCTCACCGCCCCCTCACCGCTACCGGCACGACGCCGAGGCGGGCTTGGCGTAGATGAAGTCGAAGCACATCTCGTCGGAGGTGCCGAGCCCACCGTTGATGGCGAAGTCGTTGGGGTTGTCGTAGGTGCAGGTCATTGTCAGGGTGTCGCCCTTGCGGATCACCACCGGCGCTTCATAGAAGTATTGGGCTTCGAAGCTCCATCCGGTCAGGTCGATGAGCGACTCTTCCGTCCCGCCGGCGCGGGTGATCACATGCGAGAAGCTGTCGCCGATCTCGTGCATGTGTGGCATCACGGCAAAGACCTCGAAGTCTTCGGTGGCGACGCAGCGATGCACGGCCGAGGCTGTGCTCTGGGGCGGCACCGCGATGGCGAAGGTGTTCGGGCTCAGCAGCCCCCACTCAGTGCCCTGGGGCTCGGACACCCACAATCGCACGCCGCTGGAGTCGGTGACGCCCTCGATTCCGGCGCCGTTGTTGTAGTGCACTTGCAACGTGAGCTGATCCGAGGGCCGCAGTCTCAGGCCGCCGTCGGGAAACTGCACCGCATCGCCCCCAGGCGCCCAGGCGTACAGGTAGTCCCCGCCGTCCTGCAGCGTGATGTGGTGCACCACGCGGCCCTCGTCGATCACCCCTTCGATGCGCTGGATAAAGACATCGGAGTCGACGTTATTGGTGAACTCGAAGTTGCGGTAGTCGTCGAGTGTGGTGGGTGAAACGGTCACATCCGGCGCCAGCAGGTCGACGGCGCGGGCTCCGGCGGGCGGGTTGGGAGGGGGCACGTGCACATCCCGCGACGCCACCAAGCCATCACTCCAATCTGGGTGTTCCGTCCCGCACGAGGCCCAGCCCAGCAGGGTGTCGAACTCGTTGTGCCCTAGCGGCTCGGCGGTGGCAGGGGGCATGGACCGGTCGGCCACGCTCGCCACGATGCGATCGACGATGCGCTCCCCATCCAGACCCTGCACTAGGGCGTCGTAGTCCAGCAGGCTGTACGGGGCGCCGAACTGCGTCGTCTCGCCATGGCAGTCGGCGCACTTAGCCTGAACGATGGGCAGGACGTTGCTCTCGAAGGCGGCGGCGGACGGCACGCAGTCGGGCTCAGGACCGCCATCGAACGGGTCGTTGGCGTCATCGCTACAGGCGGCCAGCAGGGCACAGGACAACAGGATTCGAGTAAGCATGCCTGTACGGTCGCACCGAAACGCGTGCTTTCGCAACCAAAACTGCGACCCTGTGGTGCCCGAGAGAGGGCCAGGCGCTGTCGGCGAGGGGCTATTCGGCCAATCGAGCCTCTAGTTTGGCGATGGCCATCTTCCAGCCCATCGCGCCCCGCGAGTCCGCTGCAACACCCTCGTGTGTCAACACCATCTTGGTCTGCTCTCCGGAAGGTTCTAGCTGGACAATCACCCGAGTCGTCTCGGGGTGGCCTTCTGGCATGCCCATCGCTTGTGGCGACACCACCGCGCCCGTTTCATCGGACATGCTCTCGGTGTAGACCAAGCGCGTGGTTGGAAAGACTTCTTCATAGACGCCCGTGAACCACATCTGCATCTGCCCATTGGGGGTCTGCATCACCATTTTGATGTGACGCTTCCCGCCAACCTGCACGTCCATGTTTGCCACCGGAATCTTGGCCCCGGGAGGGCCGTACCAGCTGGCGAAATGCTCGGAGACGGTCCACATGCTCCAGACGCGGTCGATGGGGGCTCGGAACGTGCGTTCAATGACGACGGACTTGGTCATTCTTCTTCCTGGGTGTTGATCGATTGAAGGTATAGGTCCATCCTGTCGAATCGTGCCTCCCACGCCTGGCGTAGGGGGTGGGTCCAATCGGTGGCTGCGACGAGCGGGGCTGCGTTGAGCGCACATGGACGAGCCTGTGCGCGTTGGCCTTGTTGCAGGAGGCCCGCCTGTTCCAAGACTCTGATGTGGCGAGAAATAGCGGGCAAACTGGTATTGAACGGCCTGGCCAGCTCGCCAACATCCGCGTCAGACTGGGCCAACCGCAGGAGGATGGCGCGCCGGGTGGGGTGGGCCAAGGCCGAGAAGGTGCGGTTGAGCTGGTCTTCGTTGGCGAGGGTCACATTGGTTCCTTGGTTAACGAGCATGTTAATTAACAACATGGTTAATAAAGGGTGCGCTGGCTGTCAAGGAAGGCGAGTCGCGCACTCGGTCTACACGTCGTCGGCGGGCCGCAGATCAGCCTTCGCTGCTTCCCACCAGGTAGCGCACGACCATCGCGCACAGCTCCGACTCGAAGTCCGGGTCCTTCAACATGGCCGCGTCTTCGAGCAGCGCGCCGTGTACCGCGGCCTCGACCAAATGTACGAGCATCCACGCGGCCATATCCAGGTTTTTCGGGATAATTTCGTGTGCATGTGCCGATAGCCAGGCGCGGATCAGCGGACGGGCGCGGGTATTGCTGTCCTCGATGAGATCGAGGCCGAGAGAGAGCATCTGCACCGTGAGTGCGCGGCCGAGCTCGGGCTCGTGGCTGTGGTGTTGCACCGAGGTGTGCACGTAGGCCTGCACTGCTTCGGGGATGGGGGCCGACACCAATGTGGTGACGTGTAGGGCCAGGCTGTCCATCATTTCCCGATTGTGACGCTCGGCCAAAGCCATCACCAAAGCTTGCTTATTGGGGAAGTATTGGTAGAGCGATCCGACGGATACGCCGGCCGCTTTGGCGATGCGGTTGGTGGACAGCTTGTCGTAGCCCTCTTCGAGCAAAATGCGAGCAGTGGCTTGCATAAGGTTCTCGACCGTATCTCTGGAGCGATCTTGCCTGGGACGCTTTCGTGGTGTGGTCGATGTCGTAGACAAGGTTGGCTCCTAAATCGCAATGCGAGTTGTAACGCGAGCGACTGCTCACATATTAGTAGGAAGAGCGATTCGCAACGAGAGGTCCAACATGAGCAACGCCGCCACCCTGCCCGTTCCGGTCCGTCGCCCCGCTCGATGGCGCACCTGGCATCCGCTCGGCCACCTGGGTCGGGTGAGTCGGGATCCCCTCGCGTTTTTTGAGGAGGCCCGTCGCCTGCACGGCGACGCGGTGTGGTTGCGCATGGCCGGCGCGGACACGCTCCACTTGTTTCGCCCCGACTATGTGCACCACCTGCTTGTTGCGAAAAACAAGCAATACACCAAAACAACTCGCGGATACCAGATCCTGCGCACGCTCCTGGGTTTGGGGTTGCTCACCGCCGAGGGGAAGCACTGGCAACGGCAGCGCCGCATCGCCCGTCCCGCGTTTAAGAAGGGCATCATCGACGGCTTTGGCGCCACGATGGTCGAGGAGGCCGAGCGCTTGTGTGACGAGTGGGACCGCGCTGCGGCGGCGGGCGTCGAGGTGGACGTGAACAAGGCGATGAGCGCGCTGACGCTGCGCGTGGCCTGCCGGACCCTGTTCAGTCACGACATCGGGCCGGTCGAAGAGGTGGTGTCAGAGGGGCTCGACGACATGATCGCGGCCTTCGACGGTCTGGTGACCTCGCCGCTGCCCTACCCGTGGAAGTGGCCGCTGCGCGCCAACCGCACAGGCCAAGCCGCGGTCGCCCGACTGCATGCAGTGGTGGACCGGATCGTCGCGGAGCGGCGTCGAACCGGAGAGCTGGGCGATGACCTGTTGGGGCTGCTCATGGGGGCGGTCTACGAAGACACCGGCGAGCCGATGAGCGATGAGCAACTGCGGGCCGAGGTGCTCACCATGTTGCTCGCCGGCCACGAAACGACGGCGAACGCCCTGACGTTTGCGTTGTACTTGCTCAGTCAGCGCCCTCGGGTGGCCGACGAGCTGGCCCAGAACATCGGCGAGGCCATCGGCGATGCGCGCCCGAGCTTCGCCGACTACGGCCAATTGGAGCCCGTCGGGCGGGTCGTGAATGAGTCGCTGCGGCTCTACCCGCCGGTGTGGACGCTGGCGCGCATGGCCCAACAAGACGACGAGATCGACGGTATCAAAGTCCCCAAGGGCACGATGGTGTTCATCTCGCCCTGGGTGCTGCACCGACACCCCGGCTTCTGGGCCGACCCCGACGTCTTCGACCCGGATCGGTGGAGCCCCGAGCGCTCGGCGGGCCGGGCGAAGCTGGCCTATTTCCCGTTTAGTACCGGGAGTCGCAAGTGCATTGGCGAGCACTTTGCCTTGCTAGAAGCTCGGTTATTGCTGGCCACGTTGGCTCGGCGGTATCAAGGGCATCTGCGGCCGGGGCACAAGCTGGAGCTGGAGACGAGCGTGACGCTGAGGGTGGCGAATGGGCTGCCGATGACGTTGACCCGGCGGTGAGTTGGGGGAGGGAACGCATGTCGCCCGCCTGTCGTAGGCCACTCCATCAGTGCTGTACGTCCCCAGTGACCCGCTCCGACCACGTCCCGTTGACCCGCTGTTCTGCCACAACGTCGATGTTCCAGCAGGCGTTGCCTCGTTCGGTGATCGCTGGCGAGACGCCGCCGTTCACTCTCCCGGGCTCGGCGACTGGAGCGTCGCGCGAAGCGTCTCCGGGATCGTGCCCCATGCGTCACAGGTCGCCGCCATGGGAGCACGTTGGGCGGAGCTATTAGGGATTGACCTGCGCGAAGCCGGCATCCTTGGCCAGTCGGAATACGCTCTCCATCGACGAACGTCCCGTTCCGGGAGCCTAGGTCGCGAGCATGCCAAGCCCCGTCGGACCAGTGCACGACGGCGTGATGACCGGAAACCAACTCACTTTGAACGGTAATATCCGCTGTCGGACTGCGGCCGATGACCG
>JBGCER010000430.1:0-9549 GCA_045106515.1 Myxococcota bacterium
GTCTCGTCGTGGAGCGCGGGGGTGATGACCGAAGCGACCGGCAACTCGCTCAAATAGTTGCGCAACTAGTTCGACCAGAGCCGCGGCGACCCCAAGATCAAGGAAGACGAGCTCGTTTACTTCAAGAACACAGCGGTCAACAGCTACCCACGGCGCTTCGAGACGCCGGGCGCTTTGCTTGGCGAGCAGGTGAATATGTGGCGGCACGGACTGCCCGATAACTGGCCCGAGACCTACCTTCCATCTATTCAGGCGGTGACATTGGACCAAGCTCAGAAAGCGCTCGAAGCCCGGTGGGACACCTCGAAGGAAATCTGGCTGATCGTCGGGGATAAAGCGGCGGTAGAGGCCGATATCAAGGCTTTCGGCCTACCGGTCGTTGAACTCAATTCCGATGGCGAAAGGATTGGGGGTTAGCATGAGTATCCGCGCCGAAAAGATTTGGTTCGACGGGGCATTACGTCCATTCGACGATGCGAACGTCCACGTACTCGCGCACACACTGCACTACGGATTGGGCGTGTTCGAGGGCATCCGGGCCTACAAGCAGCCGGATGGCCGGGCCGGGATCTGGCACCTCGACGTACATCTGCGTCGTTTCGCCGATTCGATGAAGATGATGCGCTACGAGATTCCGTTCTCGCACGACGAGTTGCGGGAAGCCTGCCTCGCCACGTTGTACGCGAATGGGCACACCGAGGCGTACCTGCGTCCCGTGGCCTTCTTGGGCATGGGCGCAATGGGCCTAGGCGCTCGAACCAACCCCGTGCACACCGTCGTGGCCACCTGGCCATGGGGGGCCTACCTGGGAGAGGACGGCCTGAAGAATGGCGTGCGACTGCAGACCAGCTCGTTCACAAGGCACCATCCAAACGCCGCGCTCGGACGGGCGAAGGTCGTGGGCCACTACGTCAACAGCATCATGGCCAGGTACGAGGCCAACGACAATGGCTTCGACGAAGCGCTGATGCTCGATCAAAACGGCTTCGTGGCTGAAGGCACCGGCGAAAACATCTTCTTCGTCCGAGACGGCGTGGTGTGGACGCCCCCGACGGCGAACATCCTACCGGGGGTCACGCGAGGCACCGTGCTCGAGATCTTGCAGCACGAAGGCATCGAAGTGCGAGAGCAGTTCTTTGGACGAGATGCCATCTACGCCTCCGACGAGGCCTTCATGTGTGGCAGCGCAGCGGAGATCACCCCCATCCGAGAGCTCGACCGCCGAACGGTGGGCGAGGGTCGTCCGGGCCCGGTGACCCTAAAGGTCCAGCAGCTCTACCTAGATGGCGTGCGCGGCCGAGTCGACTGGTTGACCCAACACATTACGCCGGGTCGGTAGGCGTCGGTCACCACGGCCGTTGACGAGCGTTGACGCAGAGAGACTTTCCCCTGCGCCACATGGTGCTTCGATCAGGACAACACCTGTGGAGCACACCTTGCGCAACATGACTGTGGCCCTTGGAACCGCTGCCGCCCTCGCCCTCGGCAGCATCGCAATTCTCCCCGCCGTGGCCGGCACCGACACCACCACGGCCCTCGAAACTCCGGTACCGACCGTCATTCCGGACGCGTCGTATAACCCGACGCGGTCGTTCGCCCCCCTCGTGGACGCCGTCTCTCCCGCCGTCGTCGCCATCGAGGTTGAGGGCACCCGAGCCGGCCCAGAAATGCCTCCGATGATGAGGCGGTTCTTCGGCCAGCAAGGTCCAAATACACGGCCGATGAAGGGCGAAGGCTCGGGTTTTGTGATCAGCGCCGACGGGCTGCTACTCACCAACCACCACGTGGTGGACGGCGCCGACACCATCACGGTGCGCTTCTCCGATGGCCGCCGCGAGAAGGCGAGTTTAATCGGGTCTGACGCCGAGAATGACGTGGCGCTTCTTCAGCTGCCGAAGGGCAAGCCGTGGCCCCACGTGACCTTGGGCGACTCCGACGCGCTGGCTGTCGGAGACTGGGTGGTCGCCGTCGGCAATCCACTGGGCTTGGGCACGACCGTTACCGCAGGCATCATCAGCGGAAAAGGCCGGAACTTAGGAGACAATCCTTTTCATGCATTCCTTCAGACGGATGCGGCGATCAACCAGGGCAATTCCGGTGGACCCCTGTTTGCGGTGGACGGAAGGGTCGTTGGCATGAACACGGCGATCATCCAATACGCCAACACCATCGGCTTTGCGGTGCCGAGCGGCACGCTCAAGCGCCTGGTCGAGGACCTGCAAGATGATGGATTGGTGCAACGGGGCTTTATCGGCGTTGGCCTACAGCCTGTCGACGCGGACCTGAGCCTAGCTCTCGGGATGGAGACCACCCACGGCGCGCTGGTCAACCTGGTTCAGCCCGACCAGCCCGGAGCCAAGGCAGGACTGGCGCCTGGCGACGTGATCGTCCGAGTCAATGACCGAAACGTGCGCGACGTCAACGAGACGATTCGCACCATCGGAGCCCTGCGCCCCGGAGACCGGGTCCGACTTGGGGTGTGGCGGGATGGAAAGGCACAGACGCTCAAGCTGACCCTGGGTGAGCGACCTGGACAAGCGAGCGCCCCGTCGCCGCGCGAGCCATCACCAGAGCAACAATCCACGGACCCGGTGCTCGATCTGGGCATCCGGCTGGCGCCCGCCACGCGAATGGACGGCGTCGACAACGGCGTGCGCGTCCTCATGGTTGAGCCAGGGGGCCCGGCCGCTGGGAAGTTGCGGGCCGGCGACGTCTTGCTGGAGGCGAACCGAGTGCCGATCGACGCGCCGAGCACCCTAGCGCGCGTGCTGACAGGCAGCAGCGACATGGTACTTTTAAAGGTACAACGGGGTCAATCCAAGGTTTTCGTCGCCGTGCCTCTGGGCGGCTAGGACGAGGCTCCCCGGTCAGGATAGGAGACGCCGGAGGTCGGGATGCCCACAGTGCTGCGATGGGGCCAATCGGCCTATGAAACGGACGTCGATATGCAGCGCGAGCGTGACCACGCCCACGCCCTAGGTCTGCAGTGGAAGGCGCACCCCGACACCCGGACCCGTCCGTCCGAGACCGCAGACGTCTTGGTCGTCACGAGCAAGGTCCACGTGACAGGGCCCGTGCTCGACACCGTGCGGCCCACCTTAGTGTGCACCACCACCTCTGGGTATGAGCACATCGACCTGGCCGCTGCTAGAAATCGGAATATCGCAGTTGTTCGCTGCCCAATGGCCCGGCGCAATGCCGTCGTCGAGCACACGCTGTCCTGCCTGATTTACCTGCTTCGCGACCTACACAGCCAAGTCACGCCAGCGCACGAGGGTCGATGGGTCCGCTCGCAGCTGCCGGACTTCGCACCCAGGGGGATCGCAGGTTCCACAATCGCGGTGGTCGGCCTGGGCATTATCGGGCAACAAGTCGCCTCCACCCTCGTTCATTTGGGCGCAAATGTCATCGGCGTCGACCCGAACCCAACCGGTCCCTCCCTGCCGATGGCCGAGCTCGACGCCGCCATCGCCGATGCAGACGCCGTGACCTTGCACGCGTCCGCCACGCCGTCGGCCATCGGGATGTTCGACGCACAGCGCCTGGCATCCCTGCCCGCGCGGTGCGTGGTGATCAACACCGCCAGGGGCGACTTGATGGATCCCATCGCCGCCGCGAGAGCCGTGCAGAGCGGTCACCTAGGCGGGCTCGCCTGCGACGTCTTTCCCGAAGAGCCTTGGCCTCACCTGGCCGAGTACGCCGCGCCCAACATCCTACTCACCCCACATAGCAGCGGTTTCACGCAAGATTTGGGCGAGCGAGTCGCAGCCGACGTGCAGCAGGTACTGCTCGCCTGGGTTCACGGCCGCGCCCAGGCGTGGCGCGTCGCCTAAAACCCGCCGTGCTCAGCGACGTGCGCCGATTCTTCGGGTGTGCTGTCTCGCCCCAGAACCTCGTTGCGGTGGGGGTAGCGACCGAAGCGGTGGATGATCTTGGCATGCTTCTGTGCGAAATCGAAGTTTGCAGCAATCATCTGCTCCCAACGGGTACCGCGAGCGGCGACCGCAGCCGCTTCGAACAGCACCAGGGCGTCCCGATGGTCTGACACGTGCTCGCTGTGCATCAGCGGCATGTACAAAAAGACGCGCTCCGGGGGCTTGAGCATTCGATCGTGGCCGGCGCGGACGGCGCGGTGGCACACGGCCCTGGCGGCCGCGTCGAACGCAAACGACCGGGGATCGCCCCTGAAGCTGTTGCGAGGGAACTGATCGAGCATCACCACGAGCGCGAGGGACCCGTGAGGGCTGCGCTCCCACCCAGAAAAGGAGCCGGCTGCGGCCCGATGGAGCTCTCCACCGAAGCGTTCCGCGAGCTGCTGATCGAAGACGGGGTCCTTTTTCCACCAAGTCGGCGCACGGGACGCGATCTCATCGTCGGTGGGGCCAAACCAGATCTCAAGGATCTCGGCGGCCAATGGATGTAGGTGTTCCATGATCATTCCTCCCGACCCCGTGTAGCCCACCTCCTGACCTCACGCTGACCTCACCCACGCTATGTTCCGTGCCTCGATCGGAGACCCGCTCCATGCATCGCGAATATTTGATCCTCGGCGGCGCCGGCCTTGTTGGCACCCAGGTGTGCCGCCAGATCGCGACCCAACTTGATCCCAGCACCATCATCGTCGCCAGTCTGCTTGAGGCAGAGGCCCGAGCTGCGTGCGAGCCACTGGCTGCCGAATTTCACGGCGTCACGTTCAGCCCTGCGTGGGGGAATCTCTTTGTTCCCACACACATGTGTGAGCTTGGACGCGGGGAAATCATCGGTGACCCGGCTCGGCGCCGTGCGCTACTCGAGTTCCTATACGGGGACTTCGAGGCGGCCTACGCCAGCAATCACCTGGTGAACATGCTGCGTGAACACCGGCCCGAGGTCATCGTCGACTGCGTAAACACCGCGACCGGCCTGTCTTATCAGAACGTGTTCGACGGTGCGGCGAAGGTGCTGGACTGGATGACCGACGACGGCATGCCCGCCGAAGGCATGACCGACCTACAGTCGTTCCTGCTCTCCCAATCGGTCCCCCAGCTGATTCGCCACGTTCGCCTTGTGCAGCGCGCCACCTCAGAGCTCAAGACCCGGGTCTACCTGAAGGTGGGCACGACGGGCACCGGCGGAATGGGGATGAACATCCCGTACACCCACTCCGAAGACAAGCCTTCCAAGGTGCTTCTCGCCAAGACCGAGGCCGGCTTCGGCCACACAGGCCTCATGTTCTTGATGGCTCGCACCCCCGGTGGGCCCGTCGTGAAAGAGGTCAAGCCTGCAGCCATGATCGGCTACCGCGCTGTCCGCACCGTCGCAGTCCGCGACAAACATGGCAGCAACGCCCTCGTTGAGCCCAAGCAGGCCGACGCAGCCGGTGTGGTGGACCTTCGCCAGGCCCCCGAGAGCTACGCCCACGCGGGCACCCACGAGGTCGCCGTGGTCGACACCGGCGAAAATGGTGTGTTCACACGCGGAGAATTCGCCGCCATCACGGCGCTGGGGCAGATGGAGTACATCACTCCAGAAGAGATCGCCCAAGTGATCACGCTAGAGCTGAAGGGCGCGAACACCGGCCAAGACGTGATCAGCGCGGTTGACGGTGCCGTGCTCAACCCCAGCTACAAAGCGGGGTTGCTCCGATCGGTCGCCCTCAACGATCTAAAGGCCGCCGACGAATCATCGGACCTTCCGTCCATCGCCCTTGGGCGACTCGGGCCTCCGGAGCTTTCCAAGCTCCTGTTTGAAGCTCACTTACTCAAAGAAGTCTACGGTTCTCTCACCGGCGCGCTCTCCGACGAAGGTCGGGCGCGCACCGCCGCAGAGCTCGCCGAGACCCTCGCCGCTTCCCTTCCCAAATCCAAGGTGCGTTCCATCGCACCCTCCATTGGTATTCCCATCTTGCTTCCAGACGGCAGCACCATCTTGCGAGGCCCGCGCATCAATGTGCCCGAGGTTCGCGGAAACCGCACAACCGTCACCCTCGTTGCCGACGACGTAGACCGCTGGGCCCGAAAAGGCTGGGTTGACCTACGCGTGAGCAACATGCAGTCCTGGCTGGACCGATTCACCCAAATGGTGAGCGCCCGGCGTGAACTGCGAGACGCGGGCAGCGCCGCTGCCGATCGCACCAGCTATCTACCGCTGGACCTAGAGATCGGTGAAGTCGTCGCTTGGATCTTCAACAATGAGATGGGTGGATACCGCATCAAGTAGGAGCCCCCATGGCCATGAGCCTGACCGGACGCGTACTTCACCTGGTCGACGATGCCGTTGCTCTGCGCGCGCAGCTGGACGGGACCCCCGTCGACCTACAGGGCATCGAATACGTCTACGGCGTCAACACAGACGCCATGATCTCCGGACGCGCCTGCACATTCGGCTACACGGGGGAGATCCTCGGCCCCTACTTCCTCGAGAACTTTCAAGAGACGGTGCGCAAAGGCGACGTGCAGACGGGCGGCTTCCAAGTGGCCGTCGGCGGACATGCCTATGGCTCGGGCTCGTCGCGAGAAGTCGCGGTTGTGGCTCACCAAGGAGCAGGCATCGAGCTGGTCGTCGCCGATAGCTTCCAGAGGATCTTCCAAGAGAACATGGTCTACAGCGGCATGCCGTTCACCACAGACCGGTCGGTGCTGACCCGACTCGAGGCGGGTGAGTCCATCGATCTGGACTCCCTCTTCGACGCCCTACCGCCCTTCTTCGAGCAAGTGGCCCGCACAGGCGGCCTTATGCGCTATGGCACACACCTCTTAGAAGGCAAGGTTCAACCAACATATTCCACCAACGCCACCCCACGGCCGATGAATATCGCAGAGAAGATCATCGCCATGCGCGCCTGGGCTGGACCTGGCGCCGCCGATGGAATTTCCAGTGTTTCACCCGGAGATCAGGTGCTGGCCCGCACGGCATTCCGCGGCATGCACGAGTACACGACCGGCATGGTGGTGGACCTGTACCAAAAGGAATGGGGCGATGCCCCCATGTACGAGCCACAGCTCGTCGCGGCGTTCGAAGACCACTTTGTGCTGATCAATCAGGCCACCGTGCCCGATGCCGTCAAGCGAATGCGCCTGGCGCCCGCCATGAAGCTCACCGAGGAGATGGTTCAGGCGTGCGAGCTCAATGGCATCCGGCTTCACGGTCCGGGACGGGCCTTCCCACCCGGGGTTTGCCACAGAGTGGTGGTGGAGCAATACGGCCTGCCAGGCGACATTATCGTCTTGACGGACTCCCACTCCCCCACGGCCGGTGTGCTGAACGCCTTCGCCTTCGGAGTCGGCAGCACGGCCATGGCGTTCGCCCTGCGTACGGGCCTCATCCCGGTGACGGTGCCTAAGGTCGTCCGGGTTGAAGTCAAGGGTGAACCTGGAGATGTGCTGTCTCCGAAAGACCTGATCCTGCACCTGATCGGCGATCCCTACTTCCGCGAGGAGCAGTGGCGACAGAGTCCCACGGACACCTGCATCATCGAGTTTGGCGGCCCAGCATTGGCCCACTGGAGCGTCGACGAGTTGTCGGTGCTCACGAATATGACGGTCGAAGGCGGTCTTATGACAGGCGTGGTGGAGCCGTGTCAGCCCATCATCGACTTCATGCGCGACGTTCGAGCCACCGATGTCTCCAAATCCATGATTCATCCGGATGAAGGAGCTGAATACGCGAGGGTGCTCACGGTAGAGCTGGCGGACGTTCCGCTCACCGTCGCCACGCCCGGCGATTCGCGAAACCGAGCACCACTGAGCGCTCACTCCGAAGAGGCCATCCACAACGTGGTCATCGCATCCTGCACCGGTGGCAGCCTGGCAGACCTTCGGGCCGCCGCGGACGTGCTGCGCGGGCGTACCTTGGCGGGCGGCGTCCGGCTCACGGTCACCCCCTCCTCCACTGACGTGGCCAGAGATGCCGAACAGGAAGGTCTACTGGATCTGTTCCGTGAGCTGGGAGCCGATGTGACGCCACCCGGCTGCGGCAGCTGCATCGGCAATGGTCCGGGCATCCCCCACGAGGGTGAGACGACCGCGAGCACCACAAACCGGAACTTCGCCCGACGAATGGGCGCACCCGGACCCGTATTCTTGGTCAGCCCTGCCGTCGCCGCAGCCAGCGCGGTGACTGGAAAGCTCACCGATCCTCGCAGTCTATAGCGAGAAGGAGCCCACATGAACCCCTCTGACCTCAAGCGAATGCTCACGGCCATGGTGCCGTTCGTCAACACGGTCGGCATTGTCATCGACGACATTGGGCAGGGAACCGCCCAGGCCACGCTGCCCGAGGACAAGTCCGTACAGAACCACTTGGGCACGGCCCACGCCGGGGCGGTCTACACCCTAGGCGAGTCCGCTTCGGGTGGCGTGGTCTTGTCCTTGTTCGCCGACCATTTCCCAGGCATCTTTGTCGCCCTAAAGTCGGCCAACGTTCGGCACTTAAAGGCGGCTGCGGGACCGGTCGTCGCGACAGCGACCTTGGTGGGTGAGGCGAAGGAGATCCGGTCCACCTACGATCAGTCCGGCAAGATCGACTTCGACGTCAGCGTCTCGCTCATGGTCGGAGACGTGGAGACGGCCAAGGTGACCTACACCTGGGCCGCACGGGCTCCCCGGTAGCGCCCCACCGCTCGCCTAGAACTTCTTGGTGTGCTCAAAGAGCAGCTTGCCGTCCATATCGTAGACGCGTCCCAGCATCTTTTCGCCGGTGACCTCCAGCCAGATGAATCCAGGCGTCTTGTCGGTCTCGAAGAAGGTTAGGTTTCCCCGTCCTTCTAAGTCCGTCTTTTTGGCGGCCGCCCCGCTGACGAGGAACTCGGTCTCGCAGCCTTCGGCCTCGCCCAGCCACTGCAGGTTGTGGTCGTGGCCCGAGATGTAGACGTCGACCTGGCCGCAGATGTTGCGGTCCATGAACGTCTTGACGTCTTTGCCGGAAACGATGGGAAGCCCAGATATCCCCTCATACTTTCCGGCATTGCCATGCTTGCCATTGCTGATGTAGGGATGGTGGCCAAAGGCGATAGACACGGGCCGATCCGACGTTCGAAGATCCGCCTGCACGAGCCGCGCCTGGTCATCGACGTCTTGGTCGAACATGAGGGCATTGGTGTCTAGACCGATGAGCATGACCTCGGTATTTTCAGGCTTATAGGTATAGAACCGGTCGGGCATAGTGAACTTGTCCGAGCGCCCAGACGCCGCGTAGTCCACCTGAATGTCGCCCCGCCAGAACTCAAATCCCGCGCCACCGAACCCGCCGTTGTCGTGGTTGCCCAACACCGCAAAGAAGGGAAAGTCGAGATCCGCATAAGGGCTCTCGAACTTGGCATCCCACTGGGGGTCGTCGAGGCTATCCACGCCGTCATCGTAGAAATTGTCGCCCAGATACAGGGCCAGATCGCAGCCATCTCGATCGCAGATCGTCTTTACCGCCCGTGCGACCGCGTACTGGCTGTCATTGCCTTCACCGCCGTCTCCAAGGGCCACTAGGCGGAGCGGCGCGGGAGGCGGCGGGCCCGTGTCATCGGTGTCCGTGTCGTCGGTGTCGTCGGTGTCATCGGTGTCAGCGGTGTCGTCGGTG
>JBGCER010000431.1:0-4778 GCA_045106515.1 Myxococcota bacterium
ACCCGAGCTCCCAGTGACACGCCGCCATTTTGGGGTCTTTGCGGATGCATGTGCCGTAGTGATCGACGGCGGATTCGACCCGCCCCTCCTTCTGCGCCGCCATGCCCTTTTCCAGAGCATCAGCAGCCGTGTCTTCCGCGACGGCAGGGGAGGCGTACAATAGGGTCAGCAACGCGATCATCATACAGTCTCCAACCCGCGAACGCCCGGTTGCATTCCCAAGCAGCCAAGCGGGCTCGATTCGGTTACCCGATCGGAGTAGAATGCGCTTCCCCACGCGATCTCCTCTGTGATCGCTCCCCCGACGACCCCGCCTCCGCAGGGTTGGACCCTCCAAGGCTCTCCGCCGCCGACCTCTCGCCGCGCCGGCCCTCGCCAAAGCATCGGCGTTCAGTGGCTTCAACCGCTACGAAATCGCCCCCCTTTCCGTCCCCATCGCTACGAGGCCCACTGTGGATCGCATAGCCAAGAATATCGTTCCAATCCGCATTCAAGACGAGATGCGGAACTCGTACATGGACTACTCCATGTCCGTCATCATCGGGCGCGCCCTGCCCGACGTGCGCGATGGCCTCAAGCCCGTGCACCGCCGCATCCTGTACGCGATGCACCAAATGGGCCTGTCTCCATCCAAGAAGTACATGAAGTGCGCGGGTGTGGTCGGGGAAGTGCTCAAGCTCTACCATCCACACGGCGATAGTGCCGTCTATGACGCACTCGTGCGTATGGCACAGCCATGGAACCTTCGGTACATGCTCGTCGACGGCCAAGGCAACTTTGGCAGCGTCGATGGGGACCCGGCTGCCGCTTATCGGTACACCGAATGCAAGATGCAGCGCCTCGCCGAAGAGCTGCTGGTCGACATCGACAAAGAGACCGTCGGGTTCATCGACAACTTCGATGGGTCCACCCAAGAGCCCGCGGTCTTGCCATCGCGGTTCCCGAACTTGCTGGTCAATGGCGCCGATGGCATTGCGGTCGGCATGGCCACCAAGATCCCGCCCCACAACCTGGGCGAGATCATCGACGCGTGTACCGCGCTGATCGATGACCCGGATCTCGACACCGAAGAGCTGCTGCGCATCGTGCCCGGTCCGGACTTCCCCACCGGTGGAACCATCTACGGCATGAAGGGCGTCCGCGACGCTTACACCACGGGCCGTGGCCGCGTGATTGTGCGAGGAAACACTCATTTTGAGGATATCTCTAGCGGTCGTCAGTCCATCATTGTCGATGAACTGCCATACCAGGTGAACAAGGCCCGCCTCATTCAGCAGATCGCGGATTTGGTCCGGGAAAAGCGCCTAGAGGGCATCAGCGCCTTGCGAGACGAATCGGACCGCAGCGGGATGCGGATCGTCATGGAGCTCAAGCGGGACGCCTATGCCGAGGTTGTGCTCAACAACCTCTACAAGCAGACCTCGCTACAATCCACGTTCGGCGTCATCTTATTGTCGATCGTCAACCAGCGGCCGCGCATCCTCACGCTCAAGGAGATGATTCAGTACTACATCTCTCATCGGCGCGACGTCATTCAGCGACGCACCCGCTACCAGCTGCGAAAAGCCAGGGAGCGCGCCCATATTGTCGAGGGCTACCTCAAGGCCTTGGACTTCATCGACGAAGTCATCTCGATTATTCGCGCCAGCGATACGGTCAGCATCGCCAAGGCCGCACTCATCGAGCGCTTCGAGTTCAGCCAGATCCAAGCCGACGCGATCCTCGAGATGCGTCTCTCGCGCCTTACAGGCTTGGAACGTCAGAAGTTGCTCGATGAGCACGCCGAGCTGATGGAGCGCATCACCTACTTTGAGCTGATCTTGGGCGACGATGTTGTTCTGATGGGCGTGGTGAAGACCGAGCTCATCGAAGTTCGCGACAAGTACGCGGACGAGCGCCGCACGCTCTTTGTCGAGTCCAGCGCGGACCTGGACAAGCGCGACCTTGTGGCCGCGGAAGACCAGGTCGTGACGGTGAGCCACCTTGGCTACATCAAGCGCACCAGCCCCGGCGAATGGCGCATGCAGGCCCGTGGTGGCTCCGGCAAGCGCGGCATGTCCACGCGAGACGAGGACTTCGTCACCACCCTCATGGTCGCCAATACCCACGACCTGCTCTTGGTCTTCACCAGCGAAGGCCGGGTGATCCCTCTGCACGTGTACGACGTGCCCGAAGCCGGCGGTTCTGCCCGTGGCCGGCCGATTATCAACCTGGTGCCCCTGCGGGATGCCGAGCGTATCGCCACGATTCTGAGCGTGAGCGACTTCGAAGAGCGACTGGAGCGCGACGAGGATGGCGAGGCCCCAGAAGGCGTGCCAGACCTAATTTTTGTCACCCGACAAGGCCGGGTCAAGCGGACCAATCTCTGGGCGTATCGCAATATGCGTCAGTCGGGCCTCATCGCAACAGGCATCCGCGAAGGCGATGAGTTGGTTCTCGTGCACCTGTGCGAAGACACGACCGACCATGTTCTGCTCTTGAGCAAAAAGGGCATGGCCATTCGTTTCGCCGTCGAAGATGTGCGCCGACAGGGTCGTCCGGCGTCCGGCGTGATGGGTATCGACCTGGCCAAAGACGACGTGCTCGTCGACGGTCGACTCCTGCCAGCCGAGCTGATCGACACCTCCGCGGACGATGACGAGCCCGAAGAGGTCGACGAGTCGGACGACGCCGAAGAGCCCGATGTGGACCCCACCACGCTGCTGTTCGCCACCGAGCGTGGCTATGGCAAGCGCGTGCGATTCGGGGCGTTCAGGCTCCAAAAGCGCTATGGAAAGGGCTTGCGGGCCGTGCCGGTGTCCGCCAAGATCGGCGGCATTGTGGGCGCGACTCGCGTCACCCGTGACGATCAAGTGATGTGCGTGACCGACACGGGTCGCATCATCCGTTTCCACGCAGGCTCGGTCTCCTTGCGCTCCCGTTACGCCCGCGGCGTGCGATTGATGCGCTTGGACGAAGAAGAGGTCTTGGTCGACTTGGCGCGTCTGGAAGACGCTGAAGAGGACGCCGACAGCATTGTGGAAGAGGGCGCCGTCGTGGCCGACGCAGACGAGTCCGCCGAAGCACCGGTTGTGGAGTCCGACACCGGATCCGATTCAGACGAGGGCTGACAATCGGTTCCTGGCTCTGGCCCCGTCGAGGGGGTACGAACCAGGGGCAGAGCCAAGCTCACCGGTTGGAGGCAGCGGTTGAAGGTCGACAAACACACCCAAGGGACGTTGCTCACCGTCGTCGGTGTGTTCGGTCTGGGCGCGATCTTGGCCGCTGCGGTCTGGTTCACGCCCGGCTCCCCAGCGGTGCTGTGGCGGGCGGATGCAGCGGCAGCCCAGGGATCGTCGGCCACGGCGCTGACGCTCTATGATGACGTGGCTCAGTCTGGCTGGTGGGTGTCGCTTCGCGAGCGTGCATTGCGCCGGAGCGCCACGCTGCTCTCTACGGAGTTGGCTGACCCTGGACGCGCGTCGGAGCGCCTCGAGGTCCTCCTCGCCCTATCTACGGACCCGTCTGCCCGGGCTCGGATCCGCACGCGTCAGGCACATCTACACTTGGCCCAGCGCGACGTAGACGCTGCGGCTCGGTCCTTTCTGTCCGCGTTTAGCGCTGACCCTGAGTCGCCCGCCGCGGGTCAGCGGCTCGTGTTGGCGGCCCGCACCTTTGGCGAGGCCGGACAGGCTGAGCAAGCGGACCGCCTCTGGAATGAGGTGGCGGACCGATTCGCTGGCCATCGGGCCACGGCTCGGCTGGCCCAAGCGCGGGTCGCCCTCACCGATGGGCGGACGGAGCGCGCCTTGGCCCTCTTTGATCAGGCCCTGTCCAGCTCCAGAGGCCCCGACGTCGCGGCTGCGGCTCGGCTGGGCATCGCGTCGAGCTTGGAGCGCTTGGGCAACTTGGATGAGGCGATCGCCGAAATCGATCAGGTCGATCTACCGGGCGACGTGCGAGATCGCCGCCTGGATGGCCTGATGAATCGCCGCGACCTTCGCCGAGGAACGCAGGACGAGTAGTCCGACACGCGCTCCGGGTTGGAGCGGGCGCAGCGGACCCGATACGGCGCCCCCCAAGTTTGGAGGCATCGATGTCGAGATCAGCGCGTTGGCTTGCTCGGGGATCTCAAGTCATCCCCGGAGGCGTGAATTCACCGGTGCGAGCGTTCAACGCTGTGGGGGGTGCGCCGCCGTTCATCGCTCGCGGTGAAGGCGTTGAGCTCATCGACGAAGATGGCCACCGCTACGTGGACTGCATCTGCTCCTGGGGCGCCCTGATGTTGGGCCACGCCCACGTCGAGGTGGTGGGCGCCATCACCAAGGCGGCCGCTCAAGGCTCCACCTTCGGAGCGCCGACCACGGCCGAGGTCGAGCTGGCGGAAACGCTGGTGGAACGCGTGCCATCCATCGAGAAGATCCGCATGTGCAGCAGCGGTACCGAAGCCACCATGCACGCGATTCGTTTGGCGCGGGGAGCCACCGGTCGCGACCTCATTGTCAAGTTTGATGGCTGCTATCACGGTGCGCACGACTCCTGTTTGGTCGGCGCGGGTTCGGGTGTGGCCACGCTCGGCATCCCTGGCTCGCCTGGCGTTCCCGAGGGCACCGCCCAGAATACGCTCGTGGTGCCGTTCAACGATCTGGCGGCATTAGAGGCGGTTTTCGCCGCTCACAAGGGCAAGATCGCCGCCGTTATCGTCGAACCCGTCGCCGGAAATATGGGCTGTATTCCTCCCCGCGAAGGCTACCTCGAAGGCATGCGCGCGCTCACCGAGAAAGATGGCACCGTGCTTA
>JBGCER010000432.1:0-8210 GCA_045106515.1 Myxococcota bacterium
CAGGGTGCCGGACAACACCCGAGCTTTGAGCGGCGAAATTGGCGCATATTCAGGGTCGATCTTGGACCAGCGCGCCAGCCTGCTGATGCGGACCGCCGACAAGATGCCCGCACCGGCCAACCCTGCCCACAACAGCAGCGCGGCTGCCACGGGCAATACAGGCAGCGCCCGAAGGCTGAATGCGCCACCGAAGCCAAATACTTCGGCCCACATCAATGACAGTGTAAGGACATAGGCCACAAGCAGCGATCCGGTGGCCGATACCAGTCCCCATCGAGCTTGACCGACGACCGAGTTTGGCAGGTTTCGCGGTACCAAATTCGAGTGCTGGACGCCAGGACCCCGGCTGACTGCCGGCTGTAATCCTGGCGTGGACGCCGGCGGATGGGCGCGGTTGGGGCGTTGGAGCGAGCGCACTTCGTCAGACAAGCAACCTCCACCAACTAAGGTGGGACCGAGGGTGTGTCCCGTCAAGACGCGGGTCCACCTCGGAGTGTAGATGACTGGCATCCAGCGTTTTGCGCGCTCAGTCCTGCTGTCGAAGCGAGCCTCGATCAGAGAGGTCGCCCCGTCGCGCGCCTTCGTGGGCGGGGCGTAGGAGTGGGGGACTCAAACCACCAGAGCCAGCACCTGTGGTTGGTCCAGCGACTGATCATGTGGTTCGCCATCGTGACCGGGGTGCTGGGGGTTCTGCTCATCTCAGACAGCCCGACGGCCGCAGTGGCCTTCTTGGGCATGATGGCGGCGGGCATCGTCCTTCGACTGCTGGCTCCCCGACTCCCAGACCACGTGACCGCCCACCTCACATCGGGGCTCTTGCTCGGCGTCATCACGGGGCTCGGCGCGCTCAACGGAGGCGGGCTCGGCAGTCCCGGACTCTTCGCCCTGCCCCTGGTGCCGGTCCTGGCCTTTTTCCTGGGGGGCCAGAGGATCGGCATCGTCTGGTTCATCGTCACAGCGCTGGTGCCCCTGGTGCTCTTCTTCGCCGACCCATGGCTCCCGCCAGCCCAGCTCGCGGACGACGCGTTCACCCGCTGGCACCTACTCTCGACCTTGTTCGCCATCATTTGCCTGGGGATGTTCGCCTGGCAGTACGACCAAGACGTGGGCGTCGTTATGAAGGAGCTTGGCGACGCCCGTGGCGCCGCCGAGCAAGCCAATCGGTCCAAGGACATCTTCTTGGCCACCATCTCTCACGAGATCCGAACTCCGCTCGCCGGGGTGCTCGGCGCGGCAGAGCTTCTGGGAGATGCGACGGACGCCACAGAACGAGACCAGCTGATCGGCCTCCTTCGCAACTCGGGACAGGGGTTACACGCCCTCGTCGACCAGGTGCTCGACCTGTCTCGCCTCGAAGCGGGAGAGGTCCAGCTCGAGCACATCGCGCTGCCCATCCACGACCTGGTTCAAGACGCCGTCTCGCTGCACCATCCCGCCGCGGCTCGTGTTGGGATCACCTTGCGCGTCGACCCACCCGAGGCGTCCCCTCACTGGGTGTACGGCGACCCACTACGGCTGCGCCAAATCGTACAGAATCTTATTTCTAACTCCATAAAGTTCACGAAACACGGCGAGGTCGTGGTGCACATCCAGGTCTCAGAAGACCGCTGCACCATCGTGGTGAAGGACACGGGAATCGGAATCTCGGAGTCTGTATTACAGAGCATTTTCCAGCCGTTTCGCCAAGCCGACGAGGGCACTGCCCGCGCCTTCGGCGGCAGCGGGCTCGGACTGTCCATCGTGCACGAGCTGGTCACCCTGATGGACGGACACATCTCCGTCTCGTCCGAACTTGGTGTTGGAAGCACCTTCACCGTGTGCCTACCCCTTCCCCTGGCGCCGGCCCCCAAAGGCCCCGTCCGCAACCCGACAGATCACCCGCTCGACCTCCACGTCCTCCTCGCCGACGACAACCCGTTCAACCGGTCCATCATGGAACGCGTGCTGCGGCGGCTCGGGTGCTCCAGCCGGGTGGTGAGCAGCGGAAGAGAGGCTGTAGACGCTGCTTTAAGCGGCACATTTCACGTGGTGCTCATGGATGTGCACATGCCTGAGATCGACGGCATCCAGGCCGCACGGCAAATCCTCGCGGCGACCCAGGTGCCCATCTTGGCCCTGACCGCCAGCATTACCAGCGACGTAGAACAAGCCTGCACAGACGCAGGCATGGTGGGCTTCATCTCCAAGCCGGTCTCGGTGGCCGACTTGAAGACCAAGCTCCGGAACCACGCCAGACTCGGTGGGGTCCGCCCCAGCGCCTAGGCGCTCGACGCGTCCAGAATCGCCAGACGTAGCCCTTCGACGAGCTCGTCTGCATGGGCCTCGGTGAGGATGAGCGGCGGCGCCAGCAGCAAGTGATCTCCGTGAAGGCGGTCCACCGTGCCCTTGGCGCCCAGCACCACAACCCCTCGCGTCAACGCGGCCGCCTGGACGCGCTTGGAGAATCGAAGAGCATCTGGGAACGGAGCCTTCGTGGCTTTGTCTGCCACAAATTCCACGCCCAAGAACAGGCCCGTACCCCGACACTCGCCGACGCAGTCCAGCGCTCCCAGCACCGTCCGCATCTGCTGCAGCAGGTAGGTGCCGACGTCGCGGGAGTTCTGCACCAGGCCTTGGTCCTCGATCTCATCGAGCACCGCCAGGCCCACCGCGGCGGCCAATGGGATGCACGAGTAGGTCTGACCGCTGAAGAAGGGATCGCCGCTGTCGCGCAAAACGCTCGCCACCTCGTCTCGGACCAAGATGGCGCCCAGGGGAATGTAGCCGCCGCTGATCCCCTTGGCGCAGGCCATGATGTCTGCGTGCGTCCCGTAGTGCTCGCAGCCAAAACGTGCCCCAGTCCTGCCAAATCCGGTCATGACCTCATCGGCGATCAACAGGATGTCGTGGGCGCGGCAGATCTTCGCGATGCGCTCAAAGTAGGTAGCCGTCGGCCCCGCAGCACCGAGGGCCGAGCCCACCACCGGCTCAGCGATGAAGGCCGCCACCTCGTCCGGGTGAGCGTGAACCATCTGCTCAAACTCGGCGATCAGCGTATCTTCGTACTCGGAGACCGACTGCCCAGCCGGGCGACGGTAGGCCAGGCAAGGCGACACGTGAAGGTGCAGGTCGGGCATGAGGTCGGTGTAGAAGTCCCGTCGGGCCACAAGGCCGCCCACGTCCAGCGCCGTGATGGAATTTCCGTGGTAGCTACTCCACCGACCGATGATCCGTCGGCGCTGGGAACGCCCTTTGCTCTTATGATATTGGAAGGCGAGTTTGATGGCGTTCTCCACCGCCTCGGTGCCTCCGCTCACCGTCCAGGCGCGGGTGAACCCGTCTGGCGCATAGGCGCAGAGCCTCTCAAAATAGGACTCCACAACTGGACTATGGAAGACGTGGGTCGGGTGAACCGCCAAGGTGCGGGCCTGTGCCGACAGCGCGTCTGCGATGCGCGCATTGCCGTGGCCCAGGTGCGTCACCGCCGCTGTGGCTCCCGAGGCGTCCAGATAGCGACGGCCTTCGCTATCATATAAATAAACGCCTTCCCCCTTAACAATCCAGGGGTAGGTCGCCTCATAGTCGGCGCAGATCAGCTGCGAGTTCAGCACGCGGTAGGACACCCACACCTCCAGGGGGGCGCAGACTATCCCGGATGCACGAACGCAACCCGCGCCCGTGACAGCGTGAGCCGGTTCCTCTCCCTCAGGCTACGTTGTGCCCCTGCAATGGGAGTCCTTTATGCATCGCTTCTTGCTGCCCGCCGTCTGCCTGCTCGCCGCATGCGGCCAAAGTCCCGTCGGCGATTGGATCGGCGTACTGACGTTTAACGGCGACAATGGCCAGTCATTCACCAACTCTATGTCCGTGGACAAAGACGGCGCCAGCGTGCAGCTCTACGTGCTGCTGGACAATCCAGACTTTGGAGAGCCCGACGAGCCGGAGTTCCTGATCGGGGACTCGGACTTCACCGCCACGTGGACCGACGACAAGGACGACGTGACGTTCAGCTTGAGCTGCCTCTGGACCGACTGCGACTACAACCCCACCATGGTCTGCACCTTCGACGACCCCGGCATGATCTGCGACATGACCCCGGACTACTACGCCGACGACCGCGAAGCCCTGCAGTGGATCGAGCTGTAGACGACAACACCCCCGCCCGGCGTTGAGCCAGACGGGGGTGTTGCGGCACGCCCCACGAGTGTGAGGCGATTGCGCCTTTGGGTCTACTCGACCGTCAGAACGCCCTTCATCATCACGTAGTGACCGGGGAAGGTGCAGATGTACTCGTACTCGCCGGCGGGCAAGTTGACGACGACGGTCGAGGTCTCGCCGGGCTTGGCGAGCTTGGTCGCCGCGAGGACGGAAGCGTGCACAGGCACGTGGTTCTTCTCGGCAGAGACGGTCACAGCGGCCTGACCGACGGAGTCCCCTTCGCCCTTCTTGACGATGACGACGTTGTGCACCATGGCCGGCGACTGGGCATTGTTGACCATCTTGATGCGGGTGGGAGTGTCCGCCTTGATGGTGATGGCGTTCTGCTTGTACATCATCTGGTCGCCATCGGACTCGATCATGACCTCGGGATACTCGCCGCCATCATCCATGCCGACTTCGACGGCCTTGGCCTCGGGCTTGGCCTCGGGAGCGGGCTCGGCCTTCTTGGGCTCTTCGACGGCAGGCTTTTCGGCCTTAGGGGCGGGCTTTTCGGCGCCGCCACAGGCGACGACAGCGACGGCAACAAGGGCCGACAGCAGAATGGAACGCATAGGAACCTCCGGTGGGCCCTTCATGGGGCCAGGAAAACATTCGAGGGCCGCCGTATCGAACTGCCCGCACCGTGGCAAATCCGCGCACCCTCATGTAGCAGGGGCCCGTACTCTAGGTACGACGAAACACCACAGTTCGGTTGTCGGCAGGCATGGCCACGACCTCGTCCAGCGCGAAACCAGCGGCGGTGGCGACCTGGCATACGGCGTCCAGCTCCCGGATGCCCCAGTCGGGATCCCGCTCCCGAAGCGAGGCGTCAAAGCCGGCATTCCCTTCGCCGGTCGCTCCGTTCTGGTGGAATGGGCCATAAAGCACCAACACGCCATCCGCGCTGAGCGCGGTGGCCGCGCCCCGCATCAAGCCCAGCGTGGCCCGCCATGGCGCAATGTGGATCATATTGGCGCAGAACACGGCGTTTGCGGGTCCCAATGGCCAGGGCTCGGTCACATCGAGAACCACCGGCTCCCGAAGCCTTGGTTCATCGAGAATAGCCCGCCACCCTCGAATGCTGTCCAGGTCACCGAGGTCGGTGGGCTGCCAGGTCCACCCGGGCAATCGCGGCACGAACCACGCAGCGTGGGTTCCCGAGCCGCTCGCCACCTCGATGGCGTGGCCCGATTCAGGCAATACCTGACGTAGAACATCGAGGATCGGCTCTCGATTCCGCAAGCTCGACGGGGAGACCCGAGGCTCGTTCATAGGGCGATCCAGCCCACACCCGGCACGCCTGAACCCGCTGGAGGGGGGTTTGCACCGACCATATACAAAGCCCGGCGATTGGCCGCCTCATCGACGCCGTCGCCGGTGGGCACCGCAAGCAGGCTCTCGCCAAAGCCGTAGTAGTAGATGGGCCTGTCATAGCCGTGGTTCCGCAACCACTTGGCGATGGCCCGGGCCCGGTTGCGGGACAGGCCAACATTGGACGACTTATCCCCTGCTGTGTCCGTACAACCGGCAATATAGAGCTTGACGGGTACAACGGAGCCATACTTGTTCAGCACGTCGCGCAGCTCGGAGAGCGTGTGCTCCAGCTTCGGCTCCTCGGTGGACGGGATGGTGAAGCTATTGGAGTCGAAGAGCACGTCTTCGTGGGGAATATCCAGGAACCAAGGGGAGTAGGTAAACCCGGCCCACGCATTCTCGGCGTGCAGTTTGATGTCGAGCAGCACTGCGTCGGACGGGTCTCCCACCCACGGCACCTCGATTTCGCCAGGACCGGCCCCAATCTCGACCGAGCGCTCGTCCAGCACCACCTTGTTCGCGCCGTAGACCACCACGTCGGCCCGCGTGACGGGGGCGGTAACCTTGACAGTCAATGTCCGAGCTTCTACGTCTGCTTTCGCTCTCGACACATCGACCTTCAGCGGGGCGCCATAGCTCCAGGAAAACGGCACCTGCACCTCTTCGGTGGTGCTGTCGGTGAACTCGGCTTGGACCCACGCGGTGGCGTTGGTGACGGAGTCGTCTCGACGCCACTCGAAGGTCTCCGACGCCCCAGCACCCATGCCGGCTTTGTTGAACTCATACTTGCGCCCACCGGCCTCGATCACGACCCGGAGTGACGCCACGGGCCGCTTGGGACTGACCACGAAGGTGGGGTTTTCGCCGGGTCCCGGCGCCGGCGAAAAGCCGAAGTTCAGATCGCCCGCCCACGCGGCCATAGACATCATCGACGCAACACAGACAGCGAGCCAACGGCGCATAGATCCTCCACACGGTGGCCCCCTAACCCGCGACCTAAAGCATCGCGTCCAGAGCTGGAAACGACCGATCTGCGGGGGCAATGACCGTGAATCCAACCTCGACGGTGTGGACGGCGCCGGGCGCCACCTCCAAGGTCCAGCGCAGCTCGCCATCGGCGAGAGTCTGGTCTGGGGCGGTGCCATCGAGCAGTCGAACATCGACGTCGGCGTCCTCGCTGATGGGCACGAGCTCCCGAACGGTGATCGTGCGCGCCTTGTCAGACGGGTTCGCCACGTCCAACGCAAAACGGAAGGTATACTTATGCTTTCGCCCAGACAGATCGCGCCGCCGCTCGGTGATCCGCCGCGACACACGCACCCGATCATCGGTGCCCAGGGCCAGCTTCAACGTCTCGCCGGGCAAGGTGCTAGCCAGAGGTCCAGTGCCCACAAAGTCACCTCCAACGTAGGTGCTCGCTGGACCGGCCAAGAGCGGAACCGAACCCCCGATCCGCACCTCACCCTCGCGGAACACCCGGGCCACCACCCGAGGTGCCGCGGTCAGGTGGGTGTCGACGGAGTAGGTCTGGAGCCCCAGCGGCAGCCGCTGGGCACTGCCATCCCCAACCACACTCTTGAGACCTGAGAGCTGAAAGACCAGGGCGCCCGTCCCCTCTACGTCTGCACTCATCTCTTCGGTCAGCAGGTCTGACGTCTGTGTTGGAGCGCCCCCCGATGTACCCACCAGCCCCTGGCCCGCCACCAGCGAGCCGCTCCCAAACCCTTCGCCAAGACGCCACGCTGGCAGGCGCGGCAGCGTTCCGCCCACCTCTGGCGTGGCCGTCGACAGGGACATCTTGACGTTCGTCCAGTCTTCTCCGGTAGATTGCCGCACCACGCCCAAGTAGCTCAGGCCCAGCTTGTCTTCAGAGGGTTCAAAACGAAGGTCATACGCCGGAGACCAGCCAGCACCCGTCACTGCATAGCGCAGCTTAACCGTCACCGAACCCGATGCTTGGGTCCCCACGTCCACACGCACGGTCTTGCCGGTGGCCATCGGATTCCGGAGCTTGGTCAGCAGGGGCAACACCACCTCATTGAGGTCTTTGGCCGCCTCTTCTTCGGCGCGCAGGTCTTTGGCGATGTCGCGCTCAGCGGCCGATACAAAGTCCAAGAGAGCCTGGATCTCGCGCACCGGCGGCGCCCCATCTTGGCCCCGCGACAGCACGGCGTTTCGCAGGGTCGCGCGCCGGGCCAGCAGGGCCTCCATGCGATCGCGCACTTCCCCCAGCGCCTCAACATGCCCGCGGAGCTCCTCTTTCAGCGCCACTTGGCGCGCCTCGTCGACCTCCCCCGTACCCGATTCCACCTCTACGCCCACCAAGGTCCCCCCATCCGCGGTCGCCACAATCGAGCCGTCCAACATCGCCAGGGGCAGCCCTTCGAAGGTGACCGAGGTCTCCCCGGCGTCCACCTTCAACGTGCGGGATCGCGTCACCAGGGCTCGATCGCGAAAGACCGTGACCGCTTCGGCGGTGGAGTTCGGTTCGAGCGGAAGCGCGGCTCTCGGCGCCTGGAGCTGGATGGGCCGCCGAGCGCGAGACTGAGCCGGTTGTTCCAGGACGTTCTCTACATCATCAAGCTCACACGACAGTTTCATTCTTGACGTCGCCTCCGCTTCATGGCGCTTGGCGAGGCTGGGCGCGGCACGCAACACCGACAGAGAGAGCCGAGGCCGTGTCATAGAGTCTCCAGGGGGGCCCATGCCGACCGCAC
>JBGCER010000433.1:0-7124 GCA_045106515.1 Myxococcota bacterium
GGGATTCTGCCATCCGGTTCGCCCAGAACCTTCAAGGGGAGCGGCTCCGGCTACAGCTCACCGGCCCGACGGTCACCGGCCCGGGCGGCGAGCGAGCCGCGGTGCGCGTCTCGCTGTTCCGTGGCGACCGCGACACGGGGGCATTGTGGATCGCCTGCGTGCAAGAGGGCGCAGATTGGAAGATCGAGGGGACGGCCGATACTCAAGTTATAATCGGCCTTTTTCTCGCGGGAAGCCACAGCCCAGCCCTGCCCGTCGAAGACCTACCCAGCCATCCGGTCGCACGAGCGTGGGCCCAAGAACGCTTGCCCGCGCTCCAGGCCGATCCCAGCGGAGATCGTCTTCTTGCCCAAGGCATCACCAATGGTGCCACCAAGATCGAGCTCGTGGGCGTCTACCATCTGGCCCCCGTGAACCGGTCCGCCGTCATCTTCCAAGCGGTGCGAGAAGGCGCCACCTACGGAGAGACCTCTCAGACCGTCTTGCACCACATCGGCGATGACGTCACACCCGTCTCCGAGTCCCAAGTCGCGGGCCTTCAGTCCTTGCTCACCGGCGTCAACGTGGACTGGGACACCCAGGTCGACCCCGCAGCCAGCCCAGAGGCCAAGGCCGAAGCGCTGCTCACGCTGCTCTTAGAGCCCTTCCTTGCCATGCTGGGTTTTGGAGTGGACCTGGGACCAGGCGGTGGCGCGGCATTGCTCCGATTCATGGCCCAAGAGACCGACGCCGCACACACGCCAGGCGCAGACCTTTTGAGCCCAGAAGGGCTCGGTCAAGTCTGGGGCGCGGATCTGCCAGAGCGCGCCGAACAGGTCGTTCAAGACGAAGTCTATGCAGCACTGCGTACTGTAGGCATCGACCCCGAACACGTCGATGTGGACAGTGCCGCGGGCAATGCCTTGCTCGCCGAGCATGGCGACAGTATCCTCCGAGCGCTCTTCAAGGGCATCTTGCTCTCCACCTCCCCCACTCCGGAGTCCCGAGTCCCTCGGGCGCCCTGCGATGTGGGACCCTGGGTGCGAGCTGCGTTGACTCGAATGGCCAAGGAGCCGACATGAAATTCGCTTGGATACTGGTCTTTTCCCTGGGTTGCGGCGCTGCACCCGCCAAAACGAACGCAGGTGGGCCCGATAGTTCGGCCGAGACCAAGCCTGCCGCGAGCAAGGGCGCCACGCTCGATTGCGATGCCCTCGTGAACAAGATCCACACCTGCGCCGATCCGTTCGAGGCCGCGTTCGCCAAGACCCAAGATGCCGGGAATCGCGGCAAGCAGACGGCCGGCGGCGAGCCGGATGGCGCAGCCGGGGCCAAGACCTTCATGGTTGCGTTCCGTGCGCCGCACAACAAGGACCTTGTGGGCATGGACATGTGCAAGAAGAGCTGGACCACTCGGGATCCGATGTGGCGCGACCGCCTCGCCGCATGCGACGCCACTGCAGACTGCGACACGTTCAGCGCATGCGCCGCACCCGCCATCGGCGACCCCGTCGTCCGCTAGTCGGCGCACCGACTTCAGCCGGGCCGATCGCACGAACGTCCGGCGACGCCTCGCCCACGCGACGAGCGCATCCAGAGCCTCGGGGCTCGGGATGCGCCACGCGGGTCTACTCGACGATCGTCGCGCTCTTGATGCCGTCGAGGTTGGGCCAGCCAGCGTCGAGGTAGGCATTGCCAAGACGCTGGACCAAGCCTTGGTCCGGGCCCTTCGCATTGGGGCTCGGGCGGCCCGGTCGGCCGGCGTCGCCGTAGCAGGTGTACATGGAGTCCACGACGTCCATGCCTTCGACCACGACGGCAAAGCCGGCGAAGCGCTGACGGTCCAAGAAGCTATTGTCCTTGGTATTGATAAAGAGCTGGTTGCTTCGGCAATTTGGACGGGGGCACTGAGCGAAGGTAAGCACGCCGCGCTTATTGCCCTGCACCACCTCATCATCCGGGATGCGAGCGTCGAGCCATGCCGAATTGGCCTCGGGGTAGGGCGTGACGCCGAACTGGGTCATAAAGCCATCGACGGCACGGAAGAACTTGACCTCGTTGAACCAGCCGATCTTGACCATATTGTAGAACCGGTCCACGCCATTGGGAGACCAGGGACGGTAGGCCTCGACGATGAAGTCGCCTTTGCTGGTCTCGAACTTGACCTTGAACTTCTCGGGCGCCTTTTCGGTCGCCAGCTTGGGGTCGGTCATGGCCGCGTTTGCATCGGCGGGCAGGGTCATGGGAGCGAGGGTCTTGGCGTCAAACTCTTTGGGGTCGCTGTTCGCACAGTCGCGCTCCGCCTTGCCGCGGGGCGGCACGTTGAGCACAGGGGCGTCGGTGGCGGGAGCCACCTCTTTGACGACGGCCTCGACCTTGGCGTCGCTGTTCACAGCCTCCTTGGTGCCACCGACCTCGACCTTGGCGTCGGGTGGGGTCTCGGCGGGTCCGGTGCACGCCGTAGCGGACAGGGACAGGGCGACGGTAACGGTAAGTGCTGTAAACCAACGGGTCATGGGATCTCCTGGCGAGGGGGCCGCCTAACGAGCCACACCGCGACGCGCCGGTCGGAACACGTGGGTTCGGGCCGTGCTACCCAGCCCCATGCGAACCCTCGTCTATACGCTCGTCCTGCACCTCAGCCTCGGCTGCAGTCAAGCTCCACCCGCGGACTCCACCGGCGGCTTGGTGTCCCTCTCTCCGGCGATCACCGAGACCCTTGTCGCCCTCCAGGCCCAGGACCAGCTCGTGGGTCGAAGCGACTACTGCACCGGACCCGCCGAGGTCATGGCCCTGCCGGCGTTGGGCTCGGGTCTGACGCCCAACTTGGAAGCCGTGCTGAAGGTCCACCCGCGCCTGGTCTTGCTAGAGGGCAATGAAGCCGCCGATGGCATGGCGCTGTCCCAAGTCACCTCCGTGCGCGCCTTTCCGTGGCTCACAACAGGTGAGATCTCATCTTCGATCCTCGCGATTGGCGAGGTCGTCAACAAGGCCGCTGACGCTGATACGCTCGCCACCTCGATCACCGAGGGCCTTCGTTCGACCGCCCACGCAGGCTCGCCACGGGTGCTGCTGGTCATCGGCGTCGACGGCCCGGCTGGGGACATCTGGTACATCAAGCCCAATAGCCTCCACGGAACCGCTCTTCGGGCCGCTGGAGGACGCAACGCCATCGACCACGATGTGCAGGGAGCCCCTTCCCTATCCGCCGAGCGGGTGATCGAGTTGGACCCGGATCAGATCATCATGCTGGGTTCGAGCCCCATGTCCGGCACCAAGACGCAGGCGGCTGTCGCCCGATGGGCAGCCCTCGCTCCCCTCTCGGCCGCAAAGAACAAGAAGATCAGCGTGCTCGCAGGGCCAGGCCTGATGACCACCGGACCCGCGGTGCTGAGTTTCGTCGACCAGCTTCGCCCGATGGTCTCCGTGGCACCGAGCGCCCCTAGAACACCGTAGCGCCCAAGCTCACAACCATAAAATTGAGCCAGTTCCGGGTATATCCATCGGTGAAGTTCGATGGATTGCTGCTGGTGCCGCTGGCTCCACCGCCGATGTACCGCAGATTGAAGAAGAACTCTGCGCCGGGCCTGACGGGACGGCCGAAGTTGAGCGATGCGTCGAGGATCGCGCCCTCAACATCATTGTCACTGCCATTGATGTACTTGATCGGGGCGTAAAACCCATCGGCTTCGCCGCCGACGAACCACCCATTGTCGAAGTCCTTGCGGATGCGGGCCTTGAGCACAGGCACGGGTCCGATGTTCCGATTGCTTCGCTTGAGGTCTCCATTGAGGCTCGTGAAGTCGATCCGAGCATTGCGGATCTGGAGCGATGCCCCCAAGCTCACTTCTAGATCGTACCGCTTGGCCGTGTCATACATCCACGACGCTCGGTAGTAGGGGAAGCGGTAGCGAAACTGCATGGGCGTGCCTTCAGGAAAGACCAGCCCATCGACCGCTAAATCCCGGCGCGCGATTTCATCACTCTGGATATCTAGAGGTTGGTAGAGCAGAATTACCGAGTGACGCTTGGAGCGCACCTCGGCCTGGAGGCGCACGGCGGCAAAGAGGTTGTCTTGGCCGCCCTCTTTGACGTAGTCGATATTGGAGCCTTCGCCGCCAAACTGGATCTTGTGGGCCAACACCGCCAAGAAGCCGATCTCTCCGCCGAGCCGCAATTGAACGGGGGCGTCCGGACGATTGAGCAGCGTCTCATCGTCGGCCAGCGCAGGGCTGCCCCAGAGTGCGAGCGCGAGAATCATGAGAACCTCCGGTCATAATGTAGCGCCGCCGGTCTCCCAAGGGTGAGGCCGTAAGGGGGTTAGTGCGGTGAAGAGTAGCGGCGTTCACGCTCCACCCTGCCGTCCGCGTCACGGGATGGACCGTCCAAGCGCGGCTACGGCAGGGCGCTGAGCGTGGCCGGAAGAGACCCATTGGCCTCGGTGCCCTCGGTCCACCACTCCTCTCCCGATGCATCGAGCCCGCCGCGCCACGACACGAAGGCCGCAGCCAAGCCCTGGATGGTCTCGGTCATGGGCGCGTCGCCGGCTTCGACCTGACCGCACAGCGTTTGGCAGACGCGATCCGTGGGGCTCTCGAAGTGGCAGTGATTGGCACCATCGAGCCGCCAAAGCCGACTATCGGACGCCAATCCAGCCATGGCGATGCCGTTACTGTCCGCGTTGCAGCGGCTCGCATCGGCGAAGAGGCCGCCAACCGGCGAGGGAATCGAGCCCATGGCATTGGCGCCAAGGTCGTTGTTGTCCACAGGATCGAGGAGCAGTACCCCGACATTGTCGGTCTGCGAAGCCCCCAGCACCGCGGCCAGGCCACCTGCGGAGTAGCCCGCGAGCACCACCGGTCGGCCGTCAGACATCTCTTCGGCCAAGGCCGCTACGTGTGCGCCATTCGCGGGGTGATCCGTCGAAAAAGCACGGAGAAAGCACATATCTGGCGTGACAACTTCCGCGCCCCAAGTCGCCATATGGGTCGCCCAACCTGCCATTTGTGCCTGGCTTCGGGAGAAGCCGTGGACCAGGATGACCAGCACCTCGCCCGGCTCTCCGTCGGGGCGGTACCGAGTCCAATTCAGCGTGCATCGACCATCGATGGCCAAGGAGCCGGTGTCCGTCGAGGCGCTGGCGTCTCCACTCTCCGTGAAGACGGACGGCTCGGGCTGCACATCGGTATCATCCGTCACATCGGTCATATCCGTGGAGTCTGTACCCTCGGAATCGCCGATGGTGCCACTGCCGCACGCCAAAGCCAACACGGTCAACCACGTCCAACGCATGCGCAACCTCCAGAGCCATAGGCGTTCGGGGTATCCGACTCATGGCAAGACCGCATGAAACCGTCGTCCCGCGGAGCCCACGAGCCCCCCTACTTGGGAGGCGCCGGCACGGGATCGCCCGACTCTGCGGCTGGAAACTCCACCACCACCGTATCGAACCGCTTCGGAATCTTCAGTCCGGTCTCAGGTGCGCGGGTATGACCGTCCACCGTCATCTTCCAGATGCCGCCTTCCAAATTGGACGGGTCTTCGGTGAGCCACTCTAGGTGGAACGGCACGGTCTTGAAGGGGCCCACTTCTTGGAACGGCCCGGCTCCATAGCGCTCTTTGAGATGGTCTTTGTAGAACTGGTTTTTATGGCGCCAATCCGCATTGCCGTCGGTGTCTCGGATCCCAATCTCGAAGCTGGCGCTGCCCTTCACCGGCTGATTATTCGTCAGCTCGCCCGCAACAATGACCATTTTTGGGTTTTGAAGTGACTTTTTCTCACGCCGAGAGCGCCAGGTCATGGCCTCTGACGCCTCCATCTCCAGTACATACATGTGCTGGAACTCGTAGGTGAACGCGCCATCGTTCATTTCAACAGGCACGTTGAACGTGTACTTTCGCGCAGGCACACCCGGGTGGTCCCGCTCCTCCATGACCGCGGTCGCCTCGGCGTACTTGCCCAGGGTCTGGGTCCCATCTGACGAGCCGACGACGGGCAGGCCGCCGCACGCGAGCGCTACCACCAACAACACTGCACTGCCCACGATCATCGAACTCCGCACACGTCCCTCCACGTTCCAGTACCCATACCTGGGCTGATTTTGGTCCGCGGAGGAATCGATTGCAAGTGACTACGTGAGTGGATCAGGTTCAACGCCTCCCGCCGTGGCTTACCCGTCGTCGCGCCCCACTCGCCGCGATGCTGAGTACCGAACAGGTGCACCGCCGCCACACGCCGGCTCGGCACCGTCAAACGGGTCGCCTACCGCTGACCCAGCGCCACTTCAACGGCCTTCTCCAACGCCAAATCTCGGCCTTCACTCTGGGCTTTTACGTTGTTGATGATCTTGATGTCGGGCACGATGCCCACGCCTTCGTGGCTCACATCACCTGCGTCCCGCCAATCGCCGACCGAGAACGAGTACACCCAGCCATTGGGCAAGTCTCGGTGGAAGGCGATGGGCCTTGTAGCGGGCATCAAACGACGCCACGTCGATGTTGAGGCGGGACCAGGCCCCAGCTCCAGTCCAGCGCTCGCTCACACCGAGTCCCACTCGTGCTCCATGACCCGCGTAGTGAAGCGGAGACTGGTGCTGGTCGAGCATCTGGGTCTGCTCATAGCCAAGGGACACGTCTAGGTCTGCGGCGCTAGCGGCCGAGAACAGGAGCGAGAGCAGCAGCATGAGTTCGGGCCCACACAAGGAGGAATGACCCTTGGACACCGGCGAGGTCGCGTGTTGCTACCGAAATCTAGGGGTGTGAGTTCGCCGCACCTCTACGGCGCCGGATAGACCGTGCCATCCGACTTGGTCAGCACCGCAGTGTAGTCCAGAGCCGCGAAATTCCACCGAGGGCCGTACACATGCACTTGGCGGGTCGAGGTCCCGTCGGGGGTCACCAGGGGGCCGTCCGCATGGGTCCATGCCAGAATGCTGCCCTTGAAATTCAGCACGTCAACACCGTCTTTTCGAAGCTTGTTCGCAGCGATTCCCGATCGAACGCCGACGGTGCAGTACGTGATGACCTGCCTATTCCCGTAGTCGGAGCGGTTCTGCTCGAAGGCCTCTAGCGAAATGGCCCCTGGCAAGATGCTTACCTTTCGCTCTTCCAGCGGTCTGGTGTCCACCAACACGAGATCATCGCCT
>JBGCER010000434.1:0-14548 GCA_045106515.1 Myxococcota bacterium
TAAACACGTGATCGTGGGGTCCATGAACTGGACGAGCGCCGGCACCCGCAGCAATGATGAAAACACGGTGATCCTGCACAGTCGCCGCCTGGGTGCGACCTTTGACCGTGGCTTTGAGATGCTCTGGGCGGCCGTGCCCGATCGGTGGTTGCAAGGCCGACCCGACCCCGAGAGCATGGACAGCCCACAAGCCTGCCAAGACGGCGTCGACAATGATTTCGACCACCTGGCAGATGCGGAAGATCCCGGCTGCAACCCCGATGCTCCCCCCCTCCCAGCCCTTCCGCCACACCGCGTTGTACCCAAGGAAGAGGGTCACGGATTGATCAAGGGCGTGGTGCTTCAGGACGGGCGGAAGCTCTTCTACGGTAGCCGTAGCCGCTACTACAACAGCACCGAGGTCGATCCGGCCAAGGGTGGGCGCTGGTTCTGCTCTGAGAGCGCGGCTTGGGACGCCAAGTACCGCCGGAGCCGCGAGTAGCTGTGGACCTCGCAATCACCGTCGGCCAGGTTGTATTCTTCGTGGGTTTTCCGGCCTTAATCCTATGGTTATGCGGTCGGTCCAAGGTGCTCGATGCCATCAGCCCCGTGGTGCTCTGCTACGTCGGGGGGATCGTGTTCGGGAATATGGCAGGCCTGGACACCTTGGGCGTGGACGGCGCCGCAGCCATGGAACCGGGTGACTT
Organism: Myxococcota bacterium; assembly: GCA_045106515.1. Lineage (GTDB taxonomy): Bacteria > Myxococcota_A > UBA796 > UBA796 > REDI01. The sequence goes on from JBGCER010000434.1 coordinate 687, forward strand.
TGCCCCCTTTGAAAAGACCACCAACCTCATCGCCGGCGTGGGCGTCATCTTTGCCTTGGCGTTGTTGTTGGTGAGCACGGACTTCAAGAAGTGGCTTAGGCTGGCGCCGGTGACTCTCTTGGGGGCGGTCTTGGCCATGGCTTCGGTGGTCATCGTCGCGGTCGGCTGCGGCGTCGCCTTCGCGGCATGGTCGGACGTTCTGTGGCAGGTGTCCGGCATGTTGGTGGGCGTCTATACGGGTGGCACGGTGAACTTGGCGGCCATCGCGAGGGCGCTGGAGGTCGACGCCACCACCTGGGGCGTGGTGCACACGGCCGACGTGTTGGTCACCGGCGCGTGGTTCTTGGTCTTGCTGGCCGTTGGCACGCGGATCTTCTTCTTCTTGAGGCCCTTTTCGAAGCCCGAGGGAGAGGGGCTCGCAGCCGACCTCGACGAGCCGGCCCCTAGCGCTTTGGATGTGATGAAGAGCCTGGCCGTTGGGCTCGTGGTGGTGGCTGTGCCGCTCATCGGGAGCCAGCTGATCGCCCCGATCTACCCGGCGCTCGAGGAGCCCATCGCCATCATGGGCACCACCACCGTGGCGATCGCTCTATCCTTCGTGCCTCAGATTCGCGGTGTTCGAGGGCTCTATCCTAGCGGTGACTACCTGCTCTTGGTCTTCTGTGTGGCCGTGGGCTCGCTGGCCACATGGACCCGGCTGGCGAACGCTGAGCTCTTCCTCTTTCTCTACACCGCCCTGGTGGTGTTCTTGTCGGTGGGGCTGCACGCGGCCCTGTGCTGGCTGTTCCGGGTGGACCGTGACACTACGATTATCACCTCTGTGGCGGCGCTCTATGGCCCTCCCTTCGTGGCGCCGGTCGCCAAGGCCTTGGGCAATCGAGAGATCTTGGTGAGCGGTGTGACCAGCGGGCTCGTCGGCCTCGCAATGGGCAACTATCTAGGGTTAGCCGTGGCCTACTTGGTGAAGTGGCTGACCTAGTCGCTGACCCGAGCCTTCCGCTGGAGATCACCCGTGAACGACCAGACCCGCCTTGAGATCGAAGCCGCCGCATTCCGAAGGATGGTGAAGCACTTTCAGGATCGAACCGACGTGCAGAACATCGACGTGATGAACACGGCCGGGTTCTGCCGAAATTGTTTGTCCAAATGGTACGCGTCCGCTGCCGCAGAGCATGGGATCGAGCTTAACAAAGACGAGAGTCGTGAGATCATTTACGGCATGCCCTACGCCGAATGGAAGGACAAGCACCAGACCTGATCAGCGGTTCTGCAACCAGATTGTTTGAATTTCGCTCCCCGGATCGAGCGTCTGTGTGCCGGCGGGGATGATGGCCAAGGCCTGGGCGTGAAGCAGCGAGCTCATCATGGCGCTGCCTTGCTTTGGCCACGGGTGCAGCGCGCCGTCGATGACGTCGCATCGAATCAGCTCGGGTCGACTGCGGTTCGGGCGAACGGCCTTGGCTAGAACCGCGGTGGAGCGTGGATGATCGACCTGCGAGAAGCCGCCGATCGTTCGAAGCATCGGTCGGCCAAAGACCTCGAAACCCACGAAGGCGCTCACCGGATTGCCGGGCAGGCCCAAGACGGGTGTGCCGCCAAGCCGGCCTAGGCCCAGCGGTTTCCCCGGCTTCATCCTGACCTTGTAGAACCCGAGCTCGGCGTCCACCTCCAAGGCCCGGCGCGTATAATCGAAGTCGCCTACGCTCATTCCCCCCGTGGTGAGCACCAAGTCCGCGCCGCGGCCCGCTTCTCGCAGCGCCGCGGCGATGGTGGGTTCGTCGTCAGGGATCGGAGGAAAGACCCAAGGCAGGCCCCCGGCGTTGAGCACTTGGGCCGCGAGCATGGATGCGTTGGAGTTGGGGATCTGCCCCGGCTTGGGGTCAACTCCGACGGGAACCAGTTCATCGCCATTGGGCACGATGGCGACTCGAGGCTTGCGCACCACATCCACGGCGTCGATGCCTTGGGCCGCCAGCACCGCCACCAAGCCCGGCGTCACGTCCGCTCCGGCGGCGGCCAGCTTCTCGCCAACACTCAGGTCTTCTCCCGCAAAGCGCACGTTTTCGGACATCTTTGGCGCGACCTCGATCCACACTTGGTCCCCGTCGAGCCGAGCGTTTTCCTGCATCACCACGGCGTCCGCCCCCGGGGGCATGGGGGCCCCCGTGAAGATCCGAGCCGCCTCACCCGGGCCAATCCGGCGGTCTACAACCACGCCTGCAGGCACTTGAACCACCACTCGCAGCGCTTGGGTTCCAACATGTTTGGCACACACGGCGAAGCCGTCCATGGCGCTATTGTCGAAGTCCGGCAGCGCCCTGCGCGCGGTGATGGAGGTCGATAGTGCTCGCCCCACGGCCTCGTGAACCGACATACGTTCGGAGCCGAGCGTGACCAGCCCTTCCGTCACGCGCTTCCGCGCTTCTTCGATCGAGATCATAGACCACCTCCCGCCTGCGCTACCGTGCGCCAGAACGCAGGACCACACCACATGCCGTCCGAGATCATCCTACACAGCTGGCTCGCCGTCGCAGTGATGGCTGTGGGCGTGGGCGTGGCTGTCACACTGCGGTGGGTGTCCGCCCCGTACGGTCGGCACGACAGAGATGGATGGGGACCCCGGATCCCCTCGCGCTTCGGCTGGGTCGTGATGGAGAGCCCAGCGGTCTTGGCCTTTGTCGTCGTGTACATGTTCGGCGAGCACGCGCTCACGGCGGCTCCCCTCACCTTCGCGACTCTCTGGCTCGCCCACTATGTGCACCGCGCCTTCATTTTCCCGTTTCGTATGCGCAACGCGGGAAAGACCATGCCGGCGACGGTGGCCGGGATGGGCCTGGTGTTCAACAGCGTCAACGCCTACCTGAACGCCCGATGGATTAGCCATCTCGGCGCCTACCCCACCTCGTGGCTCTGGGGAGGTTTGGCCGTCGTCGGGCTGTCGCTCTTCATCGTGGGAATGGCCATCAACCTTATGGCAGACACCCACCTGTTGGGCCTGGGACGGGACAAAGAGGGGCAGTATCAAATACCGATGGCGCCCCTGTTCCGCTGGTTGAGCTGCCCCAACTACGCGGGAGAGCTGCTGGAGTGGGCCGGGTGGGCGATCGCCACATGTTCGCTATCGGGCTTGGCTTTTGCCGTATTTACCGCATGCAACCTTGTGCCTCGGGCGCTGTCCCACCATGCGTGGTACCGTAGCCACTTCGCCGAGTACCCACGGCAGAGAGCCGCGATCATCCCCTTCGTTCTGTAGGAAGCGCTATGGCTGAACGGTCCTTTATTCCAGTTCGAATCGCCGTTCTCACAGTCTCGGACACCCGAACATTGGACGATGACACCTCTGGAGATCAGCTCGTCGAGCGGGTGGGAGCGGCGGGGCACATCATGGCAGATCGGGCGATTGAGCCGGATAATATCTATGCCGTTCGGGCGGTTGTGAGCCGCTGGATCGCCTCGGACAAGGTCGACGTCATCGTGTCTACCGGAGGGACTGGTCTGACGGGTCGGGACGGCACACCCGAGGCGTTTGCGCCGCTGATGGACAAGCCTATTCCAGGCTTTGGTGAGCTTTTTCGGTCGATTTCGTTCGGCATTATCGGCACGTCGACCGTGCAGTCGCGGGCCATGGCCGGAGTGGCCAATGGCACCTATTGCTTTGTCTTGCCCGGCTCTACGAGCGCCTGCCGCGACGCCTGGGACCACATCATCGTGCACCAGCTGGACCACCGCACGCGGCCCTGCAACTTGGTGGAGCTGATGCCTCGGCTCAGGGAACGTTAGTCGCCTGCCATGAGCATCGACCTGCTGGGACTACCCTTTCCTCAACTCCGCACCTTTCTCGATGAGATCGGTGTTGGTGAGCATCACGCTGGCAGGGTGTTCCGGGGCCTGCACCACCACGACCAAGCGCTGAGCGACATCGACGATCTGGGACGACACGCCGCCCGCATCGCCGCCTCCAGCCACATCGCGAGTGCGGTGGTGCGCGAAGTGCACGCCAATCCAGACGGCACCCAGAAGCTGGTGGTCGAGCTGGTCGATGGCAAACGGGTTGAGGCGGTCTTGGTGCCAATGCGCGACGATCGGTGGACCCTTTGCGTGTCCTCCCAGGTGGGCTGCGCCATGGCGTGCACCTTCTGTGCAACGGGCACCTTGGGCCTGGCGCGATCGCTGACCGCCGGCGAAATCGTGGCCCAAGTCATGGCCGCTGTCCGACAGAGCAAAACCACCAAACGCCGCATTTCGCGGTTGGTCTTCATGGGGATGGGCGAGCCGCTCCACAACTACGAGGCGGTCAGGGACGCCATCTTTGTGTTGCTAGATGACCATGGCCAGAGCTTCGGCTCCAAGCACATCACGGTCAGCACCGTCGGGCTGATCAAGCGGCTGGCCCAGCTTGCCGAAGACACCAAAGGCCGCATTCAACTCGCCATTAGCCTGCATGCCGGCACCGATGAGACCCGCCGGCAGATCGTACCCACGGGCCGCACGGTCACCATCAAACAGCTCAAGGACGCGGTTCATGCTTGGCCATTGCCTGGGAGTCGCGCCGTGATGGTCGAGGTGGTGGTGCTGCCTGGGGTCAATGATGGTCCCGCCGATTTAGATGGCATCGCGGACTTTATGGTGGGGCTTCGGGGGGTGGTGAACCTGATCCCCTTCAACCCCTTTCCTGGCTCGCCATTCACGCCGCCACAGCCGGACCAGGTGCTGACCATGCAGCGCCGCCTTCAGGATCGCGGCGTGCGGTGCAATGTGCGATGGCCCCGAGGTCGGGAGGTCAGCGGCGCGTGTGGTCAGCTGATGCTGGCTCACGCCACGCCGTCCTCCGACGGGGCTACCGCCGCTCGCGAATAAGCCTGCCTGTCAGGTGTTGTGTGCCCTACACTGCCACCTCCACCCCGGTGACCCATGACGTGGCTCCTTTTTTGGTCAGCACTCTGCTTCGGCGCGCCAGCCGCTACCGATGGCCAAGGCCCGCCTCCGATCCCGGAAAAGGCCAAGGTGATCAAGGTCTACGATGGCGACACCGTCACCCTAGAAAACGGGGACAAAGTTCGCCTCCGCTGGGTCAACACCCCCGAGAAGCGGCCTCCGGAGCCGTATTGGGAAGAAGCGCGCACGGTGGCCGAGCGAGTGGTGCTCGGGCGGACTGTGCGCTTGCAGGTCACGAGTGAAGATGCGCGCGACGGCTATGGCCGCATCATCGCCGGCCTCCACAATGGCCGAGATGACCTGTCGATGGAGCTCCTGAAAGCCGGCTATGGCCATGTATTTATTATCCCGCCCGAGCCTGAACCCCTCGACGCCATGCTCGCAGCGCAGGCCGAGGCCCGAGCCCGTCGACGAGGGATCTGGAGCACGGACCGCTACAGCGGCACGCTGCACATCACGTCCTTTCATGCAGACGCCCGCGGCGATGATAATCGCAATGTCAACGGTGAATATATGCGGGTCTGCAACATCACGGTCAACCCCGTGCAGATGCAGGACTACACGCTCAAGACCCACAAGAACGAGTCGTTCGAACTGCCCAATTTGCTGGTGCCCGCGGGCCATACCGTGCTCATCCATACGGGACGTGGCCTGCACCAGACCGACCCGGCCAAGCAGCTGCAGATCTATTTGGGCTTGCCAGCCCCCATGTGGGACAACCGCCACAGCGAGGCGACCCTGTTGGACGCCGACGGTCAGGTCGTAGACAAGGTCATCCATCACGTCAAGGGAGGCTGAGCACACGATTCGTAGAGGGGTGCTACAGTATGGGAACACGGCCCGGGCGTCTACGGACGCATCCAAGGGGCGCTAGCGAGCATACTCATGGACCCCCTCCGCCTTTCAAAGACGATGGCCTTTCTTCTGAGACACCGACCCGACGTCGGCAATCTGGAGCCTGATGCCGAAGGATGGGTCCTCCTCGATGACCTGTGCGTCTCCGTTTCGCGGCTGATGAAGGTCGAGGTCCACGTCGACGCGGTCACCGCGCTGGTGACTGCAGCTCGGGTCGTTCGCTTTGAGATCGAAGACAACAAGATCCGCGCGACCCATCGCCCCCAGCGCACGGGCAGCGTGCCGCGACGCCACCCTCGCGCGAACCCGCCGGATATCCTGTACCACGCTGCAACTCTGGACGATGTAGAGCGCGTTCGGCGCGAGGGCGTTCTCAACGCGGGTCGGGACAAGTTCGTCTACCTGTCCAACGATGAAGCGCACGCGTGGCGGGTCGCTCACCGCCGCGACGACAGCCCTGCCCATGTATTGGTCATCGACGCCACACGGGCTCGAAGGCACGGGGTCCGGTTCTTCCGAAATCGCCGCAATGGGCTGTTCCTCTCCACGCCTGTACCGATCTCGGACGTTCTCAATCTACAGCCCGGCTACGCAGAGCAACACTCGGCAGGCGGCTTCCCGGTCCGTCGAGACCCCGACGGCCACGTGCGGGTCGCGCTCATTCAGGTGACTCGCCGCAGTGGCGTTACGTGGGAGGTCGCCAAAGGAAAGTTAGAGCCCGGAGAAACGCCGGAGTCTGCAGGCGTGCGCGAAGTCCAAGAAGAGATGGGCATAGAGACTGATTTGCGGGTTTCAAAGTACCTAGACTGCGTTCGATACGGCTTCCTCGCCCCCGGAGGCCTGCCCCGGCTCAAGAGCGTCTTCTTGTACCTGCTGGAGCCCGTCGACCAGATCGTGGAGTTTGCCCCTCGCGCCGAGGAAGGCATCGATGCGGTCGGCTGGTTCACCGCCGATGAGGCGGTCCGAGCGGTCACTCACTCCAGCCTTCAGCCTGTCATGCGCAAGCTTCGAGACGTGCTCAAGGAGCTGGAGGCTTCGCTTCCTCGGGTCCCAGCATAGGCGGATTGGGCATCATCCGAGCCCCGCTCTTGATTTTTCGACGCTCCGCCGGTGTGGGTGCGGGGTCTCTGGAGCCCGCAATGGACGCGAAGATGAGGTACTCCTCTCCCCCGCCGGCGGGTGTGGGGTCGTGCCTTGCGGCATCGATGGTGGCCACGACGACCTCCCACTTCACGTCATTGTGGGGCACTACGATGACGTGCTGGATGTCCTTCTGCAGGCGCGCTCGTGCTGCCATGCGGGTGACCTGCTCAAGCGGCCAGCCCTTTAGGGTTGAGCAGTCGGGGTCACACGTCCAGGAAATGCGGTCCGATCGGGCCAAATCGCCGAGGCCATCGATGGTCAACCCCTCTGGGCTCAGCAAGACTCGCACCGTCGTAGGCAGCACCTCGTTCCGACCCACGATGAGCGGGTAGTGGATGGGGATGGAGCGGGCGTGCCCCTGAGGATCCCGAACCAGGATGTGGATGCCCGTGAACCCTCCCATATGTAGGGTTCGCATGATGCCTTTTGCGACGCGGTACTCGGTGGCCCCCGGGATGGACAGGAGCGCAGACTCCCCTTTGCGAAGCGGCACGCCGCCGCGCATCACCTTGGCCACCAACGGGACGATCCCTTGACCATACGTGGTGATCCCCTTCGGCTCCAGCCCAGAGGCCCCGTCGATGGCCGGCGTGACCAGCTCGTCGCCGAGCATCAGTCCCTTGTCGGAAAAGGCGACGAGCGTGGGGCCCTCCGGAACGGCAACGGTGGAGGTCGAGGCCGGAAGGGCGGCGTCTGCCTGCGCTTCTGGGGGAGGTGTCTGCGCGACGGGCGCCGAAGTTCCAGTGCATCCCATCGCTAGCATCCACAGCCAAGTGCGCATCCACAGCTCCTTCACTTCCTTCCTGATACAGTCCGCCACGCAAAACTGCGAGAGGCTTCCATGCAAGTGGCCCTGCGAGGCAGCAGCCCTGGTGCAACAACGGCTGCCATCCTGCTCATGACCCGCGCCCGACAGCTCGGGCTTCGGGTGGATGTTCAGATTGTCGGCGACCCCGATGACATCACTCTGGTGCCCGGACCTGCGGTGGTGCACGCCCCCGTGCTCGCTTCGTGCGGCGTTGGGCGAAAAGATGGCATGGGCGCCACGGTCGTGGTGTCGGGTCCTCCCACACAGCCGCTCTTGGTCTGCGTCAACGAGCAGGGCCTCGAAGGTTGGTTCGAGGTTGACCGGGCCCACGATGGGTGTCACCCCGCTACTCAGGCCTACGTTCGCCTCACCCGCGACGCGCGCGTCGACGCCCGCCACCTGGCCAAGGAGTTCCGGAGAGCTCTGACGAGCCTGGGGATGTCGACGGAGACGGCGGTTCTCGACGTGCTCTTCGGCGCACCCGTGCCTCCATTGTCCAGGATCCCTCTCGCATTGCGAGCGGGGCGCGCCCTGTCTGGCAGCCGGGGCAAGCCCATCACCCGACTATTGGCCGCGCACGACTTCGACCGGGATCCCCTCACCGATCCCTTCGACGCCGAGGTGACCGGCAAGGCACTCCAGGATGGGAGCTACCAGTGGATATCGGACCGCATCGCGCTCACGGTGCGCGATCGCATCGAAGAGTGGATGGACGTGGCCAAGCGCCTCGCCGCCGAAGACGACGGTCGCGATCTCATCTTCATCCACGCTCTGGCCGAGCTCGCCAGTCACTTGGTACAGCTGCCCTCCCAGTCCATCTTGCCGCCATTGTCGGCGGCGATGGACGGTGTCGCCCTGTGCGTTGGCAAGGGGCTTACCGCCGAAGGTGACGGCAACGCGAGCTTCCAGCTTGGGCAAGTGTTCCGCTTCCTAGGCGGAAAGTACGTCACTGAGGCCGACCATGTGCACGACGTGGACGTTCACGATCCCCCCGAGGGGCGGATCGAGCGCTGGCAGTGGTTCTGCAAGGCCGCGCTCATCGGCCAGGCGCGTGCCGATGAGATCTGGCAAGACCTGTGGGACGCCCCGAGCTAGTCCGCTCGGTGCGCCGTGGCCCTGACTAGACCGGCATGACCGCGATGGTCACCGACGAACCGTCGACGTCCGCTTCGGTGAGGGTCCACTCGCCGCTCGTATTGTCCACCGGACCCACATCTAGCTCTCGGGCCAGGGCGTCGGTGGCCAGGCTGGCACCGAAGCGTGTCACGGCATCGCGCAGGGCCTCATCGCCATCGATTCGCAAGTGGATGCGCTGGGTGTAGCCCAAGTCGAGCTGCTTCCGAACGCCCTGAACCTTGCTCGTCAGCTCGCGCACGAGCCCCTCCAAGCGCAGATCTTCGGTCATCTCGGTGTGCAGCACCACCACGGCCTCGGAGTCGCTGGAGGCCTCGTAGGCGCCCTTGGCTTCGAGCTGCACCACCACATCCTTGGGGCCCAGCTCGACCACCCGGCCTTCGCCGAGAGCGACCTCTAGGGAGCCGGCGTCCAGAGCGGCCTTTGCCGTGGCAGCGTCCATTCGCCCGAGGGCGGCTGCGCACGCCTTCATATCCTTGCCGAGGGTGCGGCCTAGGACTTTGAAGTCCGGCTTGATCTTGAAGGATACGAAGGTTCCCGCGTCATCGGCGAAGCGGATCTCTCGTACGTTGAGTTCGTCGCGAATCAGGTCCGCGAGCCGTTCGACTGCCTGTTGACGCTCGGGGCGGGCGAGTACGACGGTGATCGCTTGTAGCGGCTGACGCACCTTGACCTTGGAAGCGGTGCGGGCGGCTAGGCCCAAGCTGGCGACCTTTCGCGCCAGCGCCATGTCGGCCTGCAGCGGGCTGCTCTTGGCAGGCCCAGGGTCGGGCCACGACGTGAGGTGCACGCTCTCTAGGGCGCCCGGACGCACATCGACAGCGAGCTGCTGCCACAGGGCCTCGGCGGTGAACGGGACGAACGGCGCGATGAGCTGGCTCGTGGTGAGCAAGGCCTCGTACAAGGTCCAGAGCGCGTCTTGGAGCTCCGCGCCCTCGCCCCAGAACCGGGTGCGGGACCGGCGCACGTACCAGTTGGAGAGCTCATCGACGAGGCCGAGCAGGACGCGGGCGCCGGCGTACAAATTGTGCTGTTCCATGTGATCGCCCACGGTCCGCGCGGTGTCATCGACGCGGTTGAGGATCCACTGGTCCAGGTCCGAGCGTTCGGAGGGCGAGCGAGGCGCCTCGCTGGTGGGGTCGAAGTTTCCGGCCTCACGAGCGATATCCGCGTAGATCGCAAAGAATTGATAGACGTTGCGAAGTCGAATCAGGAATTCTCGCTGCCCCTCGCGGATGTTGCGGATGGACAAGCGAGTGCTCGACCACGCGGGGTTTGCCGCGCAGAACAGCCACCGGAAGGCGTCGGCGCCGGGGGCCTCGCCAGGCAGTGTGAACCAGACGCCGTCGGCACAATCGAGGGCTTCGATGTCGCTCGGGTGCATGTGACACGTGTCTTTGGGGCCCACATCTGCGGCCACGACCTTGGCGCTCACCTGGGCCTCGCCGTCGGGCGTGCCTTGCAGCACCACACGCTCCTTCGAACCCAGTTCTAGGGACCGGACCTGGTCCTTCTTCAGCCCAACTTGGCCTGGCTTGAGGGTGTCATCCGCGGCCACCAGCATTTTGGTTGTTCCGCGAAGAACCAAGTTTGGTGAGGTGTAATTTCCCTTTGACTTGGACTCCTTTCGGCCCTCCATATCGGTGACGTGGCCGAGCACGACGCAAGACTTGTACGGCCTTGGCAGGCCGACGGGGTCTAGGCCCAGCCGCTCGCAGGTCTCATCGTCGAAGATCAGGCCAGAGATCGCAGCCAGGGAGTAGAACCAGCCTCGGGTCTGGTCGATGGCCTCGGAGATCCAGTCTGCTGGGAATTGCTCGGCAAACTGCTCTTTGCCTTGGTGCGGGAAGCCCCACTGGGCGAAGGGCATACAGCCGGAGTCGAACCAGCAGTCGATGACCTCGGTGACGCGACGCTGAGTCCCCTCGCACTTGTCACAGGGCACGGTGACGCCGTCGATCCACGGGCGGTGGATCTGCAGGTGCTCATCGACCGTCTCGTCGAACCCAACCGCACCCCATTCACGCAGCTGCTGGGTCGATGCGGGCACGCGCTTGTGCTCGCACGACTCGCACACCCAGATGTTCAGCGGGGTGCCCCAGAAGCGCTCACGGGACAGGGCCCAGTCCACATTATTCCGGAGGAAGTCTCCGAATCGGCCATCTTTGATGTGGTCCGGGGTCCAGCTCACGCGCTGGTTGCTCTCGATCACCTCGTCGATCTTCTTCGTGGTGCGAACGAACCACGCGGGCCGCGCGTACTGGATGAGCGGCTCGTCATCGGCTCGATAGCTGAACGGGTAGTCGTGTCGGTAGTTCTCGCGCTTGAACAGCGCACCGCGTTCTTTGAGGTTGCGAATGATGGCTTTGTCGGCATCTTTGCAGAAGATGCCGGCATACTCGCCCGCCTCGGCTGAGAAGGTGCCATCCGGTTCGATCCACTGGAGCAGCCCCAAGTTGTTGTCTTGGGCGACCTTCATGTCGTCTTCGCCAAACGCGGGAGCCGTGTGCACGATGCCGGTTCCTGCGGCGGTGGTGACGTGGGCGCCAACGACGATCACGAAGGCGTCGCCGCCCTCTACAGGGCCGAAGTCGAAGAGCGGCGTATAGCGACGGCCAATCAGGTCGGAGCCGAGAATCGTGCGCTTGGGAACCAGATCGTTGGCCTCTGCCAGGTCGGCAGCCACCACCACTTCTCCACCCTCTGGGTCGTCGCAAATGGCGTATTCGACCTTCGCGCCCACGGCCAAAGCCACGTTGGACGGCAGGGTCCAAGGCGTGGTGGTCCAAGCCAGGTACGATAGCTCCGGATTGTCGGCGTCTCTAAAACGCACGGTGACGGCGGTGTCGTCGACCTGTCGATACCCTTGGCCCACTTCTGCTGCGCTCAGGGTGGTGCCCCCTTGAGGCCACCACCACACGACCTTGTGGCCTTGGTAGAGCAGTCCCTTGTTGAACATCTCGGACAGCGCCCACCACACCGACTCCACATAAGAGCGGTGGAAGGTCACATAAGGATCGTCGAGGTCAACCCAGAAACCGATCTGTTGAGTGAGGGTCTTCCACTCCTCGACGTACTGGAACACCGAGTCACGGCAGGCGCGGTTGAACGCCTCCATGCCCATCTGAACGATGGATTCTCGGCCTTTGAGGCCGAGGCGCTTCTGCACCTCGATCTCGACAGGCAGGCCGTGGGTGTCCCAGCCGGCCTTGCGAAGCACGCGCTTGCCGCGCATGGTTTGGAAGCGTGGGATCGCATCTTTGACGACGCGCGTGAGCACATGGCCATTGTGCGGCATCCCATTTGCCGTTGGGGGGCCTTCGTAGAAAACGAAAGTGGGACGGCCCTTGGATTGCTCCAATGACTTTGCGAAGACGTCGCGCTCTTCCCACATTGCGAGGATTTGGTCCTCGAGCGTCGTGGGCGCCGGAAGCCGGTCGAACATTTACACTCCGAACAGGCGGAGGCACCTAATCGAAACCGATGGGAGCGGCATCGCAGAGACACGATGACGTCGATCCCCTTTCCGTTACGCCAATGGTGTACAACTTCGCCGCGTCGTGTCGACACACTGCCCGAGAGGACTCCGCACATGGCTGATCGCCCAGTACTGCCCGATGATGAATACCTTTCCTCGGACCAGGTTCTAGAGCTAAACACAATCCTGACCAAGCAAATGGAAGACCTGCTCGAGCAGGGCCGCGCTGCCGTGGCCGAAGCCAGCCAGGAGCGAGTCCAGGAAGCAGACGACCTGGATATTGCAAGTAATGAAAGCAATCGCGACTTCGCTCTGCGCATGGCCGACCGGGAACGCCGCCTGCTGAAGAAAATTCAGCACGCTCTGGAGACCATTCAGCAGGGCGAGTACGGCACCTGCGAAGCGTGTGGCGCCACCATCACCTACAAGCGCCTGCTGGCACGCCCTGTGGCGCGCATGTGCATCGACTGCAAGACCGAAGCAGAGCAGCTCGAAGGCCGCCGCCGGTTCTTCTAGGGCCCCTCATCCCGGCACGCCTCGTGCGCCAGGGGATCGGCTCACCCGTCGAGCGGTAGACAAAAAAGGGGCGCGCGTTCTTGGAACGCGCGCCTTCTTTTTTTTGGGGGTCGGTCGTGGCCTACATGCCCTGGATCTGCTCATAGCTCAACGGTCGGTAGCCATCGATGCCCATATCGTCGCCATCGCCGTCCAGGCGGGCCTCGTAGGGCTCGTCGGGGCTAGGAGTGAGCGGAGCGGTCGTGTGCACGCCGCGAGGCTTCAAGCTGTCGGGCACCAAGCCAGAGAAGCCGGTTTCGGCGCGGATTTTTCGGTAGGCATACACAGTAAAAAGCACCGTCGACACCATCATGGCGAGGTCATCGAGCTGCCCGAGCACGGGGATGATGTCCACAATGAAGTCGATGGGCGACACCACGTAGATCAGCAGCGCGGCCCACGACGCGGCGACGGAGCCAATGAGCCACTTTTGCGCCGATTCAAGCGCGTTCCACCAGTCCTTCATGTCACCCTCGCGCGTAGACGTCGTAGACAGGACGCCCAACTCGATCAATGTATTGCATCGATGGCCGTTTCGCTCGGCATCCATCGGCGCTTGCGCCGGCTGGTCGTTCAAGTGAGTCTTTCGGTACACGACCGGGCTAGCGGGAGACCCGATGAACGACCTCGACCGAATCAACCTCGACCTCCAAAACAACTGGCCTGCTGCCTGGGCGTGCATGTCGGAGCTGGGGCGCCGGGCCTTCTTCCCCAAGGGCATTCCCTTCCAAGCTGGGCAGGCCCGTGGTACGGCATACAACGCCACGATTGGGCAGGTCACGGATGGGGCGGGCTCCCCGAGTCCCCTGCCCCGAATCGCCGAGGCCCTGGCCCCACTGCACCCGCGAATGAGCCACCTGTACAGCCCGCCGAGCGGTCACGCGGCCCTGCGCCAAGCGTGGCAAGCGCGTCAGCGCCGGCTGTCCGGCGGCAGCACCGCCGCGACCACCCTTC
>JBGCER010000435.1:0-3447 GCA_045106515.1 Myxococcota bacterium
CTCGCAGCTCGTAGAACAGTGTACGTTGGTCGCACACGCACTCGGTGCGTCGCTAGCCATCGCAGAGGCTGATGAACTTCTGGAGCAGATCGGGATGGGGGAACTGTATGTCGTCGAGGTAGAGCAAAACGTAATTACCCATCTCGAAGGCCAAGTTGATCTTCTCCACCTCTTGGCGCGCTGTGGCGTTGGGCGCCTCGTCGGGGTCGAGAGACACCACGCTGTGTCCAAGGCTTGGGCCGTTGATCTTCATGAACACGAGGCCCAAGCGGTTGGCGACGTACTCCATGAGCGTCGTCTTTCCATAGCCAGGGGGCGAGATGAGCAGGAGCAAGCCCATCAAGTCGGTGCGCTTATTGCTCCCCGCTGCGCCGAGTTGCTTGGCGAGGTTGTCGCCGATGAGGGGTAGGTAGGCATCATTGATAAGCTTGTTGCGAACGAATGCTGACATGACCCGGGGCTTGTACTCGTCGACGCGGAGCCGGTGCCGTTCGCGCTCCACCATCTCAGTTCGCGCTTGCCGGTACGCTTGGTAGCCCGGAACCCGTTCGGTTCGGAAGGTGTTGAGGCGGGTCTCGAATTCGTCGAGGCGTAGGTTCAACATGCCTTTTTGCACGCGGCTATGCTGCCCGAGCAGGCCTTCGACCGTCGCAGCGGTTCTCACATGAGTCACGTTGAGGTCGAGGATGGACTCCACCAACATGACCACCGCAGCCTCGGTGGCCGCGGGACGGGCCTGAACGACCGCATCGTCGGTGGACGCGTTGGCGAAGGTGTGGACCCAGGCCTGCGCGAGCCGGAGCTGCTCGTCGAGGCGCCCCTCCAGCGCTCGGAGCTCATCATCGAAGGTGGACCGGCCTCCTTGGTCCTCCAGGATGCGATGCAGGGCCGTTGTGAGCGTCGACGCATCGGCGGAGACCGTGAATCGAAGCGGACTGCCGGCAAGCTCGTCGGCCAGGTAGGCGCCCGCGATGGCCGATGTCTCGGAGACCCAGACATCATCCTGGTTCAATCTGGCATCTTTGGCGAACGCTGCGATGGCTCCGGCCAGCTCGGTGGCGAAGGCAGGCCCAGCCTCGCTGGGTCCAATGGATTGGCGGAGACGGCGGAGCGACCGGGCCCGGGCGCGCCAGGCTTCTGCGGGTTTATCCCTGGCAAAGGCCCAGAACAGCATGGCGAGCGCCCGCGGGGTCGGCGGGTGGCGCAGGACCCCAGCCCCGGCGCGCAGCTCGGTCAGGGTCTGCAAGATCGCGGCTGCGTCCGCATCGTGGATGCCGCGGTCGTAGCCCTCTTCGAACCGCGACGCTGCGGCCTTGCGCACATGCTCAACCAGGTCCGCTCGTACCGTGGCGATTTGGGTGAGCCGTTCAAGGCTCATCCCATCGGCCCCAGATTCGGCTTCGAATAGCAGGTTTGCCGCAAGATATTCAGCCCTGTAGACCGCCGGGGTCTCGCTGACCACGGACTGATTCCAATAGGGACGCGTCTGCAAGAACTCCTCGTCTTGCACGTCTAGGTACAGATCCGTGCCGGTCAGGTGCAGGGAGAGCGTGTCGGCCCTAGGCACGACAGTGAGCTCTAGGGGCTGAGTGTTTACTGTAAACCTGTGCTTTCCGAACGCAATCAGGTCTGAGCCGTCCGCGAACAGCTCCAGCTTGTCACGCAGCCCCCGGAGTGCGTCCTGGCGAGCGCTCTTGAGCCGGGCCTGGAGCTCGTCTTGTTTGACGGTGTCTCCCAGGTCCGCAAGCTGTTCGGCGAGCTGGTGCAGCTTGAGCACCATGGGGTCGCTCGCAAACCACGCATTGAGTTCGGTGGTGTCCTTGAACGCGCGGGCTCTGCGGTTCACGCCATCCAGAATCCGGTCTGCAGACTGCAAGATGCCGCTGATTCGCCGATTTTGGTCGTCTACGAGCTGTTGCTTGCGCGAGGCGAACGCCTCGGTGATCTCTTCCCGCTTCTCGAAGAGCTGGGGCAAGAAGTCTTCGTAGTCGGCAAAGCGCGCTTCCATCTCTTCGAGCTGGAGCATCAGGCTCGCGAGTTGGTCATCACAGGCCATGGGGGTGTCGGCCAAGCCCAGCGCGTTCTGGACCGCTTGGCCCAGCAGCTGAAAGCGTGCGGCGAACTCGGCGGATGCCTCTGCGCCAGAAAGCTCCTTGCGCCGGTTCTTGAGCACGGCGCGCACCCGGTTCACGAGGGCGTACACCTCGCCGATTTGCCCCAAGATCTCTGTCTTCTGGGTTGGGTCTTCGACTTCGAGTCCAGCGACCACCTCCGAGAGGAGATCCACGCCGCTGGCGGTCTTGTCGAGGCGCTCTTGCAGCGATGCAAGCTCAGGGGTGCGCGTCACCTGCGGAACGGCTTCGTCGATGCTGCGAACCTCGAGCATCACTGGTGTCAGGGCTTCGTCGCCGAGCAAGAACCGTACGCAGCCTTGGCTGACGCCGTCGAAGGCTTCGATGATCTCGGTTTCAAGGACATCGAGCTTTGCGGAGTCGACGTAGCGCACGTCTCGATGGGTGATGATCTGGCCGCGTTGGCGGCGCAAGTCTGTCATCGCGCCCAAGAAGGGCTGAATGTCCCGCCAGTCATCGGGTCGTAAATCGCCTAATAGTCGAGCCTGGTCGGAGGCGGCTTGCTGCACCACTTCGCGCGCTCTTCGGCGAAGGTCCTGAACTTTTTCGTACTCATCAATAATGAGTTCAGCGGTGGCCCGGAGGTCGAGCACAAGCTGGCGCAGGTTGCCGACTTCCTCTTCGCCGACCCAGTAGTACGCGTCGTTGAACCGGTTGGTCGACGCCACGAGCGCTTCGTAGGTGGCCCGATTGGGGTCTTGTTTCTTGGCGAGGGCGACCAGGGTGTACGCGTCGGAGATCCCGCGTACCAGGTCCTTGTTTCCGATGCGCGCGAGCAGGCCTTCGCCCTCTGGGAGCGCGGCGTGGAACTCATCGCTGACGAAGGGCGTGTTCCAGATTTGCATCGGGTGCACGCGGGTCGGGTTGTCATCGGCCTTGAACACCACCAGCGTTCCGTCTTGGAACAGCGTCCAGCCATGGGCGGTGAGGGGACTGACGACCTCTTTCTGGATGAGGTTGTAGGGGCACAACAGGTAGAGCCCGTCGTGGTGGCGGTGGAAGACGTAGAGCACGTCTTCGCCATTTGGAGAGCGAACCATGCGCTCGAACACGAACCCGGTGGCGTCTGGGTCGAAGACCTTGACTTCGCCGGTTCGGAGCACCGTACCGCCAGGGAACAAGATTCCGTGGTCTTCGGGCAGCGTCTGGCAGCTCTGCCCCAAGGCATCGACTCGCACCACTTGGCGGGTCTGGGTGTTGAATACTAGAAAGCGAGTTTCATCTTCGCCATACGGGCGGATCGACAGCAGAATGAGGTTGCCGCGCTTGGCGAACTTGATGTCTGCGTCGTCGAGGGACTGGTTCGGATCGTCGA
>JBGCER010000436.1:0-9760 GCA_045106515.1 Myxococcota bacterium
GCCTAACGATCGCTGCCTCCTGTCCCGTACCCAGGTTCACTTCCGCGAGCGTCGTGGCCGTCACCGAGGGGTCGCCACCGTCGATGGACAGCCCAATCACGGCTTCGTAGGCGATGGTGATCTTGCTGCCCACCCGGGTGACCATGGCCGAATCCAGCGGGAAGAGCGGGGCGGTCGTGTACGCGCCGCCGCTCGCCTGAGACCACGCATCGGAGAACATGTCGGACACACCGATGACGGACAAGTCCGACACGTATAAGCCACCGCCATCGCGGACAAAGTCTTCGAGGACCTCGGCGTCCACCGCGCCCGATGCGGCGGCACAGCCGGCCAGAACAATGTCGTAGCGGTCCAAGCGAGACGAGTCCGCCAAGAGGCTCGCATCTTCGACCGTGTACTCCAGCCCGATGCCGTCGAGCAGACTGCCCGTGTCGTCATAGCCACCCGGAACCACGGCAATGGTCAGGTCTCCTTGGTTGAGGCAGGTTGGATCAGGCAGCTCCAGAACGCCGCCACCGGTCACATCGGTTTGGTAGCCGACAGCCAGGCGGCCCTTGGTGATCTCGACGGAGACAGTGGACCGAGGGAGGTCTTCGATGACGTAGTATCCGTCCTTATCGCTGACCGTGGTGCGCTCGGCGTCCGGCACTCGATCCCCATTGGTGTCGATGAGCGCCCGAACCGTAGCGCCGGGGACCCAGCCGGTATTCTTGGGATCACACACCCGACCCCGCAGCCCCCCCAAAACCGACACGCCATTTAGCGGCACGGGACCCGCGTTCTGGACGCGGCCGGTCTGAACGGTGGTCCACAGAAGGCCCTGTTCCGCACCGCTTTGCATGATGGGATCGAAGCCCAACATCACTTGCTGAGTCTCCCCTGGTTCGAGGGTCAGCGGCACCTCGGGACTCGAATCCAGGCTGAACGTGTCGCCGTCTACGCGGATTTCTCGTACAATTAAGGGCGCGCTACCGACATTTTCAAGGGTCGCAGGCTGAGTCACATGACGACCAAAGCCGACCGCACCAAAGTCGATGGGGGAGGGGGTGACCGACAACAGGCCCAGGGCTTCATCGACGGTCAGCGTGACGCCCAAACCCCGCTCGCCCGTGTCATGCAGCACAGAGGCGAACGTGTCACGGCTCAGGCCAGACGAGGTGTAGGACACCACGAACTCGCGGCTCTCCCCGACGCCGAGCACGCTGGGCGCCCCATCAAAGTCGAATCCGAGGCTCCGGTCGACCTGAGCCCCCACGTTGGCGGGGCCTGTGCCCACGCTGGTGACGGTGAACGTCCGCTCCACCACCTCCCCGGGCAGAGGGGCACCAAAGTTCAGCGCCTCGGGCCGCACCTCGATCTTGGAGACCAAAGGCTCGCGCTCCAACAAACTGCGCAACGGTGTGTCATTGCAGGACACCGCCATCAACGAGCACACCACCAAAAGTCGAACCATCGCAACCCCCTTTTTCCCACGCTTAGTGTCGCCGAAGACCCAAGCGTTCACGTACGTTTACATGGATCTGGAGATACGTCACCCGTACATCACGTGTGACAGCAGTACTGAAGAGCGAGCGGCGCCTAGGCGTGAAAAACCTGGCGTCGATGCACGCCAGCAGGCACGTGCACGCCCTCCCACACGACGCATTCGTCCAGGTCCGCACCAGAGGGCACGTGGGCCCCCGCACCGATGATGCTCCGCCGAGCCGACCCGTGCACTTTTGCGCCTTGTCCCAGCCAAACCGGCCCATGAAGAACGCCGCCATCAACCGTGGACTGCTCGCCGACCCGGACGCCGCCGGCGGCCCGATCCCATGGGTCCAACGGTAGGTTCACCAGTCCGTGCAGCACCGCCAAATTCGTCTGCAAATAAGCTTGTGGATCGCCCACATCGAGCCAGGTGCCCCCGTGACGAACCGCCACCACGTTCCGGCGGGGCACCTCGGCGATGTAGGCCGTGCGAACGATGCAGGAGAAGCCGTCGGGCACATGGTTGAGCATTTGTCGGTCGAGGGCGTGGATCCCCGTGAAGTGCGCATCGGTATGCACCCGCCCCACCGGGTCGACCACCGCCAACTTCTTGAGGTCCGTGATGCGGTCCTCGTCGTCGTACGCCACAACCCCGTAGCGCTCTGCCGCGTCCGCCGGATCCACACGCAAGGCCATCGCCCCACCCCCATCGGGCACCGCCGCCCGTAAGGCCGTCAGGTCGACGTCGCACAGCGTATCGGCGTTGACCACCACCACCTTGGGCGCCAGCTGGGCCTCCACAGCCTTGAGTCCGCCTCCAGTGCCCAGAATATCAGGGGATTCCTGGTTGATCGTGACCCGGATGCCCTCGTGTCGCCCCGCCCAAGGCACCAGCTGATCGCCCAGGTAGTGGGCATTCACCATCACCCGTTCCAGACCGTGGGTCGCGCACAGCGCCAACGCATAAGACAGCATGGGCACCCCACAGACGGGCACTAGGGGCTTGGGCCGAACCAAGGTCAAAGGCTTGAGTCGCGTGCCGAACCCGGCGGCCAAAACGAACGCATCGTGCATGGTGGAACATCCCGTGGAGGCATGGCAGATGAAGGCGCGAGCCACCCTACCGCTGGCGATCCTCGCCGGCCTCACCACTGCGCTCTTCTTTGCCGGGCTCTGGCTCGACATCGTCGAACTCAGGCTGTTGAGCAAGCCGTTCCCCGTGCTGGCGCTCGCCCTATGGGTGGGCCTGAATCGCCCCGATCGTACGGGTGTGGCGATCTTGGTGGGACTGGTCCTGTCCGCGGTGGGCGATCTGCTGTTGGAGATCCCGGCCAACCTGTTCGTCTACGGCCTTCTCGCATTTCTCTGTGCCCATGTGGCCTACATCGTCGGGGCCGTCATGCACTCCCGGACCCTCGCGCCTTGGGTGGCCCTTCCTATCGCCGCGTATTGCGTAGGTGTGTACGTCTGGCTCCAGCCAAACATGGGGGAGCTATCGGTTCCCGTGGCGGTCTACGTCACCGTGATTGGGCTGATGCTCTGGCGCATGGCGGCCCGCATCGACGGCACGCCGTGGACCACCCTGGCGCTCCTGGGCGCCGTCTCGTTCGCCCTATCGGACTCGATCATCGCAGTCCGAAAGTTCTATGCCGAATTTCCCGGAGTCCGAGAGTGCATCATGGTCACGTATTGGCTGGGACAAGCGCTGATCGCCGCCAGCGCGATCAGGAGCCCGGCTGCAAGATCTCCACGCCCAGATGCTCGCTGACCGCGGCGATGTAGGCGATCTCCGCTGAGGCCACCTCTCCGTCGGCCTGAGCGATGTGGACGAGGTCGTCGACCAAACCCCGAACGGTCGCTTCGGAATAGGTGGAGCGCAGCGCGACACAGTGCGCTTGCAAGCTATCTAAGTAGCCGTCCATACCCCCAGCTTCGAACACTTCGCGCAGGTGCTTCCAGCTCATTTCGACGCTTTCACGCAGGGTGACGTCATCGCCGCCAACGTGACGGCTCAAGCGCTCATAGACGCGATCGGTCTCTTCGTCGTGCAGGACGCCGTCGATGATCGCCAAACCCAGCAGCAGGTACGCCGCAGACGCACCATCCGTCCAATTCTCGGGCAAGTCAGGAAGCTCGGCCATGGGATCACCTCGGACGCGCAGACTACCCCTTCGGCGCCACCGTGTCGGGCGTACCGACGCCGGGCCACACCTCGGGCGCAGCTCCAGACGCACCTGCGGGCCCCTCCTGTAGGGCACGAACCCCATCATCGCCGGAGGCCCGGGTCCAGCGCACGGGGCGCACGACCTTGGACTCTTGCCCGCGCCACAGCCGCCGCAAGTTGGGCGTGTGAGTCACCGCGATCGCGATGGCGATGCCGATGACCAGCGGCAAGGTCATGGGAGATAACCACCATGTAATGCCCACCATCGCCGCCGTGGCACCCAGTGCTGCAACGCTGGACCGACCGGTCAGCAGCAAGGTCAGGACCCACACACCCGCCGCCGACAGTGTGGCCAGGGGCGCCAGCGCCAGCAACGCGCCTGCGGCAGTCGCGACACCTTTACCGCCTCGAAACTCCAGATACACCGGAAACACATGGGCTAAGAAGGCGACGATCGCCACCACCGCAGCCCACCACGGGTCCAGCTCGGGCCACAAGAGGCGCGCCCCGAGCACTGG
This sequence comes from Myxococcota bacterium, assembly GCA_045106515.1. Classification (GTDB taxonomy): domain Bacteria; phylum Myxococcota_A; class UBA796; order UBA796; genus REDI01. Next base: position 4,150 of record JBGCER010000436.1, read on the forward strand.
CACCGCGCCCTTGAGCACGTCTAGGGCCATGACCGCGCCGCCGACGCCCCAGCCATACAAGCGGGCGGCGTTGGTGGCTCCGGGGTTCTTGCTGCCCTCGGTTCGCACGTCCTTTTCACCGCCGACCAACGTGGTCACCACCACCGAAAACGGCAGCGCAGCCAGCGCATAGGTGAGCAGTAGGTACGCAAGAAGGGGAGCCATGCGTCCCGCTAACCCAAAACCCCCGCCCGCTTGGCACCTCCCTCACACGCAGCCCCGATCCAGCGGCTACACTCTGCCGTCGAGATCGGCGGAACCCGCTGTTGGAGGACTCATGCGCCTGGCCCACCTCACACTCGCCCTGTCTCTGCTCGCTGCGTGCAGCGGCGGCGATGATGACGACACGGACACGTTTGATACCGATCCCGACACCGACGTGGAGTGCGAAGAGGACTTCGACAAAGACGGGGTCTGCGCAGACGTCGACTGCGATGACCGCGACCCCTACGCCTACCCCGGCGCCCCGGAGATCCCCTACAACCAGGTCGACGAAGACTGTGACGGCAAAGACCTGGACGACGTGGACGGGGACGGCTTCTCGCACCCCCGCACCGGCGGCGATGACTGCAACGACTCCAACCCGCTGATCTACCCGGGCGCACCCGAGGAATGCTACGTCGACCTCGACTACGACTGCGATGGCTACATCCCCGAGGACGACTGCGACCGCGATGGCTTCAGCCGCCGCCAAGACTGCGACGACACGAACCCCGACGCCTTCCCCGGCGCCGAGGAGATCTTCTACGACGGCGTCGACTCCGACTGTAAGTTCGACTCCGACTTCGACCAAGACGGCGACCTCGACGAGGTTCCGTGGGAAGACGCCTGGCCTCTCGCCGAGTGGCCCGACAACCTGATCGTTTGGAACAAGGATGAACCTGGGAAATTCCAGTTCATTCCCAAGGGCGAGGCCCAGGCCTACTGGACCGGCCTCGACTGCGCCGACACCGACGCCACGGTGGGCGGCAACCTCAAGGAGCAGTGGGATGGCGTCGACCGCAACTGCGATGACACCGTCGACTGGCTCGACCAGCGCGACTCTTTTGTGGCCTACGTGTCCAATGCTGGCGTGGCCGACGCCGCGGTGGGCAGCGCTACCGCCTTCGTAGGCGACCTAGACGGCAATGGCACCGGTGAGTTTGTGGTCGGCGACAACTACGCCAACTCAAACGCCGGCCGCGCCTACCTGATCGACTCGGGCCAGCCCAATGGCAAGGCCCACGAACGGGCCATGGCCCAGCTCGGGTACGACCCCTCCGTCGGAGGTGGTGGATTCGTCGGCCAAGACGTGGCCTCGGCGGGCGACCTCAACGGCGACGGCAAGCCCGAAGTCATCATTGGCATCCCGTTCTACGGCGCCGAGGGCGCTGGCGCCGCAGTCATCTACGACGGCGAAGCCCTGTCCAACGGTGCCGGCGCCTGGCTCGACCCAGACTCCGCGTTGGCCTGGTTGTCCCCCGGACAAGGGGCCGGCGGTTTGGTGGCCACCCTGGGTGACCTCAACGGGGACGGAGTCTCCGAGCTCGCCACCCAAGGCGGATACTGGAGCAGTTCATCCCTGGTCACGGGCGGTGCAGACGCCATGTCCCTAGGCGTTTTCGACGGCGCTGAAGCGGGCGAAGGCGGCGTGTTGGGCGTCGGTAAGGCCGAGATGTTCATCACCGGAGACATGACCGATGGAACCTCGCCGTCCGACATGGCCGGCGGCGTAGACATCAACGGAGATGGCAGCCTTGACCTGGCGATTGGCTGGATGGAACTCAAGCGTAACGCCGACAATGCGGTGGACTGCAGCCAAGGCGGCACGGGGCACGCCTACCTGCTCGACGGGACCGAGTTGGTGGGCTCCGGCATCAAAGAGATCACCGACTTCGAACGCATCGATGGCACCCAATGCCTGGGCTACACCATCGGCCTTATGGACGACGTCGATGGCGACGGCTACGGCGAGATCGTGCTGGCCGACCCGGGCATCGCCTCGGATGCGGGCATCGAAAACGCGGGCCGTGTGTGGGTGGTGGACGGAGATGATTGGCTCGCCGATACTGACGTCGTCACCCTGGCCTCGTTCACCATCGACTCCCCCGATGGCCTGACGGCCCTTCGCGTTGAGCGCAAGTCTGCGGACCACGACGGCGACGGGGCTCCCGAGCTGCTGGTCGGCGCGCCGGGCTCCATCGACACGCTCAATGCCAAGCTGGAGTGGGACCTTCCCGATGGGGAAGGCAGCGTCTACATGTTCGACGGCACGGTGGTCGCCGCGGGCGGTACCACGGACACCAGCACCGCCGCAGCGCGGTTCTACGAGCGCGCCGAGGGCACCATGTTCGGCGCCTCTTGGGACGTGGGTGACCTCGACGGTGACGGCGGGCCAGACCTGATGATCGGCTCCCCTGCCACGGGCACGGGCTCGGCCTACCTCTACAGCACCGCACTCGGCATCTTCGCCCCAGAATAGGCCAGAGCATGCGCGGCATCTGGATTATCGCGGCCCTCGGCCTGTCGGCATGCCCGGCGGGACCGTCGGACTCATCGGACTCCACGGATTCGACCGACTCTACAGATTCGACCGACTCTACAGACGACACCGATCCGCCTGAACCGATCGACATCTACGGGAGCGGACCGTTCGACTGCGACTTCGTCCTGACCGAAGATCTGACGGGTGCCGCGCCCTCGTTCCGCCAGACCACGGTGAGCGTGCAGGACGCGCCCACCCGCGATGAACTGTCGGACGGCGGCCGCAAGGTCTTGGATGATGGCAACCTGAACCCGAACTCCCTGCAGTCCGAACTCCTGGCGTTTGAAGTGCTTCATCGTTGTGAGAGCGCGGCGCTCATCTACACAGAGGGCGAGGTGCCCTACCAAGACCCCGACGGTAAGAAGACGGACTTGGTGGTGACCTGGGACGGCGCTCGCATCGGTGTGAGCGTCACTCGGGCGGTCGGTTTTCCGCCGGAAGACCCCTGGGGTGTAGACAAAGCCACAGCCCTGCTGACCGACAAACTCGCAGATATCCCGCTTTCGTCAGCGAATGTGCGCGAAGACGAGGCCTGGGCGAAGCAGATCCTCTTTGTGGCCGCGTACGCCCCAGAGCACGGCGACAGCCTCATGCAGGCTTGGCAGGCCCTCGGTCCCGAGGTCACGGGCGATATCGCCGTCGTGGTGTCGATCACCGACGGCAGCGACGACTTTATCTACTTCCGATAGACCAGGCCGCTCCGGCCTATCTCGGTCGGCTTGGCTGACCGGCCGGGCACGCGCCCGCCCCATCCAGCCACCTTCGAGCCTCGAACACCATGCGCGGCAGGTCCTTGGGGTGGCCGTCCAACAGCTCGGGATCTTCGACCCGGTAGTCGGTCAGGTTCAGATCGGTCTGCCACTGAATCGTGGCGCCAGCGGTGGGCGTGGAGCTTTCGTCCGAGACGTCGAGAGTGGTCTTCACCCGAGCGGATAGCGTGCACTGGACCTGGCCTCGATACCCGGGTTGTGGAAGGATAAAGCTCCAGTTTGCGAGCTTAGCCCCCGGCGTACACACCAAGGCACAGGACGCGCCGCTCAGGGGAGGATCGGCGGACAGGACCGCCTTCATACGCACCGGGCGAGCCGTCTTATCCGAGGGAACACCCAGGTTCTTGCACAGGCCATAAGGCATGTACACCTGGGCCTTTGCCTGGCAGTCTGCACTGGGGCCGGGCACGGAAGCCACGCCTCCAGCATGCAGCCCGACCGGGCGCATCACCTCGTGATTGGGGGCTGGGCCCAACGGCTCAGACGAGTCGGAGGCGAGGGCGATGCCCAAAAAGAACCACCACATCAGGTGTCCTGCTGGACGTGAAAGGCGAAGCTCTTGAGGTATCGGCTGTCGGGCATAGACGGGAGAACCGGATGATCGGACGCCGCACCACTGCGCCGCACGCCCACCAACCGCTTGCCACTCTCCACGGCCGCCGCCTGAACGGCCTCCACGAACCGGTCTTCAAACACGAAGCGGCTGCAGCAGGATGTGAACAACCAACCGCCGGGCCGTACGAGCTGCATCGCCAGCGAATTGATCTCTTTATAGCCCTTGAGTGCGCTACCAGCCGCCTTCTTGGTCTTAGCGAACGGAGGCGGATCGAGCACCACGCCATCGAAGCGCTGGCCTTCCACCAACATGGCCATCAGCGTCTTTCGCCCTTCGTCACAGAAGATGCTCACTTGGTCCTGCACGCCGTTGAGCGCGGCATTGGCCTCGATGGCCGCACACGCGGACTCCGACTTCTCGATGAACGTCACCTGGGCCGCTCCGGCGTTGAGGGCGTGCAGTCCCCAACCCCCGGTGTTCGCATAGACGTCCAACATGGACCCGCCCGTACACAACCGAGCCGCAAAGCCACGATTTTGACGCTGGTCGAAGAAGTGACCCGTGCGCAAGCCATCGTGCGGGTCCACCCGAAAGGCCACGCCGTCCTCATCGATATCGACGGTGGCTGGCACCTCACCGAACCATGGGGTCACGCCCTTCGAAAGCCCTTCGAGGTCCCGCGCCTTGACGTCATTGCGGAACAGCCCCCCACGCAGGCCCGGCAGCACATCGAGCAGGGCCTCTTTGACCGCATCCAAGCGGTGCTGGATGCCCACGGTCAACACCTGCGCGACGACATAGTCGCCGTAACGGTCCACGATCAGACCGGGGATCCCATCCGCCTCGCCGTGGACCCATCGATAGGCCGTCGAGCCCGGGAAGAGGGCGGCGCGCACCTCTAGGGCCGTTCGGAGCCGAGATGCCCAAAACCCAGGGAGATCGATGTGTTGCGCCTTGGAGCGAGAGCACAACCGCACCGCGATCAAGCTCGCTGGGTTGGCATAGCCACGACCCAAAAAGCGACCATCGGTGGCCGTGATGTCGACGGTGCCGCCGACGGGTAGCTCCTTGGCGGGCACCGTGAGCTCATTGCCGAACACCCAGGGGTGGCCGGTGAGGAGCCGCTTGGCGGCGCGAGGGTGGACGGCGAACTTGGGAGGCTTCATGGGGCCGCGGGTAACACGACCCACCGGGCAAGAGGGCGGCGCCCCCAGGGACTCGGCACGAGCAACGACAGGTTCCGGGAGGGGGGAGCAGTGTGCCGAGCACCGGGGGGCGCCCTCATTCACAGGTACGGCGGCACCGACCCGAAGCGTTAGGAAACGCCGGTGGTATCTGCCGGCGGCAAGTCCGGTCCCCGCATCCCCAACGAAGGACGCCGTCGATGGACAAACTGACTCACTTCGATGACAGCGGCAATGCGCATATGGTCGACGTTGGCAGCAAGCCGATCACCGCCCGGGTCGCCATCGCCGAGGGCCACATCCGCATGGGGGCCCACGCCCGAGCCGCGATCGTCGATCGCACCGCCAAGAAGGGGGACGTGCTCGCAATCGCACAACTTGCCGGGATCCAAGCAGCAAAACGCACAAGCGACCTCATCCCATTGTGCCACCCACTGCCGATCTCTGCGGTCGATGTGCAGGTGAGCAGCACCGACGAGGGGGTGAGGGTTCGTGCCACCGTCCGCACCGACTGGCGAACCGGGGTCGAGATGGAGGC
>JBGCER010000437.1:0-3830 GCA_045106515.1 Myxococcota bacterium
CTCGGATCTCCTCGTCGTTCAGGCGATCCCGGGCGAGTAGCCGATCCAGGGTGTCGCCGGGCGCAACCTCGGCGGCGGCCGGAGTCTGCACAGATTCGCCCACCGACTCGCTCGGCCCGGCCATCTGGGAGGCGGCCCACACGCCCAGGTCCACGGCCTGGTTGGCGGCAGCCTTGGCTAGATTCGGCATTTCTGGCCAGCTTTCGCTCTGCTCCGATTCGTTGGATTCGGGGGATGAGACCGGCAACGACACCTGCTCGGACTGGGCCGGGTGGGGCCCCATCAGCTTGGTGATCGCCTCGTACGCTTTGCCGCTCTGCAGCACCTGACCGGCACCGGGACCCTCGGTGATCTGGATCGTGCCGTTCGGAAACTGGGCGTAGGTCCACTGCCCGTCTTTGTGGAACCTGGGCGTGGCTCGGGCCACGGAGTCCAGCGTGTGGGCACGAATCTGCTCGGCGGTCGGGGCCGCGGCAGCGCTGCCCTCGGAGGAGCCCTCCAGGCCCATCAACTCGGACGCCGCCGCCAGCGCCCCGCCAAGGCTCCACCCGTCGTCGCGGTCCGCTGTGGACTCGGCCGAGGCCTGGACACTTGCGGCCGCATTGCCCTGCCGTTGCTCGGCGGCCGGGGACGGCGGTGCCGGCTGCTTCTGGGCGTCGGCATCCGGGCCACCCATCATCGACTTGAGGTAGTTGTACAAGGCGCCCTCGAGGAGTGAGGTAGAGCGTCCGCCGACGCCGGACCAACATACCTCGTCGCCGATTGCGGCGCTAACGAGCCGTGGAGAATATGAAGAGCCAAGAATATAAGCTTTTAGGCCAGATTTCGGCGAATATGAGCGCCGATGAGTCCGACTAAAGCGACGCGGCGGGTCGAACCGGGCGGTAGAGTGCGCGGGAGAGAGGGCTTGATGCTTCCTATCCGCTGGATGTCGGGGCGAGTCTGCATCGACCGAGGCGAAGAGGACGTCATCGAACACCCACAGCCGAGCACCGGTCGCGCAGTGGATGCTGTGGCGTTTTGGTTGGACCGACGAATGGAAGAAGACAAATCCCCCAACAACGTCGATTTGGAAGTGGGATACGTTGACTCTTCTGGTGCTTTCCATGTACTCGCAGCGGACGCTGGGTCGACCGACGAGAAGGAGCGAGCTTTTTACGAGCAGTCGAACCGTCCCGGTACGCGTTCCTATGCGCTTCGCCTGACCGGCGACGAGTCAATCCGGGGGCGAGACCCAGTTTGCGGCTACCGATCGGAGCAGGTGTGTTTCGCGTCGAGGATACCTTGTGATCCATCGCTTGAGAGCAGCTTCACTACTCGTCGCGCTCGCGGGGTTAGCGGGCAGTCTAGGCTGCAAGAAGACAGGACCGGATACCGGCGCAGACTCTCAAGACACGGACGCTACGACTGCCTGCCGCTTCTGCGGAGCCCCGGTCGGTGACAGCATCCGAGCCGACTGGTGGTGTGAGCAAAACGAATGGTCGGTTCCGGGTGAGTGGACTCCGAGGACGTGGACTGACCCCGAGGGCAACGAGACAGCGGAGCCAAAGCGGGCTGATCCAGACGACACGGATGGATTCCCCGACACCTTGTCCTATGGCCTGAGCTTCCTGGACAATCGAGAACACATCCTCGGCATTATCACCACAAGAAGGGTTCCTCCCAACGGTGCTATCGATGGGCAGAGCGACGAGCGAATACCGCTTACGGATGTCCGGATTGGCGACCCCGGTCCGCCATGGCAGTTTGATGTGGACGACGAACGTTCGCCGTGGACATTGGAGTGCATCGAGCTTCGGGCACCCGAACCCGAAGTGGAGTTAGTCGGATGGCCGATACATCTCGAATGTCGGTGGGCGGATGGGTGGACTGTGGTCATGGGGCCGGTCGCGCAGCTTGAAGAGTGCCCTTCGCTACCTGAGAACGAACCACGCTCCGCTGTGGCAAGGTTCGAGGAGCTGTGCGACACGCTGAACGAAGACCTCGGGCCGCTAAAGGACTTCATCCTTCCGGGCGGCGGTCCGGTCGGCGCGTTCTTGCACCAAGCCAGAACCGTGTGTCGACGTGCTGAGCGTCGCCTCGTGACGGCCCTTCAAGGGGATGACAGCATCAATGAGGGGTGCCTGCGCTTCCTCAACCGTCTGTCAGACTTCCTGTTCATCCTGGCTCGCTGGGCGAACAAGATGATTGGCGAGCCGGAATTCCTGTGGGAAAAGCCGGCTATCTAGGCCATCCCAGCCTCTTTGAAGAGCTTGCGAACAGCTGTGGTTACGACCTTTTGCTGTTCGGGCTCCAACGCGGCTAGCATGGCGAACCAGTCGGGCTTGTGCCAACCGCGCCGCCGCATTTCGGACTCAATCCCGTCTGCCAAGCCAAAGCGCATCTCGTCCTCGCTCTCGTCATTCCTATTGGCGAGAGCCGCGACGAGGGAATCGGGCTGTGTGGCGAGCTGATCCCAGTTCACCCGGTGCCGCTTCGGGGACTTCCACCGTGTGATGTCTGCGGTCGCCGCTAGGTTGCCGCTGTCGTCAACGAACCCGGCTGCATGGGCGGCTCCGAAGGCAAAGAGGACGGAGAGTGGGTCGGCGGTCTCTAGCGCTGTCCCGCCCTGTCGCAGCAAACAGGGTGTGGGCCCCTCCTCCACTGTCGCATTGCGACCGTATAGCTGCGTCGACCGATAGTCATCCGCACGAATGCAGACGTCCCATTGGTTGGCAATGACATGCCACGCTCGGCCTGCTTGTGCGTAGGTCAATGGTTTTCGCTTCTTCGAGCGCGGCCAGGTCTTGGGCACGGTGCTGGAATCGGTGACCTGCAGTTTCCAGCCGTACCAAGCCCAAAGACCGATCATCACACTTCGTACAACGTCGTCATCGCTTTCTGGAGCCATGTCTGGGGAATAGAGTATCGCCCGTCTCTTCTTGCGGTCGACGAGCAGCCACTGGCCTGGGTGTTCCCCCAGTTTGTCTTCGGCCTCTTCGTCGAACATCGCCAGCAGCCACGCGGGGTCGGCGATGCACCATGCCCCAAGGACAAGCTCGGAAAACGAGGACATGCTCTGGAAAACGTCGGTTCCAGCCTCTCGACGAATCAGCGATACGTAGTTTGCCATCAGGTCTCCATGTTGAGCGACGTGTGCGGATGAGTGCTTACTCGGACGTCGCCAGCAAAACCCATTGTCCCAGCTCACCGGTAACGAGTTCCGTTCCAACAATCCGTGCGTGGGTCTGGCCATTGCTCACCGTCAACTCAACGGGCTCATTGGGCCCCACTACAATGGTCGGTGGCCCCCACTCGCTTTCACCCAACAACAACTGGCTGGTCGGTCCCCGTCGAATGCGCAGCTGAAGCGCCAACGCGTCCGAGAAGGCCTCCAGATCATCGGTGACGGCTGAGGTCGCATCTACGGTCAACGCAGCAGCAATCACCAACGGCATTCCCGACGTTGGCGATGCACTCATCGGAGCCTGAAACCGTTGCTCTAGTCTTCGTTTGCGAGACAAGCGGTCCGGATTCGCCACACAGATGAAGCGCACACCGGCCAGGTCCATTTGTTGCCAAAGTGGCCCCTTCCGGTGGGATGCGTGGCAAATAAGTGATTCCGCATCTACGCCGCCCACGTCAGCGAACCAAATGACGGGTTCGTCACCGTCTGGAACGTCCGCACCGGCAGCCACCCACACCGTTTGTGGCGACGTTGCCGGGGCTTGGACCTGTGTTGGCAACTCTACGCGCGCCGCACATCCAGTGACGCAAGCGAGCAGCACCATCTTCCGCCGGGCACCGCGGCTCTCGACCCGACAGGTAGAGCACCTCGTGGTGGACGTAGC
>JBGCER010000438.1:0-6981 GCA_045106515.1 Myxococcota bacterium
GACGGCTCGGACTGTGGTCCGGGCATGGAGACCGGTGACACCGGCGGCGGCGGCGATGCCGACACGGACACCGACACCGATACGGACACCGACACCGACACCGACACCGATACGGACACCGATACGGATACCGACACCGACACCGATACAGACACCGATACGGACCCACCGCCGTTCGCCCCCCTAGAAGGCGCGTGGCGCCTAGAGCAACTCAGCTTCGTGACCGACTCGTGCGGCCTCGAGATCGGAGAGTTCGGCTCCTTCGACGGATTCATGACGGCCGACCCGGAAGGCCGCACCTTCACCGTGGAGTTCCCGGAGCTCGGACCCGAGTGGATCTACACCTGCGTCATGGCCGGCCAGGCCTTCGAGTGCGATACCGTGGACCAGCGCGGTGAGTTCTCTGCCGGCTTGGAAGGCCTATTCTCGGACGATCGCAACGCGGACGCGACGTGGACGTTTGAGTATCGCGTCTCCGAGGTTGGGGACCTTTGTACCGCTCCTCTGCCCGCTACCCTGACCTACGTCGAGTAGGGTGGACCTCACGCAGCTCCACCTCGAAGCCCAAGAAGCCGGCATTCAGCTCGGCTTTCACAGTCCGACTGGCGACTGGAAACCGGCGGATCCCGAAGCGCTCAACGCCGTGCTCACCGCCCTCGGCCCCCGACCGCAGACCCCTATGGCGTCGCAGCCCCACATTGGGGAAGCCTGGCGACCGGTTCGACGGGACTGGGGCGCCTTCCTTCCCCACCACGCCCTGCGCACGGCCGCCACACGGGGCCTGGGCGACTACACCGCCCTCGGTGACCTAGGCGCGTGGTTGGGTGGCCTGGGGGCGTCGCTCTTGGGCACCTTGCCCATGCTTCCCACCTTCTTGGACCGAGCCGGCCCCTTCGAGCCGAGCCCCTATGCGCCCGTGTCTCGTCACCACTGGGCGGAGCACCTCATCGATCCCGTGGCGACCCCGGAGTGGACTCGTTGCCCACAGGCACAGCAGATCCTGAAGGACGCCGACGCCGACGGCACTCTCTCGGCGCTACGCTCGGGGGACTACGCGGACCCCGCCGCCGCGTGGGACCTGCAGTGGCGGCTGCTCATGGCGTTGTCGAAGGTTGCGTGGGCGGATCCAGACGCCGCCGCGCGGATGGAAGAGGACCCGTCCATCGCCGTATACGCCCGATTCCGCGCCGCCAGCATCACCCGCGGTCCGTGGCCGACCTGGGCCTCCGCCCAGCGATGGTCCGAGCCGCATCTGGGGTTGGGCGGAGAGGACCTCGACCCGGAGCACGTCCGCGCGTGGACCTATGCCCAGCACGAGGCGCGCCGGCAGGTCATGCAGCTTCGCGCTCGCCTGAAGGCCGCCGGCGTGGACCTGTACTTGGACCTTCCCATCGGCACCCACCCAGACGGGTTCGACACCTGGCACGGCACCGGCACAGGCCCGCTGCACGCCGCCCAGATGAGCACCGGCGCCCCCCCGGACCCGTACTTTCCAAGCGGTCAAGATTGGGGATTTCCCCCCGTACACCCCAACCTTTCCGCCGAGCAAAATCACGCTGACTTGCGAGGTGCGCTGCACCATCACGCCACCGCCGCCCATCGCCTGCGCATCGACCACATCTTGGGCCTGCATCGGTTGTTTTGGATCCCGAGCCAAATGGGCCCTGAGCGTGGGGTTTACGTGGAGAATCCCGCAGACGCGTGGTGGCGGCACCTGGTGAGCGCGAGCCACGACACCCGCTGCGAGATGGTGGGCGAAGACTTGGGGATGCTCCCCGAGTCCCTGCACGCGCGCATGCACCAACACAACCTGTCGGGGCTTTACGTGGGCCAGTTTACGGCGCGGCCCGATCCCTCAAACCCGCTCCCGGCGCCACGCCAGCGCTGCATCGCGAGCCTGAACACCCACGACACACCCACCTTTGCGGGATGGTGTGACGGGCTCGACCTCGCTGACCATCATGCGCTGGGCTGGATGACCGCAGAGGCTCTGGCTTCCGCGAAAGAGCACCGGCGCCGAACCGTTCAGGCCCTGACCCCGCTCGCACAGGGCTGGACCGTCCTAGGCCCCGACGCGTCCGACGACCCGGCCGTGCATCTCCACGCGGCGCTGGCGCTAAAGCTGGCCCAGTCTCCAGCTTCCACGGTCTTGATCAACCTAGAGGACCTGTGGGGCGAGACCCGGCCGCAGAACGTACCCGGCACCTGGCGAGAGCGACCCAACTGGACCCGCAGGAGTAGGTTGGACCTGGCCCAAATGAAGCAGCACCGCGCCGTCCTCGCACTCGCCACCGCCCTTTCCCAAGAACGTGCCTCGTGAAGCGAATCCTCACTCACAACGACCGACACCTCTTCCACGAAGGCACCCACGCGCGCGCCTATCTCAAGCTCGGGGCGCATCCAGGGCGGCACAAGGGCAAGAGCGGCTGTTGGATCTCCACTTGGGCGCCGGCTGCGGAGCGCGTCGACGTGATTGGCGACTGGAACGGGTGGAGCGGCGGCGCCACCCCCCTCACCCGCGTCAGCGACGGCGGGCTGTGGCAAGGCTTCGCCCGCGGCGCCGCCGAGGGTCACTGCTACAAGTTGCGCATTCACCGCGATGACGCACACCACGACAAAGCGGACCCCTGGGCCGCCCGAACCGAAGTGCCGCCCCGAACCGCCAGCGTCGTGTGGAAAGACCGATACGCGTGGTCAGACCAGGCCTGGATGGGCGAGCGTAGCGAGCGCAATGCGCGAAGCGCGCCCATGTCGATTTACGAGGTACATCCTGGTTCCTGGAAGCGAGAGAACGGCCAGCCACTCGGGTGGTTGGACCTCGCCGAGCCCCTCATCGAGCACGTGCAGCGCCTCGGGTTCACCCACGTGGAGCTCATGCCTGTGATGGAGCACCCCTTCTACGGCTCTTGGGGCTACCAGGTATCGGGATACCACGCTCCAACGTCTAGATACGGCCCACCCGACCACCTCCAGGCCCTCATCGATCAGCTGCACCAAGCGCAGATCGGCGTGATCTTGGACTGGGTGCCCGCCCACTTCCCTGCCGACGACTTTGCCTTGGCCCAGTTCGACGGCGGCCCCCTCTTTGAGCACACCGATCCACAGCGGCGGCATCACCCGGACTGGAAGACCCTCATCTTCGACTATGGCCGGCCCGAGGTCCGCTCCTTCTTATTGTCGAGCGCTCTATGCTGGCTCGACCGGTTCCACGCCGATGGGCTGCGGTTCGATGCCGTCGCGAGCATGCTCTACCGCGACTACTCCCGAGAGGACGGCGGGTGGACCCCCAATGAGCGGGGTGGCAATGAGGACCTGGAGGCCGAAGCCTTCCTCAAGCAGGTCAACGCCACCATCTATGGTCTGCACCCCGACGTGCAGACCTTCGCCGAGGAGTCCACCGCGTGGCCCGGGGTGAGCCACCCCGTGCACTCCGGAGGCCTGGGGTTTGGCTTCAAGTGGGACATGGGTTGGATGCACGACACCTTGGGATACCTGGCGGAAGACCCCATCCATCGGCAGCACCACCACAACCGCCTCACCTTCCGCACCGTCTACGCGGGCTCTGAGAATTTCGTGCTGCCGCTGTCTCACGACGAAGTCGTGCACGGCAAAGGTTCGCTGCTCAACAAGATGCCCGGCGACCCCTGGCAACAGCGAGCCAATACCCGCCTGCTCCTGGTGTGGCAGCACGCTACGCCAGGAAAGAAGCTACTCTTTATGGGCCAAGAATGGGCTCAATCCAATGAGTGGACCCATGAAGGCGAACTGCGGTGGGACGAATACCTCAACCCGGAACACGGCGGCATCGCGGCCCTCGTTGCCACGCTCAACCGGTTGCACCGAAGCGAACCCGCCCTACACGCCGGCGACCATGAGGCCGACGGCTTTCAGTGGATCGATGGTTCAGACGCCCGCAATGGCGTCGTCGCATTCCTTCGCAAGGACCCGACGTCCGGATCGGCGATCGCCTGCATCCACCACTTCACGCCCTCGGTCTTAGTGGACTACCGGATCGGCTTACCCGACGCCGACGCCTGGGAACCCGTCCTACAGAGCGACGACCTGGCCTATGGCGGCAGCGGAGTTGTGATGGCCGGGCCCATCACGCCCGAATCGGTGCCCCACCACGGCTTCGGGGGCAGCGTCGTTGTGACGCTGCCCCCGTTGGGTGCCCTTTGGCTACGACCGGTCCAACGACCCTAGGCGACTAGTCGTCGTCTTCGGTCTTGACGAGCAGACGGCCGTACTCGACGTTGTCGGGGTCGTCATCCACGCTTCCACCGTAGTAGACGCCATTGTTGCCGTAGTTGCAGCAAGGCATGCGCATCTCGACCGTGTTGGTCTTGCCCTTGTTCCACAGGCTCGCCACGCCACTGACCGTGACCTGGTACGTCTTGCCGCTGTCGCAGGACGAGGTCTTGGTGATGCCCGAGTTGAAGTAGGCCCCGCCGGCGCCGTTGATGTAGAGGTAACGGTACGACGTGCTCGGGTACGCCTGCCCACCACGCCAGGTGATGGTGATGCTGTCGGCGTCGAGGTTGTAGTCGTCGTCGAACTTCCACTGCATACCGGTGGTGTAGTAGTAGTGGTATTGGTAGTACCCGGTGTTCCCATCAGGTCCGGTGCATGAGGATCCTGCATTGGTCAGGTCCGACTTGCTTTCCGCGTAGTAGTACACCGTCTCGGGACGTACGACGGTGGCCGCTTCGACGGGGTTGGCGTCATCGGTGCCATCGCTGGCGACAACGGTGCACACCCACTGCTCGCCCAACTCAGTTCCTGCGCTGGGGATGGTGTCACCGGCGAAGTCGGTGGTATCAGCGAGGCCGGTGTAAGCCGTGCCATCCACTTCCCACTCGAAGGTGTAGGTGACCGTGTCGCCATCGGCGTCGACGGCCTCTTCGACCATGGCGCAGACCACGTCCTCCTCGGGGAGGGTCGGCTTGGGCTCGATGGTGAGTTCGGGGAGGCTCGGAGGCTTATTGGCCACGGTTTCGGTGGGGGAGGTGAAGGCCTCTCCATCGTCGATACCATCGTTGGGCACGACTTCGTAGCCGACCGTGTCTGCACGATCAAACTCCACAAGACCGTCGAGCGCCCCCGTGGAATCACCGACGGTGGAGCCGTTGACCGTCCAGACGAAAGACAAAGTGACCGGGTCATTGTCGGCGTCTGTCGTGAGCACCTTAGGATCGAGCTGGGAGTCGGTGTAGATCGGGCTCGCCACGAAGCCGCTCTCGACGATGACCGGAGGCGCGTTCTGGATCTCGACTTCTGCAGAGGTGACCTGCTCGCCTTCGAGGAACCCGTCGTAGGGCACAACGCTGATGGAGACCTTGTCTCCGCGCTGGAACAGCTCGGGGGACAGCGTCTGCTCTTGAGAAACGCCGCGACCGTTGACCAACCACCAGACGAGGTATTCGATGTCGTCGCCGTCGGCGTCTACGGCGCCGACTGGGCTGAAGGTCAAGGCATTGTTGCGGTTCTGGGTGTCACCATCGATGACCACGCTATCCACCGTGGGCGTGCCATTGCCGACCTCGACGGGCTCGGACATCACGGGTGCGCCGTCGCCTTCGCCGTCGGTGGGAATCAGCTGGCAGCTGATGACTTGTCCGCGGTCGAAGAAGTCCCCGGTGAGGGTGGCGTCGGTCGACACCTCAAAGCCATCGACGAGCCACAAGGTCTTGAACCCTTCTGGATCGCCGTCGACGTCGTTGAAGTTGATGCCCTGGCACGAGACTTCGGTGTCGTCATAGACTTGCTCGGGCTGAATTCGAGCTCCGGCGACCGAAGGCACGGTATTGAGGACGGTGACCGATGCCGTGACCGGCTCGGAGGAACCCGCGGCGTCGGAGGCGGTGACGGTGACTTCCCACTCGTCGCCCTTGACGAGCTGGTCACCCGGAATGACCGCGTCGGAACCAGCGCCCGTGCCGTTCTTGGTCCACGCATACGTGTAGGTCACGTCTTCGCCATCGGGATCGGTGAAGCCAGGCACGGCTGCCAGGTCTTGGCCTGCCTGTGGTTGGCTCGGAGAGATGCTCACAATGCCGTACGGGTAGGCGTTTGCGATGGTGGTCGACAAGACCGTGGGCGCGTATTCCTTGCCGGACTCGACGTCGATGGGCGTGATGGTGACTTCCCACACCTGACCGCGCTCGGTGAGCTCGCCGTCGACTTCGTACGTCACGTCTTCCATGGTCTCGCCGTCGCGGGTCCAGCGGACGCGGTACTCGGCGCCATCAAAGGCGGCGACCTGCAAGCGAATGGTGTCATCCGTGCCGGGCTCGGCCGGAGACAGCACGGCCGTGGGCTCGTCATAGTCGACGCCACAAGCAGCCAGAGTGAGGCCCAAGAGTCCAAAGGATGCGATTCGCCAGTTCACGCTCATGCGTGCCTCCAGGTCGTGTGAAGAGCGCTCGGCGCGGACCGAACGTCTACGAGCGCGCATGATATCAAGATCACGTCAACCACTGTCAACCTCGAAGGTCACCAAGAGCGTGAACTTCCCCCCCCAGAAGTGAACTCATGACCGTCAGCGTGTGCGTGCATGGCCACTTCTACCAGCCGCCTCGGGACAATCCGTGGCTCGGCTCGGTTCCGTGCCAGCCCACCGCCGCGCCGGCCCACGACTGGAACGAGCGGGTGGCAAATGAGTGCTATCGAGCCAATGTCGGGGCGCAGGTGTGGAACCAAGGCGGCGAAGTGGTCGCGCGCATCCGCACCTATGACCACATCAGCTTTGACATGGGGCCCACGCTGATGCGGTGGATGCAGCTCAGAGCACCCGACATACACCAGTCCATAATCCAGTCTGATCGTCAGCACCTGGAGCTTCGTGGCCACGGTGGCGCCATGGCACAGAGCTATCACCACACCATCTTGCCCTTGGACCACCCGCGGGATCGGCGCACCCAGATCCACTGGGGTTTGCAGGACTTCAAGCACCGGTTCAGCCGACACGCCGACGGGATGTGG